>NZ_JBMIRQ010000097.1:0-293677 GCF_049195265.1 Rhodococcus sp. MALMAid1271 | reverse complement strand
CCTATAGGTACGCAAAAGGCGCACGACACAGATCTTGTGTTGGCTATTGATGTCGGACACAAGCGGTAGTGTTCAGGCAGGCCAGTATTCGGCAGATTTCTTCGGTAGATAGGACACATGGTGAAGCTCATCGATCGCGTCTCCGCAATCAACTGGAATCGGGTCCAGGACGACAAGGACTCCGAAGTCTGGGAGCGGCTCACCAGTAATTTCTGGTTGCCGGAGAAGGTGCCGGTGTCCAACGACATTCCGTCCTGGGCCACGTTGACCGCCGTCGAGAAGCAACTCACCATGCGGGTGTTCACCGGCTTGACGCTGCTGGACACGATCCAGGGCACCGTCGGCGCGGTCAGTCTCATTCCGGACGCCATCACGCCCCACGAAGAAGCGGTGTACACCAACATCGCCTTCATGGAGTCGGTGCACGCCAAGAGTTACAGCTCCATCTTCTCCACCCTCAGCTCCACCCGCGACATCGACGACGCGTTCCGCTGGTCCGAGGAGAACGTCAATCTCCAGCGCAAAGCCGAGATCGTCCTGAACTTCTACCACGGGGACGATCCGCTCAAGCGCAAGGTCGCGTCCACGCTGCTCGAGTCCTTCCTTTTCTACTCCGGCTTCTATCTGCCGATGTACTGGTCTTCGCGCGCGAAGCTCACCAACACTGCGGACCTGATCCGCCTGATCATCCGCGACGAGGCGGTACACGGGTACTACATCGGCTACAAGTACCAGAAGGGCCTCGAGAAGGTCAGCGAGGCGCAGCGCGAAGAGCTCAAGAACTACACGTTCGAGTTGCTGTTCGAGTTGTACGACAACGAGGTGGAGTACACCCAGGACCTCTACGACGAGATCGGGCTGACCGAGGACGTCAAGAAGTTCCTGCGGTACAACGCCAACAAGGCGCTCAACAACCTCGGCTACGAGGGCCTGTTCCCCAAGGACGAAACGGATGTGAATCCGGCAATTCTGTCGGCACTGTCGCCGAACGCCGACGAGAACCACGACTTCTTCTCCGGTTCGGGCTCCTCGTACGTCATCGGTAAGGCGGTCAACACCGAGGACGAGGACTGGGATTTCTGACGGCCCCCGGGCACACCGGGACGCTCACGAATTCGGTGGACGTCCCGGTGCGCGAATATCCTTCGCCTCTTTCGGCATTCGACCCTGCTCGCTCAGTGCCCGGCGCAACAAGAACTCGATCTGAGCGTTGGTGCTCCGTAGTTCGTCCGAGGCCCAACGAGCGAGGGCGTCGTGTACAGCCGGATCCAGCCGGAGCAGAATCTTCTTACGCTCGGCGGCCATGGCTCACTGGTACAGCGATCCGGTATTGATGACCGGCTGGGTGTCGTTGTCGCTGCACAACACGACCAGCAGATTCGACACCATGGTGGCCTTGCGTTCCTCGTCGAGCTCGACGAACTGCTTTTCCTCGAGCTTCGACAATGCCATCTCCACCATTCCGACAGCGCCTTCGACAATCTGCTGACGCGCCGCGATCACCGCTCCCGCTTGTTGGCGTCGTAGCATCGCCTGAGCAATTTCCGGGGCATAGGCGAGGCGGTTGATTCGGGTTTCGATGACCTCGACGCCTGCCGAGCGCACCCGGGCGTGCACTTCCTGCGACATGGCAGCGGTGATCTCGTCGGCGTTCTCCCGCAACGACATCCGTCCTTCGGCGTCGTAGGGATAGCTGCCTGCGATGTGGCGGACCGCCGACTCGGTCTGTACGGCCACGAACTCCTCGTAGTCATCGACCTGAAACGAGGCCAGAGCGGTATCGGCGACCTGCCAGACGACGATGGCCGAAATCTCGATCGGATTGCCCTCGGCGTCGTTGACCTTTGATTGCCCGGTCTCGTGGTTGCGAATTCGCGTCGAGATGGCCCTGCGGTAGGTCAGCGGATTGGTCCAGCGCAATCCCGGAGTGCGTAAGGTACCGCTGTACGAGCTTCCGAGCAGTTGCAGAACCCGAGCTTGGTTCGGTTGCACCAGCGTCAATCCCATGAGTGCAGGAATCGAGAGCACGAACAGCACGATTCCGCCGACGACGAGTCCGACGATCGAGAACACGAGTCCGAGCGCGAACGCGGCGATTCCGCCGAGAAACAGCACCAAGCCGACGCCGAGCATCGACCAGCCGGGCAGATCCCATCCGGTGCGTTCGGCGATGGTGGTCGTTGGAGTACCCGTCGGCTCCTCGGCGACGGTTACGGGTGTGGACATGGGGGCCTCCTAGTCGATGATGATATTAAAGTGATATCACATTTTATCGATCGAGGGAGCCCGAGGAGCGGTCAGCTCGGCGTGGGTGAGTGAGATCAGCGGCGGAACCACGCCGCAGGATCGTCGGCGACGGCTTTCTCGATCCGCAATCTCGAGGTCGTGGTGAGGTTGTCCGGCAGCGCGTCGAGTGCGAACCAGGCCACGTCGAGATTCTCGTCGTCGGCGACGTGCGGGATGCCTGCGACATACCGGGCGAGGAACGTGATGTCGAGATACTGCGCGACATCACCATTGGGATAGGTGATCGGCTCGGTCACATCGACGCTCGTCAGCCGAACGATCGTGGCCTCGATCCCGGTCTCTTCGCCGATCTCTCGCAGCGCGGCGGGCGCGGGTTCCTCGCCCGGCTCCAGGATTCCGGAGACCACGGCCCAGGTGTTGTTGTCCGCCCGCAGCGTCAGCAGTACACGTCGGTCGTCATCGAGAACGACCGCACTGACGCCGGAGAGCCACAGGGGAGAGGTGCCGACGACGCTGCGCAGCGCTTGCACGAATTCTGGGATGGGCACGGCGTCGGAACCTCGCGTTCAGGAGACGTAAGCGTTCAGGAGACGTACGCGTTCAGGGAAGCGGACAGATCGGCCAGGATGGCTCGTGCTGCGACGACACCGCTACCAGACCACACCGTGTCGTTCACCGCGAACACTCGCCCGTCGGTGACCGAGCCGAGATCGTGCCAGGCGTCGCTGTTCATCACCTCGCGACCGAAACTCTCGCCGTCCGGACCGGAGAACCGAACGTAGACGATGTCGCCCTCGGCCGACGCGAGGTCATCGGAATCGATCGAGAAGTCCGGGCCGCGCTGACTTTGCGGTCTCGCGACCCCCACCTCTGCCAGAACCTGACCCGCGAACGAGTCCGGC
The DNA here is from genome assembly GCF_049195265.1 of Rhodococcus sp. MALMAid1271. Taxonomy (NCBI): domain Bacteria; kingdom Bacillati; phylum Actinomycetota; class Actinomycetes; order Mycobacteriales; family Nocardiaceae; genus Rhodococcus; species Rhodococcus sp. MALMAid1271. The sequence continues at coordinate 290,528 of NZ_JBMIRQ010000097.1, read as the reverse complement.
CCGTCCACCTCGATGGAGTCTGCGCCGAATCGGATGACCGACGCCTGGGTCTGAGTGGCGTCGATCTCGCGACCGACTCGCTCGGCATCGGCGGAGAACGAGGCGAGCGCGTCGAATCCGGACTGCCCTCTACCCAGCGCCGCCGCCGACTGCAGGAAGGTGTCCTTCCAGTTCTGTCCGGTGGCGGTGAAGACGGTCGGTGCGATGGCGCTCAGGGAGTCGTAGGTATCTGGTCCGAGAGAATCCGATCCCAGGATCAGATCGGGATCGAGAGCGGCGATGGCATCGATATCCGGTGCGCCGACCGGACCGACCGACGGCACGGACGCCAAACCGGTTCCCAAGTACAGCGGTTGATCTCCGTCGCCGCGGAAATAAGGATCGAGCGTCGCCGCGCCGACGACGCGTTCCCAGATTCCGACCGCGCAGCTCGCGTCCAGGCCTGCAGCGTCGAGTACGACGATGCGTCGAGGGTCGGCCGGGATGACGCTGATTCCCTCGGCGTGGCCTACCGGTCGGGTGTCTCCCTCGACGCCGGTCCGATCGAGTGGGGCGAGGGCGGGGCACAGCCCGACGGTGTCTCGGTTGTTCCCGACCACTCCGGCACCGGCGATGTTGGTCGTGGTGCGGATGATGCTCGATGCGTCGTCGCCGGACTCGGAGTCCGAACAACCTGCCAGTGCCACAGCTGCGGCAACGCACACTGCGGCGACAGCGCCGATTCTGCGCGGTGCGCACGAACGGGGGTGGCGCGGATGGAATGGCACAGCGGGACTTCCTTCGCCGGTCGGGTGGTTTCACACAGTATCGGAAGGCGACGGCGGTGAAACACTCGAACGGGCACCGTCGAGCTCACGAAATCAGCGGCTGCGGCGAGGTTGTCCACGAGGACGGAAATGCCGACAGCGCAGGCAGATCACTCGATTCGGGCGGCAGCGTCCGAGTCCAATACGACACACGGTAGGACCGGTTCGGCAAGCCTCGGTCCGACGGTCTACGATTCGAGGAGCGCACGACTAGATGACGTCGCCTCGTGGTTCGGGGTCCGACGCGCAATCAGGAGGATCTGTGACTGCCCTAGCGCCCAGGCCCGCTTCCGCGGTGGATGCTGCTCGGCCGTTCCCGCCGCGGATGGGACCGAAGGGGTCGTTTCTGCACAAAGCGGTAACGACCACCGATCCCAAGGTGTTGGGGATCATGTACATCGCGACATCGTTCGCGTTTTTCCTCGTCGGCGGGCTGATGGCGCTGTTGATGCGCGCCGAGTTGGCCGTACCCGGCCTGCAGTTCCTGTCCAACGAGCAGTACAACCAGCTGTTCACCATGCACGGCACCATCATGCTGCTGCTGTACGCGACACCGATCGTGTTCGGCTTCGCGAACTACATCCTCCCGCTGCAGATCGGTGCGCCCGACGTCGCGTTCCCGCGGTTGAACGCGTTCTCGTACTGGCTGTACCTGTTCGGGGCGTTGATCACCACGGCCGGGTTCATCACTCCCGGTGGCGCGGCGGACTTCGGATGGACCGCCTACACACCACTGACCTCGGCGCTGCACTCGCCGGGTGTGGGTGCCGACCTGTGGATCATGGGCCTGGCCGTCGCCGGCCTCGGCACCATCCTCGGTGGCGTCAACATGATCACCACGGTCATCTGCCTTCGTGCCCCCGGTATGACGATGTTCCGCATGCCGATCTTCACCTGGAACATCCTGGTGACATCGATCCTGATTCTGCTGGCCTTCCCGCTGCTGACGGCGGCGCTGCTCGGCTTGGCCGCGGACCGGCACCTGGGTGCGCATCTGTTCGATCCGGCAACCGGTGGCGTACTGCTGTGGCAGCACCTGTTCTGGTTCTTCGGTCACCCCGAGGTGTACATCATCGCGCTGCCGTTCTTCGGCATCGTCACGGAGATCTTCCCGGTCTTCTCCCGTAAGCCGATCTTCGGCTACTCCGGTCTGATCTACGCGACGATCGCTATCGCAGCACTCTCCATCGCGGTGTGGGCGCACCACATGTACGCCACCGGTGCGGTGCTGCTGCCGTTCTTCTCGTTCATGACGTTCCTGATCGCCGTGCCCACCGGTGTGAAGATCTTCAACTGGGTCGGAACCATGTGGCGCGGTCAGGTGACGTTGGAAACACCGATGCTGTTCTCCATCGGCTTCTTGATCACGTTCGTCTTCGGCGGATTGACCGGTGTGCTCCTGGCCTCGCCGCCGATCGACTTCCACGTCACCGACACCTACTTCGTCGTCGCCCACTTCCATTACGTCGTCTTCGGCACCGTGGTGTTCGCAACGTACGCAGGCATCTACTTCTGGTTCCCCAAGATGACGGGCCGGATGATGGACGAGGCGCTCGGCAAGTGGCACTTCTGGCTGACGTTCTTCGGCTTCCACGCAACGTTCCTGGTGCAGCACTGGCTCGGTAACGAGGGAATGCCGCGTCGTTACGCCGACTACCTCCCCTCGGACGGCTTCACCACGCTGAACATCATCTCCACGATCGGTGCATTCATCCTCGGTGCGTCGACCCTGCCGTTCGTGTGGAACATCTTCAAGTCCTACCGATACGGCGAGGTCGTCACCGTCGACGATCCATGGGGCTACGGAAACTCCCTGGAATGGGCCACGTCCTGCCCGCCGCCGCGGCACAACTTCACCGAGCTGCCGCGAATCCGGTCCGAGCGTCCGGCGTTCGAGCTGCACTATCCGCACATGGTCGAGCGGATGCGCGCGGAAGCGCACGTCGGCCCCGGAGCACATGGCGGTAGTACCACCGCAGTGATGGAACAGGCCCGCCGGGCTCCGATCGCCACCAGCGATCACGAGGGCTCCGGCGACCACGACCCCAAGTAGTTCACAGCACAGCGAGAGCCCCTCCCGGCTACCGGGTGGGGCTCTTCGCTTGGGACAATCTCGTGGCAAGCACAGTTCGGGGCAAGATCAAGATCCGGCCGGTAGACGGCCACACGTGAAAGAGGGAGATCCGGTGAGCTCGAGCGACACCGCAGTGCTGGTGACGGTGACGGGACCCGACAAGCCGGGTGTCACGTCGGTGCTGTTCGCGGCGCTGTCTCGGCACGATGTGAGCTTGCTCGACGTCGAGCAGGTCGTCATCCGAGGGCGACTGACCCTCGGTGTTCTGCTCACCTGTCCCCGAGATCCCGAAGCCCTGCAGGAAGAGCTCGAGGACGCCATGGCCACGGTCGGTGTGCATGTCGACGTGGAGATCGGAACCTCGCGGGCCGGCGGACAGATATTGGCCACCCACGTCGTCGTGGTTCTCGGCCGACCTGTCACCGCACGGGCCTTCAGTGCCATCTCGCGCCAATTGGCCCGTCAAGGTGCCAATATCGACTCCATCAGAGGAATTGCCGATTACCCCGTGACCGGCCTCGAACTGCAGGTCACGGCAACCGACACCTCGCCCGATGCCGACGTGCAATTGCGCACCGGTCTCGCGGCGATCGCGGCGGGAATCGGTGTCGACATCGCCGTGGAACGAGCCGGGATCGCGCGTCGATCCAAGCGGCTCATCGTCTTCGATGTCGACTCCACGCTGGTGCAAGGCGAGGTCATCGAGATGTTGGCGGCTCGTGCCGGCCGCGAAGACGAGGTCCGCGCGGTCACCGAGGCGGCCATGCGCGGCGAGATCGACTTCACGGAATCGCTCGAACAGCGGGTGGCCGCGCTGGCAGGTCTCGACGAATCGGTCATCGACGAAGTCGGTGAGAGTCTCGCGCTGACGGCAGGCGCTCGCACGACCATCCGGACCCTTCGACGACTCGGGTTCGCCTGCGGCGTCGTATCCGGAGGTTTTCGTCAGGTCATCGAAGGGCTCGCGCACGAACTCGAACTGGACTACGTCAAAGCGAACACGCTCGAAATCATCGACGGAAAGCTCACCGGGCGGGTCACCGGAGAAATCGTCGATCGCGCGGCGAAGGCGACGGCGCTACGGGAGTTCGCGGCCCAAGCCGGCGTGCCGATGGACCAGACCGTCGCAGTCGGCGACGGTGCCAACGATATCGACATGCTGACCGCGGCAGGTCTGGGTGTTGCATTCAATGCCAAGCCGGCGTTGCGAGAGATTGCGGATACCGCCATTTCGCATCCGTACCTGGACGCTGTGCTGTTCATACTCGGTGTCACCCGCAACGAAATCGAAGCCGCGGACGCAGTCGACGGGGGAGTCCGCCGCATCCCGATCCTGTGACGGGCGAGTCCGTGGCCGGAGGTCCCGAGTTCGCGGAGGTGGACATCGACGTGGCCGACCGGAGTGACGAGGAGCAATCCTCCTCGGACAACACGTTCGCCTCGCGTCATGGCGCGCTCGCTCGTGGGTACGGAGGGGCAGAGGATCCAGCCGATTCGGCGGACGTACTGGCCATGCCGCTGGTGTTGCACATTCCCAAGGCCGATCCGCCGTTGCGCTTCGAGTTGCTCGAGGCAGCGGCAACGGCCACGGTCATGCTGTGCCTCGATCCGCGTGTGGGAGTGGGTGCTTCGTGGCACGAGGCCTTCACCGACTGGACATCGGCGCGGATTCGTAAAGTCGCTCGGCGGGCGCGCGGCGCGCAGTGGGCCGCGTCACAGGATGTCCCGGGCGTCACTGTCGACATCGGTGGTGCGTCGGCACGGGCATTCGTGCCCGGCCGAGTCGGGGATCTGGATCCGCGGATCAAGCGCCTGCAGATCGGTGGCACGGACGTACCGGCCGAGGACGAGCCCTCGCCCTCGGAGGGTCCGGTCTTGTGGGTGGATGCCTCATTGTCCATGACGGTGGGTAAGGCCGCGGCTCAAGTGGGACACGCCTCGATGTTGCTCGCCGGGGCGATGAGCGTGGACCAGTGTCGACAATGGGCCGCGGCAGGTTATCGGTGCTCGGTCCGCTCGGCCGACTCCGGTCAGTGGGCGCGTGCGATGGATGAAGTGCGGCGCGGCGAGGCCGTTGCCGTGCGAGATGCCGGCTTCACCGAAGTGGCACCGGGTTCGACGACGGTGATCGCGGTTCCCCGATAGCGGAGCTATCCCAATCAGGGGTCCACTGTCGTGTAAGTGGCTATGCAGATGGTATCCAGTAGTGCGGAGACTGAACCCATGTTCATCTCACCGTTTCGCTCGGTCGTCGGTAGGCGGCTGCCCTCTCGACTGATTGCCCTCTACGTGGGTCTGTGGCTGTACGGGGCGTCGATGTCGTTGATGATCGCCGGCGGCCTCGGCGTCAATCCGTGGGATGTTTTCCACCAGGGTCTCGAAAGCCATCTCCCGCTCAGTTTCGGAACCATCACCGCGATCACCGGAGTGGTGGTGCTCCTGATGTGGATACCGCTGCGCCAACGCCCGGGCCTGGGAACCGTGAGCAACGTCGTGGTGATCGCGCTCGCCGTGGATGCGACCACCGCGATGTTGCCGAATCTCGACGGGATCGTGATTCGAGCACTGGCGATGGTGTCGGGGATCGTGATCAACGCATTCGCCACCGCGCTCTACATCGGTGCCGGAATGGGGCCGGGGCCCCGAGACGGATTGATGACCGGCCTCGTGCACAGGACCGGGTGGTCGATTCGGTTGACCCGCACCGGGATCGAATCGACCGTAGTGCTCACCGGTTGGTTGCTCGGCGGCACGCTCGGATTGGGAACTGTGCTCTACGCGCTCGGGGTCGGTCCCCTGATACAGCTGTTCATGACTCACCTGCCTGCGCTGCGGTACACCAGCACCGTGGATCCGGTCACCGATATCGTCGAACCGGCATCCAGCGCAACGGTATCGGAGGGAACCCCGTCGAGATTGGCGGAATCGAGCACTGGGACGAACCGCGAGGTCGACCAACTCGGGCACGCCAGAGTGATCTCTGCGGGTCCACCCGAGTGCAGAATCAGCAAAGAACTCGCATCGTCGACGCGGCCGCCGTCGGAAGCGTAGGACCGGACGTCGGAGCCGTCGACCCAGGCTTGGATGGTCCGTATCGAATCGTCGTTCCAGCGAGCGGTGTCGAATTCCGTTCCGGCGGAATCGAACCACACCAGATCGGGCCGACCGGTCGGCGTTGCTCGGCCGGTGAAGAACTCCTGCTGCCGAAGGGTCGGTGCACTCGCGCGGATACGAAGCAATCGGCCGACGTAGCGAATCATGTTCTGATCAGCGGCATCCCAGTCGATGGCCCACGCATCCGCGGCCGGTGTGTCCTCAGGAACGCAGTACGCGTTGTTGTTGCCGGCCTGAGTGTGGCCCAATTCGTCGCCGGCGAGCAGCATCGGCGTTCCGGTCGACAGTGTGAGTGTGGCCAGCAGGGCACGAACATGGCGACCGCGTGCGTCGAGCACGGACTGGTCCTCCGTCGGCCCCTCCACGCCGTGATTGACGGACGAGTTGTTGTCGGTTCCGTCCCTGTTCTGTTCGCCGTTGGCTTCGTTGTGTTTGTCCTGGTAGGACACCAGGTCTCGGGCGGTGAACCCGTCGTGCGCGGTGATGAAGTTGATCGATGCCCATGGCAGGCGACCGCCGCCCGCGAACAGATCTTCCGAACCGGCCAGCCGCGATGCCACGTCACGGACGCCGTGATGACCTGCCCAGAAGCCGCGCATAGTGTCGCGATAGCGATCGTTCCATTCCGAGAATGCAACGCCGAAGTTGCCGACTTGGTAGCCGGCTCCGGTGGCGTCCCACGGTTCGGCGATCAGTTTGGCTTGTGACAGAACGGGATCGACGGCGATGGCCGTCAACAGTGGTGCGCGAGTATCGAATCGCCAACCCCCGGGCCGGCCGAGAGTGCTGGCGAGATCGAATCGGAACCCGTCCACACCCATCTCCTGAACCCAGTACCGCAGGCTGTCGCACACCATGCGCACCACTGCGGGCGAGGCGGAATCGAGGGTGTTTCCGCAACCGGTCAGATCGACGTCCGATCCGCGTCCGTCGAGCAGGTAGTAGCCGGGCGCATCCAATCCCCGCCAGCTGATCGAGGGGCCGTCCACCGAGGATTCGCACGTGTGGTTGTAGACGACGTCGAGGATCACCTCGATTCCCACGGCGTGCAACGCGTCGACCATTGCGGCGAACTCCTCGACCTCCTCGCCGGGAACGGCAGCGAAACGCGGGTCCGGCGCAAAATACGCTCCCGTCGAATAGCCCCAGTGATTTCGCATCCCACGCGCACGCACGCCGGGCTCGGTGAACGTGGTCTGCACCGGCAGCAACTCCACCGAGGTGATGCCGATGCGCGCGAGATGTTCGAGTACCGCGGGTTGGGTCAGGCCGAGGTAGGTTCCGCGAAGATTCTCCGGCACAGCGTCATTGCGGGCGGTGAACGATCCCACGTGCAACTCGTAGAGGACGGTTCGGTCCCAGGGGACGTCCGGCCGCGCAGGTCGGTCGGGGCCGGTCAGCGGTGCGCGTACCACGGCGACGGGTACGTGGCCGAGCGAATCGACAGAACTCGGTGCCCCGAACGGATCGTCGACGTACGCCAACGAGGCAGCCGGGTCTCCGAAGCCTCCCGTCACTTGTCGCGCGGAGGGATCGAGCAGAAGTTTTGCGCCGTTGAACCGACGCCCCGAGTGTGGATCCCAGGTGCCGTGCGCACGGAAGCCGTACCGGTCGCCGGGCCGGACTCCGGGGACGAACGCGTGTCGAACCCCAAAGGTGCGGGTGGCCAGCTCTACCCGGCGTTCGCCACCCTGCGGGTCGATCAGGCACACTTCGACGCCCTCGGCCTCGGGCGCGTGGACTGCAAATTGTGTACCAGTTGGCATCGCCGTGGCACCCAGAGGGAACGGCGAACCAGGCGGATTGGGGCTGGATTCACCGTCGACCGACGGGTGCGGGCTGGGAGGTAGATCGTCATTGCGCGACACGCGTGCATATCCTGCCGTGAATGCGCAGCGGATGTGCGAGAAGATAGGCGTCGTGTCTGAACCGGATCCCGACCTGCTCGTAGATTTCACCGACGTTGTCGTCCGCCGCGGCGGGGTGGCCTTGGTGGGACCCGTCACGTGGAAGGTGGAACTGGACGAACGATGGGTCGTCCTGGGACCGAACGGTGCCGGAAAGACGTCGTTGCTCCGCATCGCGGCGGCCGAAATCCATCCCACCTCGGGTACAGCCCACGTTCTCGGTGAGGTGATGGGCAGATCCGACGTCTCCGAACTGAGACCGCGGATCGGCCTGTCCTCGTCCTCACTGGCGCATCGCATTCCGGCCGACGAACTCGTGTCCGATCTGGTGGTCTCCGCCGGGTATTCGGTGCTCGGGCGCTGGCGAGAGAAATACGATGCGGTCGACACCGAGAGGGCGGTGGAGATGCTCGAGAGTCTCGGTGCCGAACATCTCGCCACCCGCACCTATGGAACCCTCTCCGAGGGGGAACGCAAACGGGTTCTCATCGCGCGCGCTCTGATGACCGACCCCGAACTGCTGTTGCTCGACGAGCCCGCCGCAGGCCTCGACCTGGGTGGTCGGGAGGAACTGGTAGCACGATTGGCCGATCTCGCGGCCGACCCGGACGCGCCTGCCACCGTGCTCATCACCCATCACGTGGAGGAAATTCCCCCGGGGTTCAGTCACGCGCTGCTCCTCAAGGAAGGCGGCGTGGTGGCGCAGGGATTGGTCGACGACGTCGTCACGGCCGAGAACCTGACCGAGGCGTTCAGCCAGTCGATCTCGCTCGATCGCGTCGACGGCCGGTTCTTCGCCCGCCGTACCCGCGCTGCCGGAGCGCATCGGCGCTAGCCCGTGCCGCCGGATCGAGCTGCTCGGTGCAGCGGTACGTTGCCGACATGAGCTCGAACGGTGCTGCCGATCACGTCCCTGCCCGCGACGCGGCGACGGTCATTCTGATTCGCGACAGTCGATCACGGACCGAGGTCGAGGTGTTCTTGCTCGAACGCGTCGGTGGGATGGCGTTCGCGGGCGGTATGACGGTCTTTCCCGGTGGCGGCGTCGACGCGTCCGACGCGGCAGCAGACGTCCGATGGGCCGGCCCGCCGCCGTCCTGGTGGGCCGAGCGCCTCGGAACCGACGAGGGCAAGGCGCAGGCTCTCGTGTGTGCGGCGGCGCGAGAGACGTTCGAGGAGTGCGGGGTGCTACTGGCCGGGTCCACCCCGGATTCGATCGTTGCCGACACCGCTCCCTTCACGGCGGAGCGGGGCAGGCTCGAGCGGCGTGAACTCTCGTTCGCAGAGTTTCTGACCGCTCACGATCTGGTGCTGCGGTCCGATCTGCTCCGGCCGTGGTCACACTGGATCACGCCGGTCGGCGAAGCGCGTCGGTACGACACCCGGTTCTTCGTCGCGGTCCTGCCGGAAGGCCAGATCGCGGACGGTGACACCAGCGAGGCTGCGTCGGTGAGCTGGCGTTCGACGGGTGACGCGCTGGCGGATTGGCGCGCCGGCCACACCATCCTGCTGCCGCCGACGTGGAGTCAGTTGGACGAGTTGTCGCGTTTCGCCACTGTCGCCGAGGTCGTCGATCACGAACGTCGGATAGCGCCGGTCCTGCCGACGTTGATCCGCGAGGACGGCGCAGTCCGGGTGCTGTTCGACGGAGACGATGCCTACTACGCGGGAGTGCGACATCCCTGGTCGGATCGTCCGGAGTCGGCCCGGTAGCCTTCCGCACATGGCTGAGTTCGTGAATCTCGAGGTTTCCGACGGTATCGGCACCATCCGCTTGGATCGTCCGCCGATGAATGCTCTCGATCGTCAGATGCAGGAGGAGATTCGCGCTGCGGCGCGCCAGGCCACGGTCGATGCCGAGATCAAGGCGGTCGTCGTCTACGGCGGCGAGAAAGTGTTCGCGGCCGGTGCCGACATCAAGGAGATGGCGAACTTGTCTGCGGCAGAGATGGCGGAGATCGCGGGCGACCTGCAGTCCGCACTCGGCTCGCTGAGCACCATCCCCAAGCCTGTCGTGGCCGCAGTGACCGGATACGCACTGGGCGGCGGGCTCGAGGTCGCGCTCGGGGCCGATCGTCGAATTGCCGGCGACAACGCCAAGTTCGGAGTCCCGGAAGTGCTGCTCGGGGTGATCCCCGGCGGCGGCGGAACTCAACGACTGGCTCGGCTGATCGGGCCGAGTCGTGCGAAGGACATGGTCTTCACCGGGCGGTTCGTCGGCGCGGAGGAGGCGCTGCGCATCGGCTTGGTGGACGAGGTGGTCGCTCCCGACGAGGTGTACAACGCGGCGCGGGCATGGGCGGCCCAGTTCACCACCGGTGCATCGCGAGCGCTCGCTGCAGCGAAGGCGTCGATCGACCAAGGGCTCGATGTCGACCTCACCAACGGTCTTCGCATCGAAGCTCAGCAGTTCGCGGCCCTGTTCGCCACCGAGGATCGCACGATCGGAATGACGTCGTTCGTGGCCGACGGGCCGGGTAAAGCGAGGTTCACCGGTAGGTGAACATCGTCGATGGCCGAGAAGAGTTGTTCTCCAGCTACCGGATAGTAGGCTCGCCTGATGACTGCAAGCCCCCACGACGGTGTGAATAGATCGATCTCGAGTGTGTCGGTCGAGGCGGAGGATCGGACTGTCGATCCGGCCCCGAACCCGCACGCCACTGCCGAGCAGGTCGAAGCCGCACGGTCGGACACCAAACTGGCGCAGGTGCTCTACCACGATTGGGAAGCCGAGACCTACGACGACAAGTGGTCGATCTCCTACGACGAGCGCTGCATCGATTACGCCCGCGGAAGATTCGATCAGGCCGTCTCCGGCGACCCGTCGGCCCAGTCGGCTCTGCCGTACGGGCGCGCACTCGAGCTGGGCTGCGGAACGGGTTTCTTTCTGCTCAATCTGATGCAGGCAGGCATCGCCGAGAAGGGCTCGGTCACCGATCTCTCTCCCGGAATGGTGAAGGTCGCCCTGCGCAATGCCGAACACCTCGGACTCGACGTCGACGGCCGCGTCGCCGATGCGGAGACCATTCCGTACGAGGACGACACCTTCGACCTCGTCGTCGGGCACGCTGTGCTGCATCACATCCCGGACGTCGAACAGTCCCTGCGTGAGGTACTGCGTGTGCTCAAACCCGGCGGCAGGTTCGTCTTCGCGGGTGAACCGACCACGGTGGGCAACTTCTACGCTCGCTGGCTCGGCCGCATCACCTGGGAAGCGACCACTCGCGTCACCAAGTTGCCGTTCCTCGCGGACTGGCGCAAGCCGCAGGAGGAGCTCGACGAGTCCTCGCGGGCAGCAGCACTCGAGGCCGTCGTCGACCTGCACACGTTCGACCCGACCGATCTCGAGAACATCGCGCTGGCGGCCGGAGCCGAGCAGGTACAGGCCAACACCGAGGAGTTTGCCGCCGCACTGCTCGGCTGGCCGGTGCGGACATTCGAAGCCGCTGTTCCCGCAGGCAAGCTGGGCTGGAACTGGGCCAAGTTCGCCTTCGGTGGCTGGAAGACATTGAGTTGGGTCGACGAGAACGTGCTGCAGCACGTGGTTCCGCGCGGACTGTTCTACAACGTGATGATCACCGGCACCAAGCCTGCGCCTCGCGCTTGATCGGCCCCGACCTCGTCGCCGGCCGACTGCGAGTTCGGTAGTGGGCTACGAGTTCACCGGCACCGACCTCGACTTCCTGCGAAGCGAGGCCGGTGCAGGCGCTCTCGATGCCGTGGATCGACTCGAGCTGACCGCGCGTACATCGGTGCGAGATGTCGCGTCGGTGCGGGCTCGTTTTCCTGACCAATTCGGTGCCTTGATCGAAACCGTCACCGTTCGCCGCAGGGCGCGTGCGAAGTTGGTCGATGCCGATCACTGGTTGGTGACCGACGAGGCCGTCCAACAGGCAACGCCGACGATCGTGGCGCGCAGGCGGGCTGTCCGGCTGGCCGGACGGCGGGTGCACGACGTCACCTGTTCGATCGGCAGTGAACTCGCGGTGTTGGTCGGATCGGCCGAGCTGGCGTTGGGAAGCGATCTCGATCCGATCCGCCTTCGCATGGCCGCACACAACGTCCCTGATGCCGCAGTACTGCGTGCCGACGCGTTGACCCCGACAACCCGCGGGACCGTCGTCGTGGCAGATCCCGGCCGTCGAGTCGGTGGCCGGCGACGGCACGACCCGGCCGCGCTGCAACCTCCGTTGCCGGATCTGTTCGACGCTTATCGAGGGCGCGATCTGGTGGTCAAGTGCGCCCCCGGACTCGACTTCGATGCCCTCGACTGGGCGGGTGAGATCGAGGTCGTCTCGCTCGACGGCGGAGTACGCGAAGCGTGCCTATGGTCGGAAGGGCTGAGCGAGCCCGGTATCGGCCGTCGTGCGGCGGTTCTTCGATCCGACGGTAGTGCGCTCGACATCACCGATGCCGAATCCGACGAGATCCCGGTTCGGCCGCCGGGGGACTACATCGTCGATCCCGACGGCGCAGTGGTGCGGGCCGGTTTGGTGCGGCATTACGGGGCCAGATTCGGTCTGTGGCAACTCGATCCACGCATCGCGTATCTGACCGGCGATACCGTCCCGCCGGGGGTGCGCGGGTTCCGGATTCTGGAGCAGTCGAAGTTCTCCGAGAAGGTGTTGCGTCAGCAACTGAGCAGGCTGGACTGCGGCTCGGTCGAGATTCTCGTTCGCGGGGTCGACGTGGATCCGGCATTGCTTCGACCGCGGCTGAGGCTTCGAGGGGCCGTGGCGTTGTCGGTCGTGATCACCCGGCTCGATCGTTCTGCCGTGGCCTTCGTGTGCGAGCCCGGTGCCGTCGGTCAGCCGGTGTAGGTGAAGATCTCACCCAGGTAGCCGGCGGTGACGATCTGGCCGCCGGGCCCGACGGAGGTTCCTACCGTGGAACCGACGTCATCGGGGACAGGTTGCGAGTCCACCGTTTCGCCGGTCGCCGCGTCGAAGGTGAGCAGGGCCAGGCCTTCGCCGTCTCGGACGACGGTATGGCCGTGTCCGTCGGCGGATTGCGCCGCCGTTCCTGCTTGCACGATGTCCTCTCGTACCCACACGCGCTCGGCGGAATCACCGTTGTCACGTAATCCGATCAGGGTGCCGTCGCCGCCTGCGGGGACGATCGTGCCGTCCGAGGCGATCGAGGGGGAGGCCCCGATGCCGAGTCCGGTGCCCTCCGTCCACTTCTGGTGCCCGTCGGTCGTATCGAAGGCGGTCAACCGCCCGTCCACGTCCGCGAGATAGACCGTCGAACCGTCCGCCGACAGCACCGGAGACGACGCAACTCCCGCGGGCAGGAGATCCGAGGACCAGCTCTCGGCCAGTCCGGGCGAGCCGTCGCGGTTGTAGGTGACCGAGACGAGTTGAGGCGCAATGGAACCCGGACGCCACAGCGTCAGATACATCGTTCCGGTCGCGGTGTCGACGGCAGGGGCCGCAGGAACAGGGCATTCGGATCCACCCGAGCTGCATTGGGCCAGGCCGGTGTCGACCGGCAGAAAATCGGTGTTCGGATCGGCGAGGAAGTTGGGCGTGGGAACGAGATCGAGGATCGGCACTCGAAGGTGCCCGGTCTGCGAGTCCAGGACGCTGACCTGACCCATCTGGGTGACCGAGACCACGCTCCCGTCCCCGAGGAACTGGGCCGATTTGGGGACGCCGTACACCGGTGTACGCCAACGAAGTTGCCCGTGATCGTTGTACGAATTCATGCCGCCGTCGTCGCCGATGTAGACGTTGATGGCCGAGTCGACGGTGGGCGTTGCGGTCACCGCCGAGGGGCCGACGCGGTTGCACCAACGCTTGCGGGCGGAATCGATCTCGAACGAGAACAGGTTGCAGCCGGATTCGGTTGCTGCAGTGACGAACATCTGGCCGGTCGAGCCGATGGAGACCGGGGACGACACCGTGCCGCCGGTGGGCCGGGTCCAGTCCAAGGTCAGGGGAGTGTCGACCGATACGGCACTCGAACCACTGTTGCGGGCGTTGGCATGGGCGGCGGGCCAGGAATCGGGAGAGAGCGGGTCGATGGCGGTCGTGTCGGAACTGCAGCCGCTCAGAGTCACCAGCACAAGGGCAGCTGCGACCGCAGTGCCCTTCATGCCGGTGCTGGTGGTGGCACTGACGCCGCGCATGGATTGCTCCCCATCGGTTCTCGAGTGCCCGACGCGGTGCCGGGGCGTCCTGTTCGTCTGTGTCGACGAGAGTCGACAGGCAACCCTAGCTCCCCGGTGGGCGCCGGCAGAGGGCGGGCGAACGGGAAACTAGGGTGAACGTCCATGACGAGTATGTGGAACGCACCGCTGCGGACCCGGTGGCGCGGGTCGAGACGCCGCGATATCGAGCAGGCGCGGTTTCTCACGCGTGCTTCCCTCGATTGGGTGCTCGCGAACAAGGCATACACGCCCTGGTACCTGGTGCGGTACTACCGGTTGGCCAAGTTCAAGTTGGCCAATCCGCACGTGATCCTCAAAGGCATGGTGTTTCTCGGCAAGAACGTCGAGATTCACTCCACCCCCGAACTCTCGCGCCTCGAGATCGGCCGCTGGGTCCACATCGGTGACGGCAACGCCATTCGCTGTCACGAGGGTTCGCTGCGGATCGGAGACAAGGTCGTCTTCGGCAAGGACAACGTGGTCAACACCTATCTCGATATCGAGATCGGCGCGTCGACTCTGGTTGCCGACTGGTGCTACATCTGCGATTTCGATCATCGGATGGACGATGTGAACATGCCCATCAAGGATCAGGGAATCGTGAAAGGGCCGGTGCGGATAGGGCCGGACACCTGGATTGCTGCCAAAGTGACCATCCTGCGCGAGACTCGGATCGGGCGTGGCTGTGTGCTCGGTGCCCATGCGGTGGTCAAGGGTGAGATCCCCGATTACAGCATCGCCGTCGGTGCCCCGGCCAAGGTCGTCCGCAACCGGAAGGACGCCTGGGAGGCCGGTGCCGCCGATCGCGCGAAATACATCGCCGCGCTCGAGGACATCGCCCGCAAGAAGGCACTGGGTCAGGCCGAGGCCGCGCGGGAGAGCTGAGCGGTCGACGGAGTTCCGGGCGGATCAGGTACGCCCAGGCAGGGCGCGCTCGGCGATGTGCGGACGCGCCAGCGGATGCCGAACCTTACGTTTGGCCCCCAGATAGACCTGCACCGTCGACTCGGCGACGTGTCTCCAGTCGAAGTCCACGGTGAGGCGTTGCCGAGCTGCAACCGCCCGCTCCTGCGCAGCGTCGGCATTGTCGAGGACTCGCCGCACCGCCGCCGCCAGGCCGGCGACATCGGCAGGCTCGAAGGACAGGCCGGTGACCCCGTCGACGATCGCTTCTCCCAAACCGCCTGCGGTGGAGGCGACCAGCGGCGTGCCGGCTGCCGCCGCCTCGAGCGCGATGATGCCGAAGGGCTCGTACCGGCTGGGAAGGACGATGGCGTCGGCACCGTGCAGCCAGCCGAGGAGTTCGGTGTGGTTCAGATTGCCGAGGAACGAGACCGCGCGGGCCACTCGATGGGTGCGCGCCAATCCCGCCAACCAGGCGTACTGGGTGCCCTCGCCGGCGATGTGCAAGGTGGTGCCCGGGTGACTCCGTCGGATACGCGGTAGTGCCGCGATGGCGTCCTGGATCCCCTTCTCGTACTCGAGTCGGCCGACGTAGAGCAACTTCGCAGGCTCCGATCGAGGCTCGCGCAGGCGAAAGCTCCACGCGGATCCGTCGATTCCGTTACGAATCACCGAGACCGCCGACTCGGAG
This sequence comes from Rhodococcus sp. MALMAid1271, assembly GCF_049195265.1. NCBI lineage: Bacteria > Bacillati > Actinomycetota > Actinomycetes > Mycobacteriales > Nocardiaceae > Rhodococcus > Rhodococcus sp. MALMAid1271. The sequence continues at coordinate 274,882 of NZ_JBMIRQ010000097.1, read as the reverse complement.
ATCTGGAACAGGGTGGTGACTTCGTCCTTCATCGAGGCCGAACAGGTGATGACCGCGTCGGAATCGTTGGCCAGCCACCACTCGATCGAGTGCACCTGGCGATTGACCGGACCGGAAATCCAACCACTGTGGCGTCCGGCCTCGGTGGCGTGGATGGTCGAGACCAGAGGTACGTCGAAGAACTCGGCAAGCGCGATGGCGGGGTGCGCGACCAGCCAGTCGTGAGCATGGACCACATCGGGCTGCCAGCCCTCACCCAGGCCCGGCTTGCTCAGCGCGACCCCGGCCCGCACCATGGCATGGCCCATCGCGAGGGTCCAGGCGAGCATGTCCTCACCGAAGACGAAGTGCGCCGGGTCCTCCGCGACGGCGACGACGAGTACCCCGTCGGCGATCTCGTGGGACGTCGGGTGACTGGCTGCGTCCGTGCCGGTGGGGCGGCGTGAGAGCACGACGACCTCGTGTCCGCAGCGGACCAGCTCGGTGGCCAGATGGTGAACGTGGCGACCGAGGCCGCCGACCACGACGGGTGGGTACTCCCACGACACCATCAGAATCTTCATGTCCCCCCTGCATTTTCTCGCTCGCTACCGTTGCTCGGACCGCGCAGTCGGCGCGCGTCCAACGCGGGAAACAGTCCGTCCGCACGGTTCCACTGCGTTGCCAGCTCGCTTGCCCGTGCACTCGCCCCGTGTGCGGCTGCACCCGCGATCTCGCGCAGCGCGTGCGCGTGAACGTGCGCGCGCTCCCGCGCGTAGCCGGCCGCGGAGTCCTTGCTGACCATGAACGCCCAGTCGCTGGCCACGGCCATCAGTGTCTCACGCAGTATCTGATCGTTGACCCGATTGCGCAGTTCCGGGCCATCGCTGCGCCGGTGCCCGCGGCGGGCGCGCTCGACCGCGTCGAGGGCGGTGCGAGTGACCTCGGAGTTCAACGCCACCAAGTCGGCGACGTCCTCGCCTGCCCACACCCGCCAGTCCTTGCCTGATCCCCAGGACGAGTCCGCCAGCTCGATCGGGGTTCCGACATAGCCTCGCGTGCGGGCATCGTTCAGCGTTCCGACGGTGATACCGGCGGCGGGAAGTGCCCGCATGAGCTTGTCGAGCCACTGCGGGCCCTCGTGCCACCAGTGTCCGAACAGCTCGGTGTCGAACGCCGCGACCACGAGCGCATCGCGTCCTATTCGCTCGGATTCCGAGACGAGCCTGCGACGAACGACGTCGACGAAATCTGCGACATGACGGTCGACCGTCGCGGAGGCGCGCGCGGGATCGTAGGGGGCTTTGTCGTTCGAGGCGACGGTGCGGCCGGTGACGCGGGAGGGTTTGAGGCCGGTGTCGTGATCGTAGGTGTGGAAGTCCCGGTAGGCGCCGTGGCCCGGGTACCCCGACTTCGGTGACCACACCCGATAGCTGACCGGTAGATCGCGACCGAACGCGAGCACATCCGAATTCCACACCGGCCTGCCGAGGGAGGTGTCACCGCGCAGTGCTGGGCCGTCGACCATGAAGTGCGAGACCCCTGCCGACGCGTATTCGGTTTCCATGCCGGGAGTGAAGGCACACTCCGGTGCCCAGATGCCCGACGGCGCTGTGCCCCATCGCGCCTGGGCGTCCCGTAGACCTTCTCGAAGCGAGAATTCGCGCAATCGGGGATCGAGCAGCGGCGCGAACGGGTGCGCCAGTGGCCCGCCCAACAGCTCGACCGTCCCGGCGTCGAGCAGCGCCCGAAGTGCCGCGGATCCGCCGTGTCGCCACCGTGACTCGAACCGCTCGATGGCCGCGGCGGAGCGTCGGTGTTCGCGAACGGACAGGCTGCGATCGGCTGCCTCGTGCGCGCGTAGCTGCCAGTTCCCGAGCCAGTGATGCATACCCGACAGGCAGTGCGGATCGTCGAGTTGGGCGGCCAGAACCGGAGTGACGCCCAGGGACAGGACATCGGTGTAGCCGTCGTCGGCCAGTCGTTCCAGTGTCGCGACGAGCGGGAGGTAGGAGTCGGCCCAGGACTGGTACAACCACTCCTCGCCGACCGGCCACCGCCCGTGGTTGGCCAACCACGGCAGGTGCGAGTGCAGCACCAGCGTGAACATGCCCGGCACGGTGGTACCGGATGTCACCCGATCACCGCGCTCGCGCTCTTGCGGGCGACGGCGACCAGGTCGAGGCTGGCGTCGATGCTGTCGGCGGTGATCTCGAAGTCCTCGATCGTGATCGCCGCGACGTCGTCGGCGAGCTCGGCAGGCCACGGCACACCGGCCAATGCCCGTTCGATCTGAGCGTCGATGAACGACCCGCCGTGCTTGTCGTCGAGAGCGGCGAGGGTGGCACCGTGCCGGACGCCGGTGAGTTCGTCTACCTCGAGCCTCGCGTCGACGAGTATCTCGGTGAGTTCACCGGCGTCGAGTTCGCGGGTGTGGAACGGGTTGAGCGGCGTATCGCGACCGGGCGAGAAGGTGATGCGATTGGGCGTGCTGATCAACAGCGTCCCGCCGGGCCGCAGAATCCGGTGGACTTCGGCCAGAAACGCGCCCTGATCCCACAGATGCTCGATCACCTGGAAGTTGACGACCACATCGACCGAGGAATCGACGAAAGGGAGGCGGTCGAGGTTGCCGCGCAGCATCGTCACCCTGGGGTACCGGGCGTGCACGTGCGCGGCGGCCGACGCGTCGTAGTCGAGGCCGATCACATGTGCGGCGACGTCGGCGATCATGTTGGCCCCGTAGCCTTCTCCCGATCCGGCCTCGAGCACCGTGCGGTCGCGGCAGCGCTCGACCAGAGCTCGGTAGACCACCTCGTGGCGACGGAACCAGTAGTTCTCCTCGGCGATGCCGGGCACTGTTCTCTCGCCGGTCAGGGGGAGTGTTTCCGGTACCGGTGGCCGAGCCGATGAATCGTTCACCGACGAAAGGCTAGTGGAGGCACAGAAGATGTAGGCCACCGTGGTCTCCATAACTCTCGGGGTGCAGATGTATGGTCGGACGGACGCGAGGGCAAGTTACCCATCAGTAACTACGGTGAGGTAACCTCGTCCGAGACCGTATTGAGGCACGAACCCTTAGAACACTCACGATCAGCAGAACATGACCAGGAGGTCGACGCAGACCCATGACGAACATCGTTGTTTTGATCAAGCAGGTTCCAGACACGTGGTCCGAGCGCAAGCTCACCGATGGTGACTACACCCTCGATCGCGAGGCTGCCGACGCCGTCCTCGACGAGATCAACGAGCGGGCCGTCGAAGAAGCACTGCTCATCAAGGAAGCTCAGGGAGGTGAGGTCAAGGTTCTGTCCGCAGGCCCCGATCGCGCCACCGATGCCATCCGCAAGGCCCTGTCCATGGGTGCGGACAGCGCAGTGCACCTCAACGACCCGAGCCTGCACGGCTCCGACGCGATCCAGACCGGATACGCCCTGGCTGCCGCGCTGGGCAACGTCGCATTCGAGAACGACGAGCCGGCCGATCTCATCATCGCCGGCAACGAGGCCACCGACGGTCGCACCGGTGCTGTTCCCGCCATCATCGCCGAATACCTGCAGATCCCTGCGCTGACCCAACTGCGCAAGCTCGCGGTGGCAGACGGCAAGGTCACCGGCGAGCGGGAGACCGACGAAGGCATCTTCGGCCTCGAAGCCGCATTGCCCGCCATCGTCAGCGTCACCGAGAAGATCAACGAGCCTCGCTTCCCGTCCTTCAAGGGAATCATGGCCGCCAAGAAGAAGACGGTGCAGACCATCACGCTGGCCGAGATCGGTGTCGAGGACGGCATCGTCGGAGTCGACAACGCCGGAACCACTGTCACCTCGTCCACCCCGAAGCCTCCCAAGACTGCCGGCGAGCGGCTCACCGACGAGGGCGACGGCGGCGACAAGATTGCCGCCTACCTGGTCGGCCAGAAGATCATCTGATCCCGCCCCACCGAGCTATCGAAGACCAACGAGGAGCAAGTCATGGCAGAAGTACTCGTGCTCGTGGAGCACGTCGAGGGAACACTGAAGAAGGTCAGCACCGAGCTGATCACCGCTGCTCGCGCCCTGGGTGAGCCGTCGGCAGTCGTCACCGGCCCGGTCGGCACCACCGACAAGGTCGCCGACGCACTGACCGAGGCCGGCGCCGAGAAGATCTACGCCGCCGAATCCGACGATGTCGACGGTTTTCTCGTCACCCCGAAGGTCGACGTGCTGTCGACGCTGGCCGAGTCGGTCTCGCCCGCGGCGATCATCACGGCAGCCACGATCGAAGGCAAAGAGGTTGCGGGCCGTCTGGCAGCGCGACTGGGCTCGGGCTACCACAACGACGTCGTCGCGCTCAATGGTGACGGTAGCGCCGTCTACTCCATCTTCGGCGGCGCGTTCACCGTCGAGGCGAAGGCCAACGGTGACGTACCGGTCATCTCGGTCCGCCCCGGAGCAGTCGAGGCCGAGCCCAAGGCCGGAGCGGGCACCCGCGAAACCGTCGAGGTCCCGGCTCAGGAAGACGGCACCGTCAAGATCACCTCGCGCGACCCGATCGTCGGTGGCGACCGTCCGGAACTCACCGAGGCAACGGTCGTCGTCTCCGGTGGTCGCGGTGTCGGCAGCGCCGACAAGTTCTCGGTCGTCGAAGAGCTCGCCGACTCTCTCGGTGCCGCAGTCGGTGCCTCGCGCGCCGCGGTGGACTCCGGCTACTACCCGGGCCAGTTCCAGGTGGGTCAGACGGGTAAGACCGTCTCGCCGCAGCTGTACGTCGCACTGGGAATTTCCGGTGCCATCCAGCACCGTGCGGGCATGCAGACCTCGAAGACGATCGTCGCAGTGAACAAGGACGAGGAAGCCCCCATCTTCGAGATCGCCGACTACGGCATCGTCGGCGACCTGTTCAACGTCGCACCGCAGCTGACCGAAGCAGTGAAGAAGCACAAGGGATAGTCCGTATCCACGCTTCCTGACGGGCCCTCACCGCGTGTGTGCGGTGGGGGCCCGTCTGCGTGGCCCACTGCAAATTCGTACTCGCAGTGCAACCTTGTTCACGAAAACTCTTCCGACACGTTCCCCCGGCGATGCCCGGTAGATGTCCGCGCTCGTTAGACACACCTCATGACCACTTCCGTCATGAGCTCGACCACCTCGATCGTCCCGGCCACCGACCGCTACTCGCTCGTGTTGTCCACCGATCCGGAACACCGACTCGCGGCGCAGCGTCTGCGCTACGACGTGTTCGCTTCCGAACCGGGATTCACTGTTCCCACCGATGCCGATGGCGTCGACGCAGATCGATTCGACGAATTCTGCGATCACCTTCTCGTCCGTGACCTGTGGACCGAGACGTTCGTCGGCTGCTATCGCATGTTGCCGCCGCCGGCCGCCGTGGCCGCGGGTGGCTATTACACCGCAACCGAGTTCGATATCTCCGCACTCGATCCCGTCGGCATGAACATCGTCGAAATGGGTAGAGCCGCAGTCCATCCCGAGCACCGTTCCGGGTCCGTTCTCGGTCTGATGTGGGCGGGAATTCTGCACTACCTCGACGTGACGGGGTACGAGTGGGTGATGGGATGTGTGTCGGTTCCGATGAGATCGGCACCGGACGAACCCCTCGGTGCCAACGTCCGCGGTGTCCGAGACCGCTTGTTGGACAGGCATGCAACGACACCCGACCGACGGGTCCGACCGTACGTTCCGGTCGTCGTCGACGGGGTCGAACTCCGCGACATCGCACCAGCGAAGAAGACCTCCATGCCTCCGCTGCTGAACGGTTACCTGCGACTCGGGGCGTCCATCTGCGGTGAGCCCGCACATGATCCGGAATTCGGTGTCGCCGATTTCGTCGCGCTGCTCGGGCTGCACGAGGCGAACACTCGATATCTCGACCGCTTGCGCGCGGCCGCAGCGACCTTCGAGTCGGGTGCCCGGTGACCGAATCGATGGTGCACACTCACGCGTGGATGCCGTCCTCTCCGTGCGGTGAAGGCTGTCTGCCGAAGAACCCACCGACGGTAAGACGGATCGTGCTCGTGCTGCGCGTTCTCCTGGCATTGGCGGCGTTCGGTCTGCTGCCGGTACTGGTCGTACTCGGCGTGCCCTTCCCTCGTGTGCGTCGGACGCTGACCCGGATCGGGGCCAGAACGCTGCTGTTCGCCATCGGAATCGACCTGACGGTGCTCGACGCACGGTCGGAGCGGGAACGATCGCGTACCGCAGGAGGTGCGCTGCATGTTGCCGGCCACATCTCCTGGACCGACGTCGTGGTGCTCACTGCGGTGCAACCCTCGACCTTCGTCGCGCGGGCCGACCTCGTCGACTGGCCGGTACTCGGTCGACTGGCACGAGCGATGAAAGTACTTCCGATCGATCGAGCCCGCCTGCGTGAGCTGCCCGGTGTCGTCGAGCAGGTGGCCGATCGCGTCCGGGCGGGTGGATCTGTCGTCGCCTTCCCCGAGGCCACCACCTGGTGTGGGCGGGCCTACGGTTCGTTGCGCCCGGCATTGATGCAGGCGGCCATCGATTCGGAGACCTGGGTACAGCCCATTCGGCTGCGCTACCTCGATCGAACCGGGGAGCAGACCGCGGCCACCTGCTTCGTCGGCGACGAGACGATCGGTGCCTCCATCGGCCGAATCTTCCGCCTGCGTGGAATGCGAGCCGAGGTGGAGTTCACGGCACCGGAAGCGCCAGGCAGCGATCGGTGTGACCTCGCCCGACGCTGTGAGGTGGCCATTCGACGCGACCACGTCCACGACCACGCGCTGCACGAGGTCATGGCCGAGGACCGACGACGCCCGGTGCCGCCGACGGTATCGGCGGCCTGAAGGAGGCAACGCATGCTGTGAGCGCGGACCCATCTCGCGCAGGTAGGTCCGCACTCACAGCACCGGGTATCGTCTAGCCTGTTATGCCTTCTGTGCGCAGTGCGACTGCTTCCACCCCACCGGTGTACCTCGATCACGCGGCGACAACTCCGATGTTGCCGTGCGCGATCGAGGCGATGACCTCTGTGTTCGCCACCGTCGGAAATGCGTCCTCGCTGCACACCTCCGGCCGCTCCGCACGGCGTCGGGTGGAAGAATCCCGCGAATCGATTGCCGAAGATCTCGGTGCTCGTCCGTCCGAGGTGATCTTCACCTCGGGCGGCACCGAAAGTGACAACCTCGCCGTCAAGGGCATCTTCGCGGCTCGTCGAGATGCCGACGCGGCCCTGACCCGGATCATTGCCAGCTCCGTGGAACATCATGCGGTGCTCGATGCCGTCGAATGGCTCGTCGCGCACGAGGGTGCCAGTGTCACCTGGCTTCCGGTCGACACCGACGGTCGGGTGAGACCGGAGGTGCTGCGTGCAGAACTTGCACTGCATGCGGACGAGACTGCGCTGGTCACCGTCATGTGGGCCAACAACGAGATCGGCACGGTGATGCCGATCGCCGAACTGGCAGCCATCGCAGCCGAGTACGGCGTCCCGATGCACAGTGACGCGATCCAGGCCGTTGCGCATCTGCCCGTGGATTTCGCGGCCAGCGGCCTGTCCGCGTTGAGTATCGCTGCCCACAAGTTCGGTGGTCCGCAAGGCGTCGGCGCTCTGCTGCTGGGTCGACAGGTTCCGTGCGTTCCGTTGTTTCACGGCGGCGGACACGAGCGGGACGTGCGCTCGGGAACTCCGGACACGGCAGGCGTCGTCGCGATGGCGGCTGCGCTGCGGTTCACCGTCGAGAACGCCTCCGAGCACCACGCCGAGCTGAGTGCACTGCGCGATCGATTGATCGCCGGGGTCAGGGATTGCGTTCCCGACGCCATTCTCAACGGGCCGGAAGGTGACGATCGGCTGGCGGGCAACGTACACTTCACTTTCCCTGGCTGCGAGGGCGATTCGTTGCTGATGCTGCTCGACGCGGCGGGCATCGAGTGTTCGACGGGGTCGGCATGCACTGCCGGTGTCGCCAGTGCCAGCCATGTACTGATCGCTCTCGGCTGCGATCCCGGCGTTGCCCGTGGATCGCTGCGGTTCTCTTTGGGAGCCGGCTCGTCCGATTCGGACGTCACCACTGTGCTTGCGGCCCTGCCGCAGGTCGTCGAACGTGCTCGCGCCGCCGGATTGGCCGGCGTCGGAGCTCGAGGAGGAAATCGCTGATGCGTGTTCTGGCTGCTATGAGCGGGGGCGTCGATTCGGCTGTGGCCGCAGCCCGAGCGGTGGACGAGGGCCACGATGTCGTCGGCGTGCACCTCGCGCTGTCCACTGCTCCCGGTGCACTGCGCACCGGTTCGCGCGGTTGCTGCTCCAAGGAGGACGCCGGTGACGCTCGGCGGGCCGCCGATGTGCTCGGTATTCCTTTCTACGTCTGGGATTTCGCCGACCGTTTCAAAGAAGACGTGATCGACGACTTCGTCGCGTCCTACGCAGCGGGGGAGACGCCGAATCCCTGTTTGCGTTGCAACGAGAAGATCAAGTTCTCGGCGTTGGCAGACCGTGCTCTCGCTCTGGGCTTCGACGCCGTGGCCACCGGCCACTACGCTCAGTTGCACGACGGTGTGCTGCGCCGAGCGGTGGACGCGGACAAGGACCAGTCCTATGTGTTGGCCGTGCTGAACAAGGCGCAGCTCTCCCGCGCGATGTTTCCCATCGGCGATACGCCGAAGTCCGAGATCCGGTTCGAGGCTGCCGAGCGTGGGTTGGCGGTGGCCGACAAGCCGGACAGTCACGATATCTGCTTCATTCCCTCCGGGGACACACGCGCTTTCCTCGGTGCTCACATCGGGGTGCGGCCGGGCAAGGTCGTCGACTCCGATACCGGGGCCGAACTGGCCGACCACGACGGAGTGCACGGTTTCACCATCGGACAACGCAAGGGGCTCGGTGTCGAGGGGCCTGCGGCGGACGGCCGTCCGCGCTACGTGACCTCCATCGAACCCGACAGCGGTACCGTCATGGTCGGGTCAGCGCAGAAGCTCGATGTCTGGGCGATCAGCGGCGATCGCGCGATCTGGACCGACGGAACCGCCCCGACCGGGCCTGTCGAGTGTGTCGTTCAGGTACGCGCGCACGGTGGGCTGAGCGAGGCCGTCGCCGAGGCGGTGGGCGAGGGAATGGACATCCAGCTTCGGGCTCCGCTGACCGGTGTCGCCAAGGGGCAGGCAGCGGTGTTGTACCGCAAGGACATTCACGGAGACATCGTCATCGGTAGCTCGACCATCTCGGGCACTCGATCCGAGCGCGAGTGAGCTCGAGAGATTTTGCGGGTCTCGCGACCGGAATCGGCTCGTGGCCGGGCACCGATATCGCGGAGGCCGCAGCGATCGTCGTCGGCGAGTTCACCGATCTTGCACACCTCGTAGAACTCCCGGCCCGCGGCCTGGGTGCGGACATGATCGGGCGCACCGGGGCCATCATGGTCGACTTCGAACTCGACGTACGCACCTCCGGCTATCGCGTCGTCCCACGTCCGATGCTCGCCGGTCGCCGGGCGACAGATTTTCTGACCGAGGACCTCGATGTGTTCGAGGAAATCTGGGAGGTGTCGGGGCTTCGCGGCAGCGGACGCACCATCAAGGTCCAGGCCGCCGGTCCGTTCACGATGGCAGCCCAGGTCGAACTTCGGCACGGGCATCGGGCTCTGACCGATCGAGGGGCGCTGCGGCATATCGCAGAATCTCTCGGCGAAGGAGTGCGCCTGCATTGCGCGGAGGTGACGCGTCGGCTGGGAGCCGAGGTTGTCGTTCAACTCGACGAACCCAGTCTCGCAGCGGTTCTGGCGGGCAGCTTGTCCGGCATCACCGGACTCGACTCGGTGCGCGCAGTCCCCGAACCCGACGTGCTCGAGCTACTCGATCTCGTGATCGAGACGATCGATCTGCCCGTTGCGGTGCACTGCTGTGACGGAGGTGCTCCCGTGGATCTGTTGCGCCGATCGAGGGCCGCGGCCGTCTCCGTGGACGCGACTGCGCTGCGCCGCACCGATTTCGACGGAATCGGTGAACTGCTGCAAGGGGGAAAGACCCTGATGCTGGGGTTGATTCCATCGGAAGCTCCCGTCCCGACACCTCATTGGCGCGAACTCGCGCAACCCGGTGTGACGTTGATCGACCGTCTCGGTTTCGATCGCTCCGTTCTCGCCGCACAGATCTCGGTGACGCCCGTGTGTGGGCTCGCGGGCAGTACACCGGAATGGGCCCGCAGCGCGGTGGGACTCGCGCGAGATATCGCCGACGCATTCGCCGATGCACCTGATTCGTTGTGAGGGCTAGTCTGCGATCGACGGCAGTCCTGCGGATTCGGCATCGCCTATGCCCTTTGTGTTCGGACCTGCGAGCGGATGTGACACTATTCACAAGGCCGTTGGGGGTCAGTTGAATCAGTGGGAGTTCGGAAAATGGCATCAGGTGGTCGCGACTTCGATGAGGTTGCCTCCCTCCGGCGTACAGGCCGACACCGTCGAGGCGTCGTGGCGAAACTCGCGGCATCGACGTCCGACTGGTATCACGCACCACACGATTTCGACTGGATAATCAACCACCGGTCCACCCGCCCACTGACCGGGATCATCCGGGTCGTGTTCGGCACGGCCGTGTTGATGTACGCCCTCACGTCGATTCTGATGCTGTCCAGCGACCTCGGTCCCAGCGGTACTTTCGAAGTCGGCTGGGTGGTCTTCGTGCTGTTCACCCAAGCACTCGTTGCCGCACGATGCGTTCTCGGTCCGATTCCGGGCAAGAAATTCTTCATCGGATTTCTGGCGTTCGGCGACATTCTGACGACCTCGGTACTGGTGCTGTACGAGCCCATCGCGTCACTGATCGGAACCGTGTTGTTCGCCGTCACCGGCGCGTTCTGTACGTATTTCCTGAGCCCGCGTCTGCTGGTGGCCCATCTGGTGTGGACAGCGACGTTCATCATCGGTTTCGGCATTCGGGTGCTCGTGTCGGTGTTGGACGGAGACGTGGGATACATAGACGCGCCGTCGGTGGTGACGGCGACCGTGGTCCTGCTTCTGGCGACGGTGGGTGTGCCGGTGTTCGCCCAGGTGGCATGGACGACTCTGTCCAACGACGCCAAACGGTCGGTCCTCGACCCGTTGACCGGGGTGTTCAATCGGCGCGGTATCGACAGCGAACTGCTCGATCTGTGGCGGCATGCGCGTAAGGAAGGCAAGTCGATGGCGTTCGTCGTCGTCGACATCGACAAGTTCAAAGCTGTCAACGACAACTTCGGCCACAGTCGCGGCGACGAGGTGATCATTCGAGTGGCCGATCGGTTGCGGCGTCTCGTTCGACAGGAGGGCGGAGCGCTTGCCCGAACCGGCGGCGAGGAGTTTCTGGTGGCCTTGGTCGGCGATGCGCGGCGAATGGTCGACCTCGGCTTGGAGATGGTGCAGGCCCTGTGCGATCAACGAGACGACATTCCCGTCACCGTCAGTGTCGGAATGGCACTGCTGCGCGAGGACTCCGCGTTGTGGGACGTCGGGACCTCGGTGGTGGGACGCGCGGTGCGCACCGCGGACACAGCGATGTACCGGTCGAAGCAATCCGGTGGCAATCGCCTGATCGTCGACGAGATCTGACCGTTCGCACGCACCGACCCTCGGTGCGCCGACGTCGCTCGTCGAGTGCTCTGAGATGATCGACGGATGTACCGGCTGTCGGATGCTCAGAGACGTGGACTGCCCGCAGGAGTGCTGCTCTCGGTGATGGCGTCCGTGCTCGGCGGCATCTATGCCGATTCGTTCGTCACCGGGTTCGCTCTGACCGCGGGCGTCTGTGCGGTTGCCCTGATCTCCGCCACCTTGCTGCTGGGACTGATGGGCCGATAGAACGGCCGTGTCGTGTCCGTCCCCGAGTGGTGTCGGTGGGTTCCGTTAATCTTCCAGACGTGCCTGAGTCGACCGAACTGCCTGTAGGAGCCGAGGACACCGCTGTGGATGCCGGTGTCGAACTCGACGCAGCGTCGTCCGCCGATCGCGAGCGATGGCAGACCTTGGCCGAGGAAGTACGCGGTCACCAGTTCCGGTACTACGTGCGCGACGCGCCGATCGTGTCCGACGGCGAATTCGACGCGCTGTTGCGTGAGCTGACCGAACTGGAGGAAGCACACCCGGAACTGCGCACCGCGGATTCCCCGACCCAACTGGTCGGAGGTGGCTTCGCGACGGAATTCACTGCCGTGGACCATCTGGAACGAATGCTCAGCTTGGACAACGTGTTCGATCATGACGAGCTTCGTGCCTGGGCCAAGCGAGTCGAGACCGAGGCAGGGCCCGAACTCGAGTATCTGTGCGAGGTCAAGATCGACGGCGTCGCCTTGAACCTGGTGTACGAGAACGGCGCGCTGGTACGCGGTGCCACCCGCGGCGACGGGCGCACCGGGGAGGACGTGACACTCAACGCGCGCACCATCGACGACATCCCGGACACCCTCACCGGAACCGAGCAGTACCCCGTGCCGGAACTACTCGAGGTGCGCGGTGAGGTCTTCTTCCGCCTCGACGATTTCCGAGCCCTCAACGCCGCTCTCGTAGAAGAAGGGAAACCCCCGTTCGCCAACCCGAGAAACTCGGCTGCGGGTTCGCTGCGACAGAAGAATCCCGCCGTCACCTCCAGGCGTCGCCTCGGCATGATCTGCCACGGACTCGGGCGCATGGTGGGTTTCACCCCCGAATCGCAGTGGCACGCGTACGAGGCGCTCCGCGCCTGGGGGCTGCCGATCTCGACTCACACCACTCGGGTGCGTGGCATAGAGGCGGTCGTCGAGAAGGTCGTCTACTGGGACCAGCACCGGCACGACGTCGAACACGAGATCGACGGCCTCGTGGTCAAGATCGACGACATGTCGCTGCATCGGCGGCTGGGAACGACGTCTCGGGCCCCGCGGTGGGCAATTGCGTACAAGTATCCACCCGAGGAAGTCACCACCACGCTGCTCGATATTCGTGTCAGCGTCGGGAGGACGGGCAGAGTCACTCCGTTCGCGTACATGACGCCTGTCCTGGTGGCCGGCTCCACGGTCTCGTTGGCGACGTTGCACAACGCCTCCGAGGTCAAACGCAAAGGTGTGTTGATCGGCGACACGGTGACCATTCGCAAAGCGGGTGAGGTCATTCCGGAGGTTCTCGGGCCGGTGGTCGACGCCAGGACCGGTACGGAGACCGAGTTCGTCATGCCCTCCGAATGCCCGGAATGCTCGACCCCGCTGGCTCCGGCGAAGGAGGGCGACGCCGACCTGCGCTGCCCCAATTCACAGTTCTGTCCGGCCCAGCGGCGCGAGCGTGTGTTCTTCGTCGCCGAGCGGCAGCGATTCGACATCGAAGGCCTCGGATACGAGGCCGCCACCGACTTGTTGGCCACCGGAGCCATCGAGGACGAGGGCGACTTGTTCTCGTTGACCGACGCCGATCTGATGAAGACGGCGATCTTCCGCACCAAATCCGGAACGCTGTCCGCCACGGGACGAAAGTTGCTCGACAATCTGGCTGTCGCGAAGAACCAGCCACTGTGGCGCGTGCTGGTCAGCCTTTCCATCCGGCATGTCGGCCCGTCGGCAGCGCGCGCGCTCGCCGGAGAATTCGGCAGTCTCGAACGCATCGAGGCCGCGTCGGTGGAGGAGTTGTCGGCGGTCGACGGGGTGGGCGGCACCATTGCGGCCGCTGTGTCGGAATGGTTCGACGTCGAGTGGCATCGAACCATCGTCGACAAATGGCGGGCCGCCGGCGTGCGCATGGAGGACGAGCGCGATGCGTCGATCGAGCGCAACCTCGAGGGACTCTCGATTGTGGTGACCGGGTCCCTGGCGACCTACTCACGCGACGAGGCCAAGGAAGCGATCCTGCTGCGAGGCGGCAAGGCCGCGGGGTCGGTGTCGAAGAAGACGGCATTCGTCGTCGTCGGAGAGTCACCGGGTTCCAAGCACGACAAGGCGATCGAGCTGGGGGTCCCGGTGCTGGACGAAGCAGGATTCACGCTGCTGCTGACGGAGGGCCCAGGGGCCGTGGGTCCCGCGGACTCGACCTCCGAACCCGAGGACTGACAGGCTCGGAGTTCCGGCGCGCGATCTGTTCGGGCGCGGGTCAGTTCAGAACGGTGGCCACGATGCCTGCGAGATATCCGAGGCGGGCCACCTCGGAGGGCCGAAACTCCGGGCCACCGGGACGTCCGAGCATGAGGACAGTGCCGGTAGTGCCCAGGGGAGCGGCCGCGATCCTGGTGTCCATATCGCGCCACACCTGCGGAACCCACTCGGCCTCGGAGTCCAGGGCGGCCGGGGCGGTCAGCGGGAACCACGGCAGCTCGGTGGCATGGGTCTCGGGCGCTCCGGGGCTGCCGACCAGGCGGAACGGGCCGTGAGCATTGGTGGCGATCACTGTGCTCCACCCCACCCGTAGGACGCGAGGGGCGCCGTCGACGAGTACCTGCAATCGGTCGTCGGACGCGGCCGCGACGCGATCTATCAGTTCCAGTTCTCGGTGCGTGTCGAGGACACCGGTGTACGGCCGAATCGAATCGACCCGTACGTCGTCGAGGTGCTCGGCGGCGGTGATGAGCGTATCGGGTAGCGATCCCGGTGCGACATCGACGACCAGATCGTCGACCGCGTATCCGTCGCCGCGTTCGATCACGTCGAGGGAGAGAATGTCCGCTCCTACGGAACCGAGCGCGACGGCCAAGGACCCGAGGCTGCCCGGTCTATCCGGCAGTTGAACACGGAGCAGGTAGGACATGTCACGCTCCCTTTCGGATTCTGGCTACTTCGGCCACTCGATGTCATCGGTTGTGATTCACGAGTGGAAAGGGAACACAGTGCACCCCGGCGCGAGCAATCCTTGCATCTTCGACCTGTGCGGATCGACGCGCAACGCGGGCAGTGACAATTCTGACACCGAAGCACCCGAGAGGCGTGCGTGAAGGCTGCGTAACGTTTCGCACTAGGCTGGACTGCGTTTGCGGACCCGTTCGGTCCGCACGAAAAACGGGGTCGCGTCTGCCGGCCCCACTCGAACTGTGTGAAAGGGGTCTACGCGGTGCCTGACATCTCCCGCGACGAGGTCGCTCACCTCGCCCGGCTGTCGCGCTTGGCTCTCAGCGACGCCGAACTCGACGAGTTCGCCGGCCAGCTGGATTCGATTCTTCACCACGTCAAAGCCGTGGCGGAGGTGGCGACGGACGATGTTCCGCCGACAGCCAACCCCAGTGCCATCGTCAATGTGACGCGTCCCGACGTGATCGTTCCCGGACTCACTCCGGAGCAGTCGCTGTCCGAAGCGCCCAACGCGGAGGAGGGCCGTTTCGCGGTGCCGCAGATCCTGGGAGAGAGCGAATGACCGACGTGACCAGGCTCGATGCCTCCGAGCTCGCCGCACGTATCCACGGCCGTGAGCTCAGCGCCGTCGAGGTGACCCAGGCGCACCTGGACCGCATCTCCGAGGTCGATGGTGACCTCCACGCATTCCTGCACGTCGCGGGTGCGGAGGCTCTCGCTGCGGCGTCGGATGTCGATGCAGGCCTGGCCGCCGGCCATGCCCCCGCGTCGGCTCTGGCAGGCGTCCCGTTGGCGCTCAAGGACGTGTTCACCACCACCGACATGCCGACGACGGCCGGCTCGAAGATTCTCGACGGATGGATGTCGCCCTACGACGCCACGCTGACCACCAAGTTGCGTGCAGCGGGCATTCCGGTGTTGGGCAAAACCAACATGGACGAGTTCGCGATGGGTTCGTCCACCGAGAACTCGGCGTACGGACCGACCAAGAATCCGTGGGACACCACGCGCATTCCCGGTGGTTCCGGCGGTGGCAGCGCTGCGGCCCTCGCGTCGTACCAGGCACCGATCGCCATCGGCACCGACACCGGTGGATCGATTCGTCAGCCCGCGGCGCTGACCGGAACCGTGGGCACCAAGCCGACGTACGGCAGCGTCTCGCGCTACGGCCTGATCGCCTGCGCGTCCTCACTCGATCAGGGCGGTCCCTGTGGTCGCACGGTGCTCGACACCGCGTTGCTGCACGAGGTCATCGCCGGATACGACCCGCGAGACTCCACATCGGTGGACGCAGCAGTTCGACCGGTTGTCGCGGCAGCACGAGAAGGAGCACGGGCAGACCTGTCCGGCGTTCGTGTCGGAGTGGTCGAGGAATTGCACTCCGACCAGTATCAGCCCGGGGTGATCTCGTCCTTCGATGCCGCGGTGGCCACACTCACCGAACTCGGTGCCGAGGTCGTGCAGGTCTCGTGCCCCAATTTCGTGCATGCGTTGGCCGCGTACTACTTGATTCTGCCGTCCGAGGTGTCGTCCAACCTGGCTCGGTTCGACGGGATGCGGTACGGCTTGCGCGCCGGTGACGATGGCAGTCACAGCGCCGAGCAGGTCATGGCGATCACGCGTGCGCAGGGGTTCGGCCCGGAAGTCAAGCGTCGCATCATGATCGGGACGTACGCCCTCTCGGCCGGGTACTACGACGCCTACTACGGTTCGGCGCTGAAGGTTCGTACGCTGATTGCACGCGATTTCGATGCCGCATACGAGAAGGTCGACGTGCTGGTGTCACCGACGACTCCGACGACGGCATTTCCGTTGGGGGACAAGGTGGACGACCCGATGGCGATGTATCTCAACGACCTGTGCACGCTGCCGACGAACCTCGCAGGTCACTGCGCGATGTCGGTGCCCTCGGGTCTTGCGTCCGAGGACGGTCTGCCCGTGGGATTGCAGATCATGGCCCCCGCGTTCGCAGACGAGCGGCTCTACCGGATCGGTGCAGCCTACGAGGCCGCTCGCGGCGACCTGAGGTAGTTCGAGGTGCTGCATCGGTGGGCTGTGGATCTGGCTCATCAGCCGCTGCTGTCCGGAGCAGTGCCGACGGTCGCCCTGGCGTCGGCGGCACTTCTGTGTGCCGCTGTGGTCGGCGTACTCGTCGTGCGCGTTCGGCACCGCCGCGCCGTGGGGGCCGTGCTCGGCTCCCTCGGCGCACTCGGGCTTGTCGCCTCGGTCTTGGTGGCGGCAACGGTGCTGACCAATCTGACGGTGACTCGATACCCGACGGTCGCGCTGGCGTTGGGACACAGCCCGGTGGTCCCGGCCGAGGGACACGGCCGGTTGGTCGATCGCGAGATACCCGGAACGATCTCGCACTTCGCCGCGCGGCCGGCCACGATCTATCTACCGGCGTCGTACGACGCCGGAGCAGAGAATCTGCCCGTGCTGGTACTGCTCACCGGTCAACCCGGCCACGTCGTCGACTGGATCGAAGGCGGCCGTGTCGTGCAGACGATGGACGCCTTCGCCGCACGACACGACGGTGCCGCCCCGATCGTCGTCGTTGCGGACGGGCTGGGTGACACCGAGGCGAACCCGATGTGCATGGATTCCGATCTAGGGAATGCGGCGACGTACCTCTCGGTCGATGTGCCGAACTGGATTCGGTCGAACTTCAGGGTGTCCTCCGATCCGCGGGCGTGGGCTGTCGGCGGGTATTCCTACGGTGGAACCTGCGCACTGCAACTGGCATTGGCGGAGCCGTCGGTGTACCCGACCTTTCTCGACATCTCCGGTGAGGACGAGCAACGGCGTGGGACGAGAAGCGAATCCGTCGCTGCGGCATTCGGCATCGACGACCCCGAGACCGAGGCGCGTTTCGAGCGAACCACTCCGCTGTACATGCTGTCGCACAGGAGTTTTCCGGACTCGGCCGGTGCCTTCGTCGCCGGTTCGGACGACGAAGAGTTCCGGCCCCAGACCGAGCGGGCCTACGAGGCCGCGGCTGCAGCCGGACTGGATGTGCACTACAGCGAGCTACCCGGTGGACACTCGATGCAGGTGTGGGCTCCGGCATTGGCGCAGGAGATGGAGTGGCTCGGCCAACGCTGGGGGTTGGTCGGCTGACCGAGCGGGGGAGCGCGGACGCTCGTCAACGACAACGCGGCATGGCCGTGCCTTGCTCGGTTCCGTATCGGTGGCCGTGTCCGGAATCGGCATCGAGCGCTGCGGCCAGATCGACCGAGGTCTGCACGAAGCTGATGATCGGCAACCACATCGGCGACGGTGCATCGTGGTGGGTGACCTGCTGTGTCGGAGCCGACCACAGAAGGCTCTCGGACCATGCGACGACAGGATCCGAGCCATTGGCGAGCACTGTGGCGTCGTCGGTGTTCACGGCTCCGGCGGGTGGTCCTGCCCAGACGGCACCGCAGATGCCGGGGAACGTCTGCCGAAGTGACACATACGCGTCGCTTCCCGCCACCGAACCCAAACTCTGTCCGTAGACGATGACGCTCGGCGGCCTCGTCTGCTCCGCCGCTCGCGTCGCGACCGCGCGAACCATCGCGTACGCCGAGCGTCGCGCGTCGTCCTCGGCGAACAGGAACGTCGCCCAGCTGGGTTTGTTCGAGTACTGCAACGCAACGGTTGCGACGTCGCCGCGGAATCGGAGTTCGGCGCCGGCGACCGCATTCTCGTCGACCCAGCCCGAGCCGGTCGGTATCGCCACGACCACGACACCGCGCTCGAAAGCGCCGGCACGTTCCATCTCTGCGACGGCCGCGTCGACCCGCTGATCCAGCGTGGGTGCCGAGTCGAGACCCACATAGGTACGCACCGTGGTGGGATCGAGTCCACCCGAGACGAACCTCCTGCCTTCCCTACCCAGGGTGTTCCACGGCACCAGCGATTCCGGGCTCCCCGATCTGGTCCTGGTGGTCGGAGCGGGCACGGTGTCCTCGGTCGCCGAGCTCGAAGCAGAGAGGGAACCGGCCACGGCCGAGCGGATGACCGGCCCGCCGACGCCGTAGGACAACACCCCGAGGACCGTGATGAGGACGACCGAGCGGACGCTACACACTCTCGATACTGCATGAGCGAGTCCGCACAGGGCCAGAGCGACGCAGGCGGCTCCGCCCAGGACGTCGACGACATATGTCCAGTGCACCGTGTCGGCATCCATCGCGGCACGTAACCGGTTCTGCCACAACATGTTCGAGTACACCGCTGCGGTGGAGATCAGCGCTCCCACGCATACTGCCCACGCCCGAGGTCGGATCCGAGTATGCCGCCCAGTTCCGAATGCCCGCCTCGCGCAACACACGATTGCGAGCCCGAGCGCCATCGCGACGCCGGTCAACAGTGCCTGGGTCACCGCGGGCCGGGGGAGTAGTCCAGGAGCCGAAGACATCAGTACAGCTGCAGTGAGTGCGGCGGAGGTGCCCACTCGCGGGAGTCGTTGCCCCGTGGCTGTGGATGCAGTGTCGCCGTGCGTCTCGTTCGTAGGCGCCGTGGCCGCGGGCACAGCAGTCGACGGCACCGTACTCGTTGGCGCGGCACTCGACGGTGCGGCGGCCCCGGCGATCGACCCGGTCATCGGCGTGTACTCGGCTCGCCGATGTGCACTCGTCTGCGCAGGCAACGGACCGTCAGCAGGGCCGAGAGTGCTGCCAGGGTGATCGACGCGCCGCCGAGCGCCCACGGCAGTGCAGGTTCGGACACCGGCGTACCGAAGGACTGTCGCCAGGAATTGATGTCGACGGCCATCGCAGCCACCGATGCGGAGGCCTCGCACGCCTGGCGAGGGCCAGTGTCGGTCCGGTCGACGCAGGCAGTGTGCATGCGGGTTTCCAGCTGGGCATCGATGGCTCTTCGCCACTGCGGATCAACCGGTTGATCGGTTGCGGCAGCGTAGCGAATGAGGTCGTAGCCCAGATCGTGGGCCTTGCATGCGGAATCGAATTCCGATGGCAACGGGACGGGCGAGGAACAGTCTCCCCATGGGTTCTCGACCATGGCGTCCCGTACCCGCGGGCGGTATCCCATCACGGACGCGAAATCGCGGGGGATGCTCAGCGCAGCGGCGTCCGGCGGTTCGGTGACCAGTGCGTGCACGGCCGCTCCGGTGGGCGAGGTCGTATCGGTCGCGGGCGGCGTCGACGCGGCACCGGTGGTCGCCGTCACCGCCACGATCGCCGCAGCGACGGGTATCAGAGTGCGAGAGATGTTCCTGCTCATGACATTCGACGCTAGGAAGCGAGAGGCGCGTCGGGCATCGCGCCGAGGTCTCGTGCCGTGTCACCGAAACAGGTCGGTCCGTGGCTGCTCCGGTACCTGGGGCCTGCATCGAACTGATACTCAGGTATGACGCGCTCGTGGGCGGGTACTGCTTAGGCTCGGTACGTGCGAAAGAACAGAACGCCAGAATCAGGGCGCGGTACGACGCGGTGGAGGGTGCCGACTCGCATCGCGGGCTTCCGCTCCGTCGATGTGCTGATCGTGTTCGTCACTGCGGTGCTCTATTCGATTGCGTGGCCGACATTGCCGGTGACGCATCATGTTTCGGGTCCGCTGCTCCCCATCGTCAGTGCGCTTGCAGCGTTTCCCTTCGTGCTCGTCCGAATCAACCCGGCGCTCGGGTGGGCCGTCTCGGCGTTGTCCGCACTTGTCATTCCGGCAGTGTTCGATCGCGTCCAGGGATACGACTACCCGTGGCAGGTGGTCCACGTTCTCGTGCTGTTGACGCTGCTGTTCGCGGTGGCTCTGCGATCTCCGCGGTCGGTGGTTCTGGTGTCGTGGTTGGCCAGCATGCTGGTGTTCTTCGCGTACATGCCTGGGTCGGACGGAATCGGTTGGTCGGTGGGTCTGTCGGCGGTCGTGATGTTCGGACTGCTCGTTCGGTGGCTCGTCCTCTCCCGCAGGCAACTCGCACAGCAGGAGGAGGTCAGTGAACTCGAGCGCACCCGGCGCACCATTCTGGAGGAGAAGGCGAAGATCGCTCGCGACCTACACGATGTCGTTGCGCATCACATGTCGATGGTGGTCGTCCAGGCGCAGAGTGCACAGTATCGAATCGACGATGTATCTCCGGCTGCAGCAAAGGAATTCGAGTCGATCGGCGCTACCGCGCGCGAAGCGCTCAACGAGATCAGGGGCATGCTGGGGGTGCTGCGCAGCGACGGGCAGCCGTGGCAGGATGCACCGGCACCGAATGCACTCGACCTCGAACGCACCCTTCGTGCCAGCCTCGAAGCCGGAATGGATCTTCGGTGGACGGTTGCTGGACCAGTCGAATCCGTCTCCGATACAACAGGTTTGGCGTTGTACCGAATCCTGCAGGAGTCGCTGTCCAACGCCGCGCGCCACGCACCGGGAGCGGCGGTGACGGTCGACATCATGATCGGGTCGAGCACCGTCGTGATGACGGTGCGCAACGGGGCGTCACCGACCGCCGATGTGCGGGAGACCATCGAATTCGACTCCGGTGGGAACGGAATCCCTGGCATGACCGACCGAGCCCGGGCGGCACACGGGTGGCTGCATGCCGCTGCGCTACCCGATGGTGGATTCGAGGTCGCCGTGCATGTTCCCCACGGCGTGACAGCCCCGGTGGCCGCGGACGATCTCGCCTAGGCTGACGCGCGTGGCTACAACGGTGTTCATCGCCGACGACCAGGCGATGGTGCGGCAAGGGTTCGGCGCGTTGCTCGGCGCTCAGGCCGACATCTCGGTGGTCGGGGATGCAGACAACGGCCGGACGGCGGTCAGCGAGGTCGCCCGATTGCTCCCGGACGTGGTCCTGATGGATGTGCGGATGCCCGAGATGAACGGACTCGAAGCCGCACGCGCGATCGTTTCTGCGTCCCTTCCGTCGCCGGTGCGAATTCTGATGCTGACGACGTTCGACATCGACGACTACGTCTACGAGGCACTGGCTCTGGGGGCGAGCGGGTTTCTGCTCAAGGATGCACCTGCCGAGGAATTGATCAGGGGCGTACGCGTCGTCGCCCGGGGCGAGGCGCTGTTGGCACCGTCGGTGACCAGACGGCTCATCGCCGATGTGACGGCCCGCCGCGGAGCGCGGCGGCACAACTCGCCGAGACTGGCCGACCTGACCCCGCGCGAACGCGAGGTACTCGAACTCATCGCCACCGGGATGTCCAACTCGGAGATCGCGCAGTCCCTCTTTCTGGCCGAGCAGACCGTGAAAACCCACGTCGGCAAGGTGCTCGGCAAGCTCGGCCTGCGTGACCGTGCCCAAGCCGTCGTTCTTGCCTACGAGAGCGGCGTCGTCACACCGAAGTGACCAGCGAATCTCCCCCTGCTCCGATCCTCGGACCGCAGACGGTACCGACACTGGCCGCCCGAGATCTTCGATACCTATGGTCCACCCGAAGAGGACCATTGGCACTGCCGTACGGGTGTCGAGCTTGGTTGGGTAGAGGTTCACCGACCTCAGGAGCTGTTCGCATGGATATCCACATTCGTACCGACAACAACCTCGACCTCACCGGTCAGCTTCGAGAACGCGTCGAGGGTGACGTCGTGAGCGCCCTCGACCGCTTCTCCGAACACCTCACGCGCATCGACGTCAGCTTTCGCAACGAGAGCGCGGGACGAGAGACCTCCGACGACATCCGGTGCATGATCGAGGCCCGACCCGCCGGCCAGGAACCCGTCACCGTCACCGCGTCGACCGCGCGCATCCCCACGGCCTTCGCCGAGGCGCTGGACAAACTGGAAACATTGCTCACCCACAAGTTCGGCAGGTTGGACGACAAGGACTCGCGCGAGACCGTTCGCGGTCGCTGACGTGAATCGCCGTCCGCGGTGTGTCCGGAGAATTTCTGGCTGACCGGTGAGCTACCTGGGGAGTTGTTCACCCGATTGCGTCGAACAGTGAGCAACACGTAGCGGTTCCCAGCTGTGCCACGGAAGGGTCGAGACGGCATCGACGAGCGCACGTCGGTACGGACGATTAGGGTGACATTCGATATCCGGCTCCACCGAATGAACGGTCTGTGGTCTTTCCACGGGCTTCACTCCCTGTCAGAGAGGCGAAAATCGATGCGCATCGGAGTTCTGACCGGAGGCGGCGATTGCCCAGGGCTCAACGCGGTGATTCGCGCCGTCGTACGCACATCGGACGCGCGGTACGGCTCGACGGTCGTCGGTTTTCAGGACGGGTGGCGGGGCCTGCTCGAGGATCGTCGGGTCCAGTTGCGCAACGACGACCGCAACGATCGGTTGCTCACCAAGGGCGGCACGATGCTCGGCACCGCCCGCACCAATCCTGATGTGCTGCGCGCCGGACTGGACCGCGTCAAGCAGACTCTGGAAGACAACGGCATCGACGTGTTGATCCCGATCGGCGGCGAAGGAACCCTCACCGCTGCTGCGTGGTTGTCGGAAGAGGGCGTACCGGTGGTCGGGGTACCCAAGACCATCGACAACGACATCGATTGCACCGACGTCACATTCGGCTTCGACACCGCACTGACGATCGCCACCGACGCCATCGACCGTCTGCACAGTACGGCCGAATCACATCAGCGTGTGATGCTCGTCGAGGTCATGGGCAGGCACGCGGGGTGGATTGCGCTGCACGCCGGATTGGCATCGGGATCGCACATGACGCTCATCCCCGAGCAGCCTTTCGACGTCGAGGAAGTGTGCACCTTGGTGCGTAAGCGCTTTCAGCGTGGAGATTCGCATTTCATCTGCGTCGTCGCGGAGGGTGCCAAGCCGATGGAGGATTCGATGAAGCTCACCGACGGCGGCATCGACGAGTTCGGCCACGTTCGCTTCACCGGAGTCGCCCACCAACTCGGCGTCGAAATCGAACGCCGCATCAACAAGGAAGTTCGCACCACAGTGCTCGGACACGTTCAGCGCGGTGGCACGCCCACTCCGTACGACCGCGTGCTCGCAACACGATTCGGCGTCAACGCCACCGACGCTGCCCACTCGGGAGACTTCGGCAAGATGGTCTCGTTGCGTGGCACCGAAATCGGCCTGGTGTCTCTGGCCGAGGCCACCAAGCAGCTCAAGCGGGTGCCACAGACCCGCTACGACGACGCCGCCGCCTTCTTCGGCTGAGTCCGGCGCAGGGCCCGAGCTCAGATACGACTCGCGGTCTCTCTGATCTCGGCCTCCCGCTGTTCGGTCTCGCGGCGCAACTCGCGTCGCCTCCGCGCTGCCTCGAAGCGCTGCGCACCGACTGCGGTGGTCGGGGTCAACTGGGGCAGCACTTTCGGCTTTCCGTCGTCGCCGATCGCGACCATGGTGAAATAGCAACTGTTGGTATGGCGAAGCTCACCGCGCTGGATGTTCTCGGTTTCCACCCGGATACCGACTTCCATCGAGGTGCGTCCGGTGTAGTTGACCGATGCGGAGAACGTGACCAGCTCGCCGACGTGAATCGCCTCTCGAAAGACCACTCGATCCACCGACAGAGTCACCACATAGGCCCCCGCGTAGCGACTGGCACAGGCATAGGCCACCTGGTCCAAGAATTTGAGGATGGTGCCGCCGTGGACGTTGCCGGAAAAATTCGCCATGTCCGGTGTCATCAGTACGGTCATGGCGAGTGTCTGCTTCTCGGAAGTGGTCACCCGTGCGCGGTAGCGAGCACACAAGGTTACCCGCGCGTTGTGCAGGGAGTGGAGCCTGCGCAATGACCACGCGTAACGGGTGCATAAACTACGGTGCATGACTGCTGCAACCGTCGATTTGATCGATTACGACGACGTGCTCGCCAAGTTCGACCCCGTGTTGGGCATGGAGGTCCACGTGGAGTTGGGCACCGAGACCAAGATGTTCTGCGGCTGCCCCACCGCGTTCGGCGCGGCACCGAACACTCAGGTGTGCCCGGTCTGTCTGAGCCTTCCCGGCGCACTTCCGGTGGTGAACTCTGCTGCCGTCGAGTCGGCTGTTCGGATCGGGCTGGCGCTCAATTGCTCGATCACCCCCTGGGGACGGTTCGCTCGGAAGAACTACTTCTATCCGGACCAGCCGAAGAACTATCAGATCTCGCAATACGACGAACCCATCGCCACC
Organism: Rhodococcus sp. MALMAid1271; assembly: GCF_049195265.1. Classification (NCBI taxonomy): domain Bacteria; kingdom Bacillati; phylum Actinomycetota; class Actinomycetes; order Mycobacteriales; family Nocardiaceae; genus Rhodococcus; species Rhodococcus sp. MALMAid1271. The sequence goes on along the minus strand of NZ_JBMIRQ010000097.1, from coordinate 250,117 downwards.
GAGGGGTATCTCGATGTCGTGCTGGACGACGGCAGCACGTTCCGCGTCGAGATCGAGCGAGCACACATGGAGGAGGACACCGGCAAGTCCACTCACGTCGGCGGTGCGACCGGCCGCATCGAGGGTGCATCGCATTCGCTGCTCGACTACAACCGCGCTGGGGTGCCGTTGGTGGAGATAGTGACCAAGACGATCACGGGGACCGGTGCGCGTGCCCCCGAGGTCGCACGCGCGTACGTCACCGCACTACGTGATTTGTTGAAGTCGCTGAACGTGTCCGATGTGCGGATGGATCAGGGTTCGTTGCGCTGCGACGCCAATGTCTCGCTGATGGAGAAGACGGCCACGGAATTCGGCACGCGCACCGAGACGAAGAACGTCAACTCGCTCAAGAGCGTCGAGGTTGCCGTTCGGTACGAGATGCGCCGTCAGGCAGCTGTTCTCGAATCCGGCGGCGAGGTGACTCAGGAGACGAGGCACTTCCAGGAGTCCGACGGCACCACCACCGCAGGCCGGAAGAAGGAGACTGCGGAGGACTACCGCTACTTTCCCGAGCCGGATCTGGCACCGGTGGCTCCCGACGCGACATGGATCGAGGAGCTTCGTGAAACGCTGCCGGAGCTGCCCTGGCTTCGTCGCGCGCGGATCCAGTCGGATTGGGGAGTATCGGACGAGGAAATGCGCGATCTGGTGAACTCCGGTGCGCTCGAGCTCGTCGCAGAAACGGTGGAGGCGGGTGCGTCGGCGCAGGCGGCACGGTCGTGGTGGGTGTCGTACCTGGCACAGCAGGCCAACATCGCAGGTCTGGAGCTGACCGACCTCTCCATCACCCCGGCTCAGGTTGCCGAGGTGGCCGCGTTGGTGGCCGACGGCAAGCTCAACAACAACGGTGCCCGCCAGGTGGTGGACGGGGTGTTGGCCGGTGAAGGTGAGCCTGCGCAGGTGATGTCGGCGCGAAACCTCGTGTTGGAGAAGGACGACACCAAACTGCAGGCCGCCGTCGATGAGGCGCTCGCGGCCAATCCCGGTGTGGCGGAGAAGATTCGCAGCGGCAAGGTGCAAGCTGCCGGTGCCATCGTCGGTGCGGTGATGAAGGCCACGCGGGGTCAGGCCGACGCTGCCCGCGTCAAGGAGCTCGTGCTCGAGGCCTGCGGCCAGTCCTGACCACCGAGATCGACTGCGGCCGAGCACGACAGACGTGCTCGGCCGCAGTCGTCGTTCGGTCGGCGCACGTTCGGTCGGTGCACGTTCGGTCGAGATGCAGTGCCGATCAGTCGATTCCGCCGCCGCCACCACCGGGGAACGGCACCTTGACGACGCGGTCGTCGGTCGGTCCGACGGCGGTGCCGTTCTTGTTGACGGTGCCCACCAGTATCTGCCCGTCGGCAGAGCTCGTCGCGCCGTTGAGCTGTCCGTACTCGCCCTGGATCAGCAGGGTTGGTTCGGCCGAGACGGCACCGGTGTTCGGGTCCGTCGACAACGCTGCCACGGCCTCGGCGGTGGTGAGTGCGACCGCGACCCCGTTCGCGCCGGCCGCGCAGCCTGCCACGCCGGGACGGTCCGGCCACGTCCACACCGGGGAGAACACAGCGCCGAACTTGTCGATGCGCTGCAACCTGTCCTCTACCGCCGTACGGTCGGTGACATAGATGTTTCCGGTTCCGTCGGTGCAGACGTCGCCGGCTGTTCCTATTCCACTGAGCGCGATCTGCGGTCTCGGGGGATCACTCGTCGGGGACAGTGACGTCACCCGTAACAACTTGCCGGACAACGAATTCGGGCTTGCGGCGGCCGCCGGGTCGCCGTTGTCGCCGGTGAGGACGAGCAACTCGCCTGGCGTGTAGAAATCGAGCGATCCGCCACTGCCCGTCGCACCACGAGGAATACCGGTCACGATGTCCTTGGGTACGTCGCCGGGGGCCAGCCGAACCACTCGGGTGTCCGTGGCGGTGGTGATGAGGGCATAGAGCAACTTGTCCTCGGTGTACGTCGGAGACAGGGCGATATCGAGAAGACCGCCGTCACCGGTGCCGTCGACGTCGAGGCGGGCCACCTCCACCGGGGTTCGTCCCGCGGCAACTTCCATGATGCGACCGGTTCGACGCTCGGCGACCAGGGCGCTGCGGCCGTCGGGCAGAGCAACGAGGCCGCCGGTCGTATCCAGACACGTGGCAATCACAGCCGGGTCGGGGTCGACACACGGACCGGATGGGGGAGGTGGGGCGTTCGGATCCGGTGGTGGCGAGGTCTCGGCGGGGGTGGTCGGTCTGAGCTCGGCGGCACCGATGTCCGGTGCCGGCGTGAAGGGCGAGGAATTGGAGTCGTCGAAGCGGGCGCACCCGGCGAGCAATACGGCGGTCATCGACATGGCGACGACGGCGGCGGTTGCAGTTCGGGGAAACGCTCCGACCGGCTTCATGGTTCGAACGTTACGTCAGCAGCGGTACAGACTCGCCACGCGGCCATGAGCGCGAACGAGGGTGATCGGGGTACATCGCCTCTACTCTGGAGTGGTGACCGATACACCGCGCGACCCCAACCGGCCGGATACGTCGTACGAACCGGCCGAAAGCCCGTACGACAATCCCACCGAAAAGATTCCGCCCTCGCGCTCCGCTTCCGACACACCTGCACCGGACCGGACCGAGACCTCCGGTGAATCGACGACCGCATTCGGTGCCCAGCGGTCCGACCGACTGCCTCGCACCGACGACGAACTCGACTTCCCGTACTCGGCACCGTCCGACACGGGCGCATCCGACGCCCAGCCCACCGAGAAGATGCAGACATTCCGGCCCTCGGCGTACTCCGACTCGTACTCGGACTCGTCCACCGGTCGCACATCGGCGTCCGCGTCGACCTCCTCGACCGCATACTCCGATCGGCCCACCGAGCACATCGGTACCTCGACGGCCGCCGCAGCACCCGCGGTCGTACCGGAGCCCGAGGTGCGAACCGAGACCGTCGAGATCCCCGCGCGTCGAGGCAGCACCGACCTGGGCTTGTTCGTACTTCGGGTAGCAGTCGGAGCAGTGTTCCTCGGCCACGGACTGCAGAAACTGGTCGGGCTGTGGAACGGGCCCGGCCTGGACGGTTTTCAAAGCCTGCTCGAGGACGCGGGCTTCCGGTACCCGGAGATTCTCTCGATCGTTGCCGCTGCCGGCGAAACCCTCGGCGGAGCGCTGCTGATCCTCGGATTGGCGACGCCGCTGGCAGGAGCAGCCGTGCTGGCGACCATCATCAACGCCTGGTGCTTCAAGCAGATGGCCTCGCCCGGTCTGCAGTTCTTCGGCGCAGACGGCGTCGAGTACGAAACTGTGCTCGGCTTCGCAGCGGCGGCGCTCATCCTCACCGGTCCCGGAAAGATCGCATTCGACGGTCGCCGCGGATGGGCCACTCGCCCGCGGATCGGATCGCTGCTCGCGCTCGTCATCGGCATCGCCGCCGGAGTCTGCATCTGGATCTTCCTCAACGGAGCCAATCCCGTCGTCCGCTGATCTCGCACGACGATCACCCCAGGTGAGTGGAACCTCGTAGCCGGCTACGAGGTTCCACTCACCTGGGGTGATCCGCAGGCTGCACTCCCGCCTGTCCGGGTCGTTCCGCAGGCTGCACTCCCGCCTGTCCAGTACTGCTCACGGGACGTAGCGGACTGCACCCTTGTCTGCCGAGGTTGCCAAAGCCGCGTAAGCACGCAGGGCGGTGGTGACCGTGCGCTGACGATCCACCGGCTGCCACGGACGCTCGGAGGCCGTCATCTTCGCCCGACGCGTCTCGAGGGTCTCGTCGTCGACCAGTATCTCGAGCGTGCGCGTGGCCACATCGATGCGGACCTGGTCGCCGTTCTCGACGAGCCCGATCACTCCGCCCGCGGCAGCCTCCGGAGAGATGTGCCCGATGGACAGGCCCGAGGTTCCACCGGAGAACCGGCCGTCGGTGATCAGTGCGCAGACCTTGCCCAGACCGGCACCCTTGAGGAAGGCGGTCGGGTGCAGCATCTCCTGCATGCCCGGTCCGCCCTTGGGACCCTCGTACCGAACCACCAGCACATCACCGGGTTGGATCTTCTTCTGCAGGATGGCCGAGACGGCCTCCTCCTGGGACTCGACGACCAATGCCGGACCCTGGAAGGAGAACAGGTCCTCGTCGATGCCTGCGGTCTTGAGGATCGCACCGTCGACCGCGATGTTGCCGCGAAGCACCACCAGGCCACCTTCGACCGTGTAGGCGTGTTCCAGATCTCGGATGCAACCACCTGCGGCATCGGTGTCCAGAGACGACCAGCGGTTGTCCGTGGAGAACGGCTCGACGGTACGAACCCCACCCGGAGCGGCGTGGAACAGTTCGATCGCCTCGTCCGATGCACTGCCGGACCGGATGTCCCAGGTGTCGAGCCAGTCGTCGAAGCTCTTGGTGTGCACCGTCGAGACATCGGTCTCGAGCAGGTTCGCGCGGCGCAGTTCACCGAGCAGTGCCGGAATTCCGCCGGCCCGGTGCACGTCTTCCATGTGGTAGTCGGAGTTCGGTGACACCTTCGAAAGGCACGGGACCCGACGGCTGATGGCGTCGATGGTGTCGAGATCGAAGTCGACCTCGCCCTCCTGCGCGGCGGCGAGAGTGTGCAGCACGGTGTTGGTGGATCCGCCCATCGCCACGTCGAGCGCCATGGCGTTGCGGAACGCGGCCGGTGTGGCGATGTTGCGGGGGAGAACGGAGTCGTCCTCGTCGCGGTAGTACCTCAGCGCGGCCTCGACGACGGTCGTGCCTGCCCGCGTGAACAGGGCCCGGCGAGCCTGGTGCGTGGCCAGGGTGGAGCCGTTGCCGGGGAGTGCCAATCCGAGCGCCTCGGTGAGGCAGTTCATCGAGTTGGCGGTGAACATGCCCGAGCAGGATCCACAGGTGGGGCACGCGCTGCGCTCGACCTCGTCGAGGCCGGCCTCGGACACCGCGTCGCTGGCACTGGCGGAGATAGCGGTGATCAGGTCCGTCGGGGCCTGCGCGACGCCGTCGACGACGACGGCCTTGCCTGCTTCCATCGGTCCGCCGGAGACGAACACGGTAGGGATGTTCAGGCGCATCGCGGCGTTGAGCATGCCCGGAGTGATCTTGTCGCAGTTGGAGATGCACACCAGCGCATCCGCCGTGTGGGCGTTGGCCATGTACTCGACCGAGTCGGCGATGATCTCGCGGCTGGGCAGCGAGTACAACATCCCGCCGTGACCCATGGCGATCCCGTCGTCGACGGCGATGGTGTGGAACTCGCGGGGAACGCCGCCTGCAGCTCGGACGGCATCGGCGACGATCTCGCCGACATTCTTCAGATGCACGTGGCCGGGGACGAACTGGGTGTACGAGTTCGCAATGGCGACGATGGGTTTCCCGAAATCCGAATCGGTCATCCCGGTCGCGCGCCACAGCGAGCGTGCGCCCGCGGCGTTGCGTCCGACAGTGGTGACCCGTGAGCGTAGCGGCGGCATAGTGCGTTGTCCTCGTTCGTTGCAGCGGTATTCGCACGGACGAGGTTACTCGGCGGGCCTGCTAGCGATTCTCGGGAGCCCGCTCGTCCTCGTGTTCGGCTTCCTCGGCTTCCGCTGCTTCCTCTGCTTCCGCTCGGGCTCGATCCGCGGCGGCCGCTGCATAGGGATCGGTGATGCGTCCTCCACTCGCGGCTGCGAGCTCGGGGAGCAGGTCGAATCGCACCAAGGGGAGCGACTTCTCGGTTTTGTCGGTCAGGACCACACGGGCCCAGCGGCGGTTCGGAAAGTGCAGCCCCTGTACCGAGTTCCACTCGATCACATCCGAGCCGATGAACCGTCGGGCGGTGATGGCCTCGGGAGTGATGACGGTGCGCACGCGAAGCACCCAGATGCAGGCGAGGATCGGCAGGATCAGTAGCCATCCCAGGGCAGCCGGCCAGCTGACGGCAGGCAGCGCCGTGCCCAGCAGTAGCAGCCCCACGGCGACGAGGGCCAGGCGCGGCAGGCGAATGACCTGCGTGGTCGACGGCTGCCGTCCGTCGGCGCCGTTCGGTGCCTCGGGAGCGGTGTGGGAGGATGACAGTGGTGGTTCGGACTGCTGCGAAGACGACACCCATTCATCTTCGCATTGCATCTACGCGATCTCACATAATGGGATTGCGTCGTGACGAGCTTGACTCTTCCCGGAGCGCGCGCCTACCGTCGAGCGCGTGAAGCGGAATTGGATACTCGTAATCGGCCGGCGCGTCATCGCCTGAGCCGATTGTTCAAGCTCGCATCGACGCGCCACCCTCGTACAGCACACGCTGGCGGGGGTTTTTTCTTGCCCAGAGATCGCCCAGCAATTCGACATTCCTGAGGAAGCAATCAGTGAGCGCACCAACCGCACGCCCCGGGCCCACGACTCGTAAGCCGGGGTCAGCCGCAAGTCCGTCGACCAGCAGCCCGTCCGCAGACGCGGCGACCAACGGATCGCGACGCCACGTCGCGCCGGAAAAGGTCTCCGGTGCGCAGTCGGTCGTACGAGCACTGGAGGAACTCGACGTCGACACTGTCTTCGGCATTCCCGGTGGCGCGGTCCTTCCGGTGTACGACCCGCTCTTCGACTCCAAGAAGGTTCGGCACGTCCTCGTTCGTCACGAGCAGGGCGCAGGCCACGCTGCCACCGGATACGCCCAGGCCACGGGCCGCGTCGGGGTGTGCATGGCGACTTCGGGTCCGGGAGCGACGAACCTCGTCACCCCGCTCGCCGACGCCCAGATGGACTCCGTTCCGGTCGTCGCGATCACCGGGCAGGTGGCGCGCAGCCTCATCGGTACCGACGGCTTCCAGGAAGCCGACATCTCGGGAATCACCATGCCCGTGACCAAGCACAATTTCCTCATCACCGACGGTGCAGACATTCCGCGCATCATGGCCGAGGCGTTCTACATCGCCGCCTCCGGTCGCCCCGGTGCCGTGCTCGTGGACATCCCCAAGGACGTTCTGCAGGCGCAGACGACGTTCTCGTGGCCGCCGGAGATGCGTCTGCCCGGCTACCGGCCGGTGACCAAGCCCCACGGCAAGCAGGTCCGCGAGGCAGCGCGCTACATCGCCGACGCCAGGCAGCCGGTGCTGTACGTCGGCGGTGGTGTCATCAAGGCCAACGCGTCGGCCGAGCTGCTCGAGCTTGCCGAACTGACCGGAATCCCCGTCGTCACCACCCTGATGGCGCGCGGCTCGTTCCCCGACACTCACCAGCTCAACCTGGGCATGCCCGGTATGCACGGCACCGTCGCGGCCGTGGCCGCGCTGCAGCGCAGTGACCTGTTGATCACGCTCGGTGCCCGGTTCGACGACCGCGTCACCGGCCAGCTCTCGTCGTTCGCCCCGGGTGCCAAGGTCATTCATGCCGATATCGACCCGGCCGAGATCGGCAAGAATCGATTTGCCGACGTGCCGATCGTCGGTGACTGCCGCGAGGTCATCACCGAACTCATCGAGGCGTTGCGAGCCGATCGTGCGACCGGAACCACCCTCGACCTCGAGCAGTGGTGGGTGTACCTCGACGGCATCCGCAAGACCTACCCGCTGAGTTACGACCGCCCCTCCGACGGTTCCATGTCGCCCGAGTTCGTCATCTCCTCGGTCGGTAAGTTCGCCGGGCCCGACGCGATCTACTGCGCAGGAGTGGGCCAGCACCAGATGTGGGCCGCGCAGTTCATCAACTACGAGAAGCCGCGCACCTGGCTCAACTCCGGTGGCCTCGGCACGATGGGGTACGCGGTTCCGGCCGCCATGGGTGCCAAGATGGGCCTACCCGACGCCGAGGTGTGGGCCATCGACGGTGACGGCTGCTTCCAGATGACCAACCAGGAACTGGCGACCTGCGCGGTCGAGGGCATCCCGATCAAGGTCGCGCTCATCAACAATGGAAACCTCGGCATGGTTCGTCAGTGGCAGACGCTGTTCTACGAGGAGCGATACTCCAACACGAACCTCGGCACCCACGGTGCCGTCCGAATTCCGGATTTCGTCAAGCTGGCCGAGGCGTTGGGTTGCGTCGGTCTGCGGTGCGAGCGGGAAGAGGATGTCGACGCGGTGATCGCCGAGGCGCGTGCGATCAACGATCGTCCGGTCGTCATCGACTTCATCGTCGGAGCCGACGCTCAGGTGTGGCCGATGGTCGCAGCCGGAACCGGTAACGACGAGATCATGGCTGCCCGCGGAATTCGGCCGCTGTTCGACGAGGACGAGACCGTCGGCAGTGAGCCGGGACTCGACGAGGCGATGCACCGCGAGCAGGCACCACATCCGCAGCACAACGACGTGAAAGGCACCGACCAGTGAGCACGAGCCATACCCTCAGCGTCCTCGTGGAGGACAAGCCAGGTGTGCTGGCCCGCGTCGCTGCGTTGTTCTCGCGCCGCGGCTTCAACATCTCCTCGCTCGCCGTCGGTGGCACCGAGATCCCCGACATCTCCCGCATGACCATCGTGGTGACCGTCGACGAATTCCCGCTCGAGCAGGTGACCAAGCAGCTCAACAAGCTGATCAACGTCATCAAGATCGTCGAGCAGGACGAGGATTCCTCGGTGGCGCGCGAGTTGGTGCTGATCAAGGTTCGGGCCGACGCAAGTGTTCGCAGCGAGGTCATCGAGACGGTCAATCTGTTCCGCGCCAAGGTGATCGACGTCTCGCCCGAGGCGGTCACGGTCGAAGCGACGGGCACCCGCTCGAAGCTCGATGCGCTGCTGAAGATGTTGGACCCCTATGGAATTCGAGAAATAGTTCAGTCGGGAGTCGTTGCCGTCGGACGTGGACCGAAATCGATCACTGCGTCGCGGTAGCGACCGAAGTGACGAACACACGTAAAACCCAAGAGGAAAGGTAACAACCAGTGGCAGTCGAGATGTTCTACGACGACGATGCTGATCTGTCGATCATCCAGGGCCGCAAGGTCGCCGTGATCGGCTACGGAAGCCAGGGCCACGCGCACTCGCTGAGCCTGCGCGACTCGGGCGTCGATGTGCGCATCGGCCTCGCAGCCGGATCGAAGTCCCGCGCCAAGGCCGAGGAGCAGGGTCTGAAGGTCGGCACCCCCGCCGAGGTCTCCGAGTGGGCCGACGTGATCATGGTGCTCGCACCTGATACCGCCCAGGCCAAGATCTTCTCCGAGGAGATCGAGCCCAACCTCGAGGACGGCGACGCGCTGTTCTTCGGTCATGGACTCAACATCCACTTCGACCTGATCAAGGCTCCGGAGTTCGTCACCGTCGGCATGGTCGCCCCCAAGGGCCCCGGACACCTCGTGCGTCGCCAGTTCGTCGACGGCAAGGGCGTTCCGGCTCTGATCGCCATCGATCAGGACCCCAAGGGCGAGGGCCAGGCGCTCGCGCTGTCCTGGGCCAAGGGCATCGGCGGAACCCGCGCCGGAGTCATCAAGACCACGTTCAAGGAAGAGACCGAGACCGACCTCTTCGGTGAGCAGGCCGTGCTGTGCGGTGGCACCGAAGAACTCGTCAAGACCGGCTTCGAGGTCATGGTCGAGGCGGGCTACGCACCCGAGATGGCGTACTTCGAGGTGCTGCACGAGCTCAAGCTCATCGTCGACCTGATGTACGAGGGTGGCATCGCCCGGATGAACTACTCGGTGTCCGACACGGCCGAGTTCGGTGGCTACCTGTCGGGACCGCGCGTCATCGACGCCGGCACCAAGGAGCGGATGAAGGCGATTCTGGCCGATATCCAGTCCGGTGAATTCACCCGTCGTCTCGTCGCCAACGTCGAGAACGGCAACACCGAGCTCGAAGGCCTGCGCAAGGCCAACGCCGAGCATCCCATCGAGGTCACCGGCAAGAAGCTGCGCGACCTGATGAGCTGGGTCGATCGCCCGATCACCGAAACGGCCTGATTCTCAGCGAATCACGGTCCGACGCACGCTGATCGAAGGGCACTGCTACATCCGTGGCGGTGCCCTTCGACGGTCACGTCAGGTGCCGTCACAGGTCGACGCTTCGGGCCTCTAAACTGTTCGTGCTGCACAGCCCCGCCGTATTTCTCACCGACCACGTCTCGAACCGATATAGGGAGTTTTCCACGTGAGCCAGCCAGGCCGTCCTGTCGTTCTGATCGCCGACAAACTTGCGCAGTCCACCGTCGAGGCACTCGGCGACGGGGTCGAGGTTCGTTGGGTCGACGGTCCGGATCGTCCCGCGTTGCTCGCTGCGGTTCCCGAGGCCGACGCGATCCTGGTGCGCTCGGCCACCACCGTCGACGCCGAGGTACTCGCTGCCGGAACCAACCTCAAGATCGTCGCCCGTGCAGGAGTCGGCCTGGACAACGTCGATGTCCCCGCCGCGACCGAGCGTGGTGTGCTGGTCGTGAACGCTCCGACCTCCAACATCCACACCGCCGCCGAGCATGCCGTGACGCTGCTGCTCGCTGCCGCTCGCCAGATTCCGGCTGCCGACGCCACGCTCCGTCAGCACGAGTGGAAGCGCAGCAAGTTCAACGGCGTCGAAATCTTCGGCAAGACGGTCGGTGTCGTCGGACTCGGCCGAATCGGTCAGCTGTTCGCTCAGCGCCTCGCCGCCTTCGAGACCCACATCATCGCCTACGATCCCTACGTCTCGGCCGCTCGCGCCGCGCAGCTGGGCATCGAACTGGTCAGCCTCGACGAACTGCTCGAGCGCGCAGACATGTTCTCGGTGCACCTGCCGAAGACGCCCGAGACCAAGGGCATCATCGGCAAGGAAGCACTGGCCAAGACCAAGCCCGGTGTCATCGTCGTCAACGCCGCACGCGGTGGTCTGGTGGACGAGCAGGCGCTGGCCGACGCCATCACCAGCGGTCATGTCTTCGCCGCCGGTATCGACGTCTACGCCTCGGAGCCGTGCACCGACAGCCCGCTGTTCGAGCTGCCTCAGGTCGTCGTCACCCCACACCTCGGCGCGTCGACCACCGAGGCTCAGGACCGCGCGGGCACCGATGTGGCGAAGTCGGTACTGCTGGCTCTCGCAGGAGAGTTCGTTCCCGACGCCGTCAACGTCAAGGGCGGAGCCGTGGGCGAAGAGGTTTCGCCGTGGCTCGAGATCGTACGCAAGCAGGGTGTCCTGCTCGGGGCACTGTCCACCGAACTTCCCACCTCGCTCTCGGTCGATGTGCGCGGCGAGCTCGCCGCGGAGGACGTCGAGATCCTCAAACTGTCGGCGTTGCGAGGGCTGTTCTCCGCCGTCATCGAGGATGCGGTCACGTTCGTCAACGCCCCGGCACTCGCCGAGGAGCGCGGCGTGACCGCCGAGGTCACCACCGCCTCGGAGAGTGAGAACCACCGCAGCGTCGTCGACGTCCGGGCCGTGTACGGCGACGGTTCGGTCTCGAACGTGGCAGGCACTCTCACCGGCACCACGCAGGTCGAGAAGATCGTCAACATCAACGGTCGCAACTTCGACCTGCGGGCTGCAGGCAAGAACCTCATCGTCAGCTACGCCGATCAGCCGGGCAGCCTGGGCCGGATCGGCACGCTGCTCGGTGAAGCCGGCATCGACATTCAGGCGGCCGCGCTCAGCCAGGACTCCGAGGGCGACGGTGCCACGATTCTGCTGCGCACCGACAAGAACGTGCCTGCGGAGGTGCGCGAGAGCATCGCCGCCGCGGTCGGTGCGTCCACCATCGAGCTCGTCGATCTGTCCTGATCGCTCTGCCAACGGATCGGTCGGACGCCGAAGAATCATGAGGAGTGAGATGAAGCTGGCTGTCATCGCCGGAGACGGAATCGGGCCCGAGGTCGTGACCGAGGCGCTTGCCGTCCTCGACATCGTTGCACCCGGGAGCGACAAGACCGAGTACGACCTCGGTGCGCGTCGCTACAACGCCACCGGCGAGCTGCTGCCGGATTCGGTGCTGGCCGAGTTACGCGAGCACGACGCCATCCTGTTGGGAGCCATCGGCGATCCTTCGGTTCCCAGCGGCGTCCTCGAACGTGGATTGCTGCTGCGGGCTCGATTCGAGCTCGATCACCACATCAATCTGCGTCCGGCCAAGTTGTATCCCGGTGTCGTCGGTCCGCTGGCGGGCGACAAGACAATCGACGTCGTCGTCGTGCGTGAGGGGACCGAAGGGCCCTATACCGGCAACGGCGGAGCGCTTCGTGTCGGTACCCCGCACGAGGTCGCGACCGAGGTCAGCGTCAACACTCGCTACGGGGTGGAGCGGGTGGTGCGCAATGGTTTCGAGCGGGCGCTCACGCGGCGCAAGCACGTGACGCTGCTCCACAAGACCAACGTGTTGACCTTCGCCGGTAGCCTCTGGGCTCGCACGGTGGAGGAGGTCTCTGTCGAGTTCCCGGATGTCGAGGTCGCCTACCAGCACATCGATGCCGCGATGATCCACCTCGTCACCGATCCCAGCCGATTCGATGTCATCGTCACCGACAATCTGTTCGGCGACATCGTGACGGACCTCTCGGCAGCAGTCACCGGCGGAATCGGTTTGGCCGCAAGCGGAAACATCGATGCGACCGGTACCAATCCGAGCATGTTCGAGCCGGTGCACGGCAGCGCTCCCGATATCGCCGGACAGCAGAAGGCCGATCCGACGGCTGCCATCCTGTCGGTGTCGCTGCTGCTGGCACACCTCGGCGACACGGCGAACGCCGAACGGGTCGAGGCCGCGGTCGCGGCGGATCTGGCCGAGCGCGGGACCACGACCGGCACCACCAAGGAGATCGGCGCGCGCATCGCCGCCCGGTTGTAGCCGAATCGAACGCGAAGATGCCACGGCGGGCCCGGCCCGACCGTGGCATCTTCTGTCTCACGGGCATTGATCGATGCCGAGTCAGCCGGCTCGGTCCCGATCCTCGCCGAGGCCTTCGGGGGCCGGATCTGCGGGAACGACCGGTACGGAGAGCGCGGGAAAGACGGCCGAGATCAGGAACGCAAGAGGAAAGCTGACGGCCGCCACGGCACCGAACGCCGGCGGTACAGCCGAAGCGAACACGTACTGACTGGTGTTCTGGACCCCCAGTGCGCGTCCACTCCAGTACGGTCCGGATATCTCTGCCACAGCGGTGAATGCGAGACCGTTCGGAGCAACGGTGGCGATGGATGCGATGACGAGCAGAACGATCGCGGCGGGGGAGTCGAACCAGTCCGCGACAGCGAGTCCGAGCATGCTGGCGGCAGCAGTGACGGCGACCCATCGAAGAGGTCTCATCCGGCTTCCGACACGATCGGAGAGCGCACCCACGCTCATTCGGCCTATGGCCCCGAGGATCTGGGTCGCTGTGACCAGGACGCCTGCCGCAGCTGCCGTCCACCCTCTGTCGGTCATCAACCAGACGAGTGCGTACGTCCACACGACGTATTGGGGCACCACCAGCAGGACGGACGTGGCATGAATGCGCCACAGCTCGCTGCGGGCACGGTAGGGATTGTCGAGCAAGCCCTGAGCGGCCGCGTCGGCGCGATTGGGCCGTGGCGGATCGATAACCGCGAGGCACATCAGTGCGCTCACCGTGCACACGACGGCCGGTACGGCCAACGCCGCTCCCACGCCGTGATCGCGGGCGACGGGCGGGATGGTCAGAGCGGCGATCCCCACTCCCAGCGGCACCGACATCTGCCTGATCCCCATGGCGAGTCCGCGTCGATGCGGTGGGAACCAACCCACCACCACCCGTCCGCTCGCACTGTTGGCGCTTGCGGCCGCCATGCCGCCGATCAACAGCAGGACGGCCAGCATCGGAATGGAGGTGCTCACGACCGCCGCGATACTCGCCGCCGCCGTGAGTCCGAGGCCGACCGCCAGAACGAGACGCTCGCCGATGCGATCGACGAGTACGCCCCAGGCGATGAGGGTGAGCATGATGCCGACGGTGGGCATCGCCACGACGAATCCCGCGGTTGCGAGCCCGAGCCCTCGGTCGTTGTGCAGGGCGGGAATGAGAAATGCGGCGCCGTTGATGAAGACTGCGCCGGCCGTCTGCGCGAGCATTCCGAGTACGAGCATGAACCACCGGCGTGCCTCGCCGATCTCGGACAACTGCTCGGTGGCGTTCATGGCGTCCTTCCAATTCCCAATATATGGACATTGTTTCTTGAGATGTGGAACTCAGACGGAACATTACACCCGCGAAAGGTCCACGGAACGGACGGTGTCGTCGGACGGAGAACCACGGTCGATAGACTTTCGACATGCGTCTCGGTCGAATTGCAAGTCCTGATGGTGTGGCATTCGTGAGTATCGAAGGTGACGGTGATTCGCAGACTGCGAAGGAAATCGCCGAACATCCTTTCGGCACACCCACATTCACGGGTCGGTCGTGGCCACTGGCCGACGTCCGACTGCTCGCGCCCATCCTTGCCAGCAAGGTCATCGCCATCGGTAAGAACTATGCCGCGCACGCGGCCGAGATGGGCGGTGAGGCACCGAAGGATCCCGTGATCTTCATCAAACCGAACACTTCCATCGTCGGTCCCGGTGCCGCCATAGTGCTGCCACCGTCGTCGAACGAGGTGCACTACGAGGGTGAGCTGGCCATCGTGATCGGCCGTCCGTGCAAGGACGTCCCCGCGGCCAAGGCGTACGAGGTGGTGCTCGGATACACCGTCGCCAACGACGTCTCGGCCCGCGACCATCAGAAGCACGACGGGCAGTGGACTCGCGCCAAGGGGCACGACACCTTCTGTCCGCTCGGGCCGTGGATCGAGACCGCACTCGATCCATCCGATCTCGAGATCAAGACCGAGGTCGATGGTGCCGTCAAGCAACAGAGCCGCACTTCGCTTCTGCTGCACGATATTCCGGCGATAATCGAATGGGTCTCGGCGGTGATGACGCTGCTCCCGGGCGATGTCATCCTCACCGGAACACCCGAGGGGGTCGGACCCATCACCGACGGTGACAACGTCTCGATCACCGTCGAGGGAATCGGCACCCTGACCAATCCCGTCGCAGCGAAGAAGTAGGGCAACGATGACCACAGCAACAGAGGTTCGCGTACGGTTCTGCCCGTCTCCGACCGGCACCCCGCACGTCGGCCTGGTGAGAACTGCTCTGTTCAACTGGGCATTCGCCAAGCATCACGGTGGAACCTTCGTTTTTCGGATCGAGGACACCGACGCATCGCGCGACTCCGAGGAGTCCTACGCCGCCCTGCTCGATGCCTTGCGCTGGCTCGGCCTGGAGTGGGACGAGGGCCCCGAGGTGGGCGGCCCGTACGAGCCCTACCGTCAGTCGTTGCGTCGCGACCAGCACACGGCCGTCGTGCAGCAGTTGCTCGACGCAGGAGAAGCCTACGAGTCGTTCTCCACCCCGGAGGAAGTCGAAGCTCGGCACAAGGCCGCAGGCCGCGACCCCAAACTCGGCTACGACAACTTCGACCGCGACCTGACCCCCGAGCAGCGGCAGAGCTTTCTGGACGAGGGCCGTGGAGCCGTCGTGCGGCTGCGGATGCCCGATCACGACCTCACCTGGAACGACCTGGTACGCGGGGAGACGACCTTCCGGGCCGGTACGGTCCCGGACTTCGCATTGACGCGCGGCAACGGCGTTCCGCTGTACACGTTGGTCAACCCGGTCGACGACGCCCTGATGAGGATCACTCACGTTCTGCGCGGCGAGGACCTACTGTCCTCGACGCCTCGTCAGCTGGCCCTCTACGAGGCATTGATCCGAATCGGCGTTGCCGATCGAACACCCGAGTTCGGACACTTGCCGTTCGTCATGGGGCAGGGCAACAAGAAGCTGTCCAAGCGCGATCCGGAATCCAACCTCTTCATTCACCGCGACCGGGGGTTCATCCCGGAGGGACTGCTGAACTACCTCGCCCTTCTCGGCTGGGGAATCTCGGACGATCACGACGTCTTCTCGCTCGACGAGATGGTGGCGGCATTCGAAATCTCCTCGGTCAACTCGAATCCGGCGCGTTTCGATCAGAAGAAGGCCGATGCGATCAACGCCGAGCACATCAGGATGCTCACGACCGACGATTTCGCGACTCGGTTGCGGCACTATCTTCTCGGGCAGGGGAATCTGGTCGAACCGATCGACGACGAGGTCTTCGCCGTTGCCGCCGAGTTGGTGCAGACCCGAATCGTCGTGCTCTCGGACACATGGGGACTGCTGAAGTTTCTGTTCGTCGACGAGGCGGATTTCGAGATCGATCCTGCCGCGGCAGCCAAGAATCTCGGTGCCGACGCCGCGCCGGTCCTCGACGCCGCAATCGCGGCACTGACGGCAACGGCGACCTGGGCGACCGCGGACTTGGAATCCGCTCTCAAACTCGCACTGATCGACACCTTGGAACTCAAGCCGCGCAAAGCGTTTGCGCCGATTCGGGTGGGAGTGACCGGCTCGCACATCAGCCCGCCGCTGTACGAGTCGATGGAACTGCTCGGGCGCGAGAAGACTCTCGCACGTCTGGCAGCCGCCCGCGCCCGCATCGCGTGACGATGGTCTGCCAGATGCGCACTCCGGCGTCCGGTCGCAGCGTCCGGTGAGCGTGACCGACCGGCTGGATCGACTGCAGCGCCGTCGGCCAGTGCTCGGATTCCCCATCGCGGTCATCTACAAGTTCGTCGACGATCAGGGCGGCTACCTCGCCGCCCTGATCGCGTACTACGCCTTCGTTTCGCTCTTTCCTGCGCTGCTGCTCTTCTCCACGATCCTGGGGATCGTGTTACGGGGCAACCCGGAGCTGGTGCAACAGATCTTGAATTCCGCGCTCGGGCAGATCCCGGTGATCGGGGACGAATTGGGGCGACCCGAACGCATCGGCGGGGGCACCCTCGGTCTGGTCGTTGGCGTCCTCGGCTCCCTGTACGGCGGCCTCGGGGTGTCCGTTGCGTTGCAGAACGCGATGAACATCGCGTGGGTCGTACCGAAGAACTTGCGGCCCGATCCCCTTCGAGCCCGCCTGCGCGGATTGGGTCTGCTCAGTACGGTCGGGCTGGCGGTTCTCGCCATCACGGCAGTGAACGTACTCAGTGCCGCAGGGTATTTCGGCTCGGAATCCGGGTTCGTGGTGTTCGTGCTCGGCACCCTGTTCTACGTCGGAGTGTTCGTCGTGGCGTTCCGACTCGCGACAGTGCGTCCGGTGTCGATCTCGCAGGTGTTGCCGGGAGCGATCGTGGCCGGCCTGACCTGGCAGCTACTGCAGACCTTCGGCAGCGTGTACGTCAAGTACGTCGTCGGCAATGCGAGCGTCGCGAACGGTGTGTTCGCGGTCGTGCTCGGATTGTTGGCGTTCATGTACGTGACCGCGGTGTCGATCGTGATCTGCATCGAGATCAACGTCGTTCGTGTCGATCGATTGTTTCCGCGGTCTCTGCTGGCTCCGTTCGTCGACGACGTGGACCTGACCGAGGGCGACAAACTCACCTACACCGGACAGGCAGAAGCTCAGCGCAGTAAGGCTTTCGAGGACATCGAGGTGACGTTCGAGGAACCGGCACGAGCTCAGTCGACATCCTCCTCCGAATCGGACGCCGAAGCCCCGTAGAAGCGGCCGATTCTCGTCTCCATGGGAAAGCGCACCGCAGTATCGCCGAACATCAGTCGGCTCGCCGTCGACGCCGCCGACGACACGGCCTCCGATACCCGATCGGCGTCGGCCAGCCGGCAGTGCACCACCACCTCGTCGTGTTGAAAGAACACCAGTTCACTGTCGCCGAAGCTGCCCTCGGCCAACCGGCCACGCAGATCCGCCAGCAGGCACAATGCCCATTCCGCGGCGGTGGCCTGAACGACGAAGTTTCTGGTGAAACGCCCCCGCGCGTGCGCGTCTCCGTTCGACCACCACTGCGCCGATGGCGGTGGGCATGCTCGGCCCAGCCAGGAGTGGACGACCTCGCCTCGTTCGCCCGCCCGGGCAGCGGATTCGACGAGGGCGACGGCGCCGGGAAACTTCGCTCGTAGGCGTGTCAGCAATCCGCGTGCCTCACCCGAGGTCGCGCCGTACAGCACCCCGAGAACGGCGACCTTGGCATGGCCGCGATCACCGTCGAACGATTCCGCGGCCACCGGTGCGTAGAGATCCGCGGTGCCTGCCGCGGCCACCATGCGTGGATCGCCGGACATCGCAGCGAGGATTCGTGGTTCGAGCTGGCCCGCATCGGCAGCGACGAAGGTGTGGCCGGAATCGGCGATCACGCTCGCTCGCAACGGCTTCGGGATCTGCAAGCCGCCTCCGCCGCGGCTCGCCCACCTGCCCGAGACCACGGCACCGGGAACGTAGACCGGGCGGAATCGGTCGTCTCGTACCCAGGTGTCGAGCCAGTGCCACCCGTTCGTGGTGTGCAGTTTCGACAGATCGCGATGGCGCAGCAGTAACGGAACAGCCGAGTGGTTCACCTCGCGGATGACGTGTGCGCGAGTCGATGTCAGTTCGATTCCGGAACGTGCGAATGCGGCCACCACCTCCACCGGAGAGGACGGGTTGACGCGTCTGCCGAACGCCGAGGAGATCTCGCTCTCCAGTTTCACCAGAGCCGGGGGAGTCGAGCCGTCGACGGGACGGGCCCCGAGCATCGACTCGAGGTGACGGCGATGCGCCGCAGCCGAGAACGGCAATCCGTCGTAGGTCATCTCCGCCGCGGCCAGAGCCCCGGCCGACTCGGCCGCCGCCAGCAGTTGCAGTGCGCGATCGTCGCCGATCTCGAGTAGCTGGCGTCGGTACTCCTCGAGCACCGCTGCGGGGTCGGAGTGAGGATCGGCGTCGAACAATCCCGGCCGCAGGTCCGCGGGCAGTGACGGGGCAGTCGCAATGCCGGTCCGCATCGCCAGAATCGCACCCACCAACGCAAGATCGTGACAGCGGCGCACGCGTACGTCGTTCGCGAGCAGGCGAGGGTAGATCCGCCCGGTGTCCTGCCACACCCACCTGGGTTGCTCGGCACGTTCGAGCTCGGCGACGGCCGCGGCAGTATCGTCGACGACGGTGGGATCGCCGCATACCGAGCCGTCGTCGTCGAGACGCGTCAGCACTGCCTGGTGGCCGCGAGGGACGACGAGGACCTTCATCGGATTCGGCGGAACGTGCGCGCGGTCATGACGAACAAGTCTGCTCGACGCGCGTTCGGGCGTGCAGAGCAGGTTCGCGGCAGGTGCGAGGATCGCAGTCCGGGGCCCGGACGAGTGCGACACCGGGAGGTTTCGGGTGCTCTGAGCAGCCGATTTGGAGAATGGGTAGGCACCTTTGATAGTCTCTATCCCGGCTCGAAACGCAGTGCACACCGAACGCGGTGAGCAATTCGATTCAAGTCCTTTGGGGTATGGTGTAATTGGCAACACAGCGGTTTCTGGTACCGCCATTCTAGGTTCGAGTCCTGGTACCCCAGCAGCCATCAGCGGTGATTTTGCCGCCGGTGCTGAGGCAGTTATGCTGACTCAGCGACTCGTTCGATACGACACGAGTCTTGCTCGAAGTATGCAGGTGAAGTTCCTGGCCCCGTCGTCTAGCGGCCTAGGACGCCGCCCTCTCAAGGCGGTAGCGCGGGTTCGAATCCCGTCGGGGCTACAACAGACAACACCCTCTCGGTCCTCGGACCGGGAGGGTGTTGTCATGTCCGGGTGTTGTCATGTCCGGGCGGGTGTCGGTTGCGGTACGGGAGGGTGTCAGACGCTCTTGCGCCGGAACATTTTCTGATGGTCGGCCGGACCGTGGACGTTGCCGACCTTGGGTCCACCGTCCTTGTGCTCGACGGAGTTGTGGGACTTGCTGTTCTTGCGCTCCAGTACCTCGCGGAACTTCTTCTTCAGTTCTTCACTGCCGGATTCGGGCATGGGTGACTCCTCGCAGTCGACGACCGGCCGGTGGGGCCGTTCGAGACGAACGTACTCCGTTTTCTGCGCGCGATCAGTTTCTTTTTCGGTAGTGCTGCTGGGCGCACGGTCGGTGCTCAGAGTCGCTTGTGCAGTGCGTCGGCCGCTGCGAGTAGATCGGCGGCCCAGCGCGCACCGGGCTTGCGGCCGATTCGGTCGATGGGTCCCGATACCGAGATCGCCGCCACCACAGCGTCGTTGCCGTCGCGCACCGGCGCTGCGACGCTCGCGACGCCGGGTTCTCGCTCTCCTGCGCTCTGTGCCCAGCCGCGTCGTCGAACTTCGATGAGGACGCGCTCACTGAATTCCGCTTCGGGAAGCACGATACGTTTGGTTTGCGAATCTGCCCATGCCAGAAGGACTTTGGCTCCGGAACCAGCCGTCATCGGGAGCCGGGCGCCCACGAGGACAGTGTCTCGAAGTCCGGTCGGGGGCTCCATGGAGGCGACGCAGACACGGACCGATCCTTCGCGCCGATAAATCTGCACGCTCTCTCCGGTGATCTCGCGCAGGCGCGGTAGCACGGAGGCGGCCGCGTCGAGCAGTGCATCCGAGGCGCTCGACGCGAGTTCTCCTAGTCCCGGCCCGGTACGCCACAGGCCGTCGGCATCTCGAACGAGGAGGCGGTGGGTTTCCAGTCCGACTGCGAGTCGGTGTGCGGTGGCGCGGGGCAGGGTGGTTCGAGCGCAGAGATCGCCCAGATTGCATGGCTTCTCGGCCACTGCGTGCAGCACTGCCATCGCCTTGTCGAGCACTCCGATACCGCTCGATTGGTCTACGAGGCCACCCAGGCTATGCTGTCTCATAGAACGATATTAGCCTCCCGAATGCTGAGATCGCACAATTGTGAGATCACGCGAGCGTCGAGGAGCATGATGTCGAGACGATCATGCGCCGAATGAACCACCCCGTTCGCCCGGCGCGGCGACAGGAAAGACGAGGTCTGCGACACCGATGTCCGAAACACCGAAGACTTTGGCGGAGAAGGTATGGGACCAGCATGTGGTGGTCCGAGGCGGCGGAGAAGACGGAGCGCGTGAGCCGGATCTGATCTACATAGACCTTCACCTCGTACACGAGGTGACCAGCCCGCAGGCCTTCGACGGTCTGCGGTTGGCCGGCCGTGGACTTCGACGCCCCGATCTGACGATCGCGACCGAGGATCACAATGTCCCCACGGCCGACATCTTCGCGCCCATCGCAGATCTCGTCTCGCGTACCCAGGTCGACACCCTTCGCCGCAACTGCGAGGAATTCGGCGTTCGGCTCTACCCGATGGGTGACCTCGATCAGGGCATCGTGCACATCATCGGTCCGCAGTTGGGTCTGACCCAGCCCGGCATGACCGTCGTGTGCGGCGACAGCCACACCTCGACGCATGGTGCCTTCGGTTCCATCGCCATGGGAATCGGAACGAGCGAGGTCGAGCATGTGATGGCCACCCAGACCCTGTCGTTGCGTCCGTTCAAGACGATGGCGATCACCGTCGACGGTGAACTCGCCCCCGGTGTGACGAGCAAGGACCTCATTCTCGCGGTGATCGCCCAGATCGGAACCGGTGGCGGCCAGGGGTACGTACTCGAGTACCGCGGCGAGGCCATTCGGAAATTGTCGATGGAAGCGCGAATGACCATCTGCAACATGTCGATCGAAGCCGGCGCACGGGCAGGGATGATCGCCCCGGACGAGATCACCTACGAGTATCTCGCGGGGCGTCCGCACGCCCCCCAGGGAGCCGACTGGGACGCCGCGGTAGCGGCATGGAACGAGCTCGCGACCGATCCGGATGCGGTGTTCGACAGTGAGGTCCACATCGACGCCGACACGCTGACTCCGTTCGTCACGTGGGGAACCAATCCGGGTCAGGGTGTGCCGCTCGGTGGTTCCGTGCCCGACCCGGAGTCGATGACCGACGAGAGCGAGCGGGTAGCGGCCCAGAAGGCCCTGCAGTACATGGGTCTCGAAGCGGGTACACCGATCCGGGAGATCGCCGTCGACACCGTGTTCGTCGGTTCGTGCACCAACGGCCGGATCGAGGATCTGCGCGCCGTGGCGTCGGTCCTCGAGGGCCGCACAGTTGCCGAGGGGGTGCGAATGTTGGTGGTACCCGGGTCCATGCGGGTGCGAGCACAGGCGGAAGAGGAAGGCCTCGGCGACATATTCACGGCCGCGGGAGCCGAGTGGCGACAGGCCGGATGCTCGATGTGCCTGGGAATGAACCCCGACCAGTTGGCTGCGGGCGAGCGATCGGCGTCGACCTCGAATCGCAACTTCGAGGGCAGGCAGGGCAAGGGCGGTCGAACTCATCTCGTCTCACCTCTGGTCGCAGCCGCTACGGCGGTTCGCGGAACCTTTTCTTCTCCGGCCGATCTCGCGTAGAAGCGCTGTCGGCCCGGATCGATCGAACGCACAAGGAGTCAATTCGATGGAAGCTTTCACTCGGCATACCGGTATCGGAGTTCCGCTGCGGCGGTCCAATGTCGACACCGACCAGATAATCCCCGCGTCCTACCTCAAGCGGGTCACCCGCACGGGATTCGAGGACGGGTTGTTCGCGGCCTGGCGCTCGGATCCGAACTTCATCTTGAACCTCGAGCCGTACAACCGAGGTTCGGTGCTCGTTGCCGGGCCCGATTTCGGGACGGGATCGTCACGCGAGCATGCCGTCTGGGCGCTTTCGGACTTCGGTTTCAGGGTCGTGATCGCGTCTCGGTTCGCCGATATCTTTCGCGGAAACTCGGGCAAAGCCGGGCTGCTGGCGGCCGAAGTCGAGCAGTCGGACGTCGAATTGCTGTGGAAAGCCTTAGAAGAACAGCCGGGATTGGAAATAATTGTCGATCTCGTCGACAAGACCGTAACGGCTGGAACTTTGGTGGTGCGCTTTGCGATTGACGACTACACCAGATGGCGTCTGCTGGAAGGTCTGGACGACATCGGACTGACATTGCGCCAGGTAGAGGCCATTGCGGAGTACGAAAAGTCAAGGCCGTCATACAAACCCCTGACGCTCCCGGCGCGGATCGAAGCCCCGCACGAAAGCTGACTTGGAGGGGGTCCGACACGCTTTGCGGCCGTGAATCATTCCGCGACACGTCATGAAAATTGGCGTGGCGCATAGACTCTTGACGACTTGGGGTTTACCGTTGTAGTAGTCGGTCCGACGATGGGCCACAATATAGCGGAGGAAATCCATGAACAAGGCAGAGCTGATCGACGCCCTGACCGAGAAGTTGGGGTCTGACAGGCGGAGCGCCACAGAGGCTGTCGAGAACATCGTCGACACCATCGTGCGCGCAGTGCACCGAGGCGAGAGCGTCACGATCACAGGCTTCGGTGTGTTCGAGCAGCGTCGTCGCGCAGCACGTGTCGCGCGGAACCCCCGCACCGGCGAGACTGTCCGCGTCAAGCCGACCAACGTTCCGGCGTTCCGGCCCGGCGCGCAGTTCAAGGCCGTCATCGCAGGCGGACAGAAGTTGCCTGCCACCGGTCCGGCCGTCAAGCGTGGCTCGGCTGCGGCTCCGGCCAAGAAGACTGCTGCGGCGAAGAAGACGGCTGCCAAGAAGGCAGCTGTGAAGACGACCGCGCGCAAGGCAACCACGGCAGCTGCCAAGAAGGCGGCACCGGCCAAGACCACCGCGCGCAAGGCCGCAGCTCCCGCGAAGACCGCCGCCAAGAAGGCAGCGCCCGCCAAGACCACGGCGCGCAAGACCGCCGCCAAGAAGGCTCCGGCCAAGACGGCTGCCAAGAAGACCGTAGCCAAGAAGGCTCCGGCCAAGAAGGCTCCCGCGAAGAAGGCTCCCGCGAAGAAGGCTCCGGCCAAGCGCGCAGCAAAGAAGTAGAGCCTGCAGACTTCACGTATCGAATACGGCGTGATGTCGACGCCCGCGTAGCCCGACACAGCAAGGCCCCCGACTCGATCGAAGAGTCGGGGGCCTTGCTGTCGCTCGCGGCAGCTGCCCTAATTGTCGGCGACGAGCGTGGGAAGGGGACTGGCAATGTGATCGGCCGCAACGAGCCTGCCTTTGTGACGCGAGAGCACCCACACACTGCCTTTTCGGTTTCTGTTGGCAGGCAACGTAATTCCGTCTTTCTCGGCCCACCAACGCATCAGATCGGGGATCACCTTGCCCTGACTGCAGACCACGGGTGTGCCGGGTAGGTCGGCGATGTCGCGAGCACGACGGCGCCCCTTTCGCGGGTCGTCCGCATAGCCCTCCTCGGACAACAGGTGCTCGGAGACGACAGGTACCCCCAGCGAGTCGGCGTAGGGACCGACCGTCTGGACGCATCGGGCACGATCGGCCGCGTACACCGCATCACCCCCGAAAGCACGGAGCAACGGCACCAACGACTCGGCCTGCCGTCTTCCGGTCTTGTCGAGCGGGCGCTCGACGTCGTTGCCCTTGAACCGCGATCGCGAACCCGCGCTGCCGTGCCGAACGAACAGCACCGTCGAGGTATCGGCCGGCTCCGCCATGAACCGCCGAAGGATCTTGTGGTCCATGGGATATGACAGTTCATTGCCGATGTCGCCTGGCGCGATCCACCGCAGTTCGTCCACCTCGGCGTTGGGGACGAACGCCCCTCCGGTTGCCTCTGCCGCCCAGTAGAGAACCTTCTTCATTCGGCGGTGGCCGGGGACCGGGTACGTGACATAGGACAGCGACCGTCCGAGGCGTGAGTCGAATCCGGTCTCTTCCTTGACCTCTCGAACAGCGGCATCGATGGACGTTTCACCGGGATCGAGCTTGCCCTTGGGAAAGGACCAGTCGTCGTACTTCGGGCGGTGGACGATCGCGACCTCGACAGACGACGCCTTCTTCGGTGAGCGTCGCCACAGGATCGAACCGGCTGCAAAGATGTTGGCGCGCGGGGAGCCGTCGGAAGTGCCCATCAGGAGGCCTGGTTCCTCCGGCTGCGCATCAGTTCGACCTGATGCTCACGGACCTTCTCGCCCTGCGCCGGTGAGGCCACCCAGCCACCGTCCGGTCCCAGTACCCAGCATCGGGTGGTGGGGTCGAGAGCAGAGTCGAAGATGTCACCGAGTTGTTTCGCCAGCCGAGGATCCTTGACCTGAGCCATCACCTCGACTCGGCGGTCGAGGTTGCGGTGCATCATGTCTGCGCTGCCGATCCAGAATTCGTCGGCACCCTGGAAATGCAGAATCCGCGAGTGTTCCAGGAATCGACCGAGGATCGAACGAACCTCGATGTTCTCCGACAGACCCGGTACTCCCGGCTTCAGTGCGCAGATTCCGCGAACCACCACCTTGACCGGAACCCCTGCGATCGACGCGCGATAGAGGGCGTCGATGACCTGCTCGTCGACCAATGCGTTCGCCTTGAGGCGAATTCCGGCCGCACGGCCCGCCTCGAGGTGTTCGACCTCGGCCTCGATGCGGTCGACGATTCCGCCGCGAACTCCGTACGGTGCGACGAGCAAGTTGCGGTACTTGGACTTCCGGGAGTATCCGGTGAGCGAGTTGAACAGATCGGTGAGGTCGGCTCCGATTTCTGGAGACGAGGTGAGCAAACCGACGTCCTCGTAGATGCGCGCGGTCTTGGGGTTGTAGTTGCCGGTACCGATGTGGCAGTACCGACGAATGACGGACCCTTCACGCCGCACGACGAGACAGGTTTTGCAGTGTGTCTTGAGGCCGACCAGGCCGTACACCACGTGCACGCCCGCCTTTTCCAGTTTGCGCGCCCACTCGATGTTCGCCTGTTCGTCGAAACGCGCTTTGATCTCGACCAGCGCAACGACCTGTTTGCCCGCCCCGGCGGCGTCGACGAGCGCGTTGACGATCGGGGAGTCTCCGGAGGTGCGATACAGAGTCTGCTTGATCGCGAGCACTTGTGGGTCGGCTGCGGCTTGCTCGATGAAGCGTTGAACGCTGGTGGAGAAGGAATCGTAGGGATGGTGCACCAACACATCGCCGTCGCGCAGGGTCGAGAAGACACTCTTGGGCGTCTCTCGCTCACCGAATGCCGGGTGGGTGGCAGGGACGAAGGGTGCGTCCTTGAGATTGGGGCGGTCGACACTGTAGACCTGCCACAAGCACGACAGATCGAGCAGTCCGGGAACCTGGATGACGTCGCCTGGATCGACATCGAGTTCGCGCAGTAGTAGTTCGAGCATGTGCTCGGTCATGTCGTCGGCGATCTCGAGACGAACAGGCGAGCCGAAACGTCTGCGGGCGAGTTCTCGTTCCAGTGCCTGCAGCAGATCTTCGTCGCGGTCTTCCTCCACCTCGAAATCGGCGTTGCGCGTGATGCGGAACGCATGGCTCTCCACCACCTCCATTCCAGGGAACAGGGCGTCGAGATGTGCCGAGATCAATTCCTCCATCGACAGGAAGGCGTCGACGCGGTGATTGCCTTCACCGCGTTTGACGCGCACGAAGCGGTCGACATTGTCCGGAACTTTGACGCGGGCGAAGTGTTCGCCGCTTGTGGAGTAATCCTTCACTGTCACAGCGAGATTGAGGCTCAGGCCGCTGATGTACGGAAACGGATGTGCGGGGTCGACGGCCAGTGGTGTGAGGACAGGAAACACCTGCTCGGTGAAATACTCCGAGAGCCGCGCACGTTCGTCGCTGTCGAGATCCGACCAGCGGATGATCGCGATGCCCTCGGCGGTGAGCTCGGGCAGGATCGAATCCAGCAGCACTCGCGCATGTTTGAGTGCGAGCTCCTGGGTGCGTTGACCGATCACCGCGAGCTGTTCACGCGGTGTCATACCGTCGGCGGACCGAACCGAAAGTCCGGTTTCGTCACGACGTTTGAGGCCGGCAACCCGAACCATGTAGAACTCGTCGAGATTGGATGCATAGATGGCGAGAAACTTCGCCCGTTCGAGCAGCGGAAGCGAGGAGTCCTCGGCGAGCGCCAGGACCCGGGAGTTGAAGTCGAGCCAGCTCAATTCCCGGTTGAGATAGCGGTTTTCGGAGAGGACGGTGGCGGCATCCACCGATTCCGGTGTGGCGGCCGGCAACGCGGACGGGATGCTCGGCATCGTCGCAGCGATCGGGGCGCTCCAGGCGGCACCAGAGCCGTTGCCTTCTCCTGTCTCGATCGACGGATCTTCGTTCGCTGGCTGCACGTCGTCTCTGCTCACGGGACGATCATCCCCCATATACGGCTCGCGTGAAACTCCGATGTACGAAACTCCGATGTACGAAACGCGGTCAGGCCGTCGTGGTCGACGCGTCGCCGCTCCAACCGAGCGAAGCCAGGACGGCCGCCGTCGCTGGCCCGACACCGAGGGCATGCGCTCGTTCGAGATCGGAGACAGTGTCGACGTCGAGCCGGAGCCCCGGCCACTTGCCGTCGAGTTCCACTGCGCCGGACTCGGTGTGACGGCGCGCAGAGTGGGCACCGAACAATGGAGTTAGCTCGTCCGGGGAGTCTTTGAGAATCAGTGCGGCGGTACCCGTGCCGTGATGATCGACCACCAGCGATCTGCCTCCGCGGCGAGCAGCGGCGTATGCCTGCGCGAGTTCGGCCGAACGCAGCGCCGGAAGATCGGCTTGCAGTGCGATGATGTCGATGGACGCGACCGGCGGAGCGTCGCCCGCCAGGACCTCTGCCTCGATGTGCTCGCGGCGCAGTACGTATGCCGCCGACGCGAACGCGTGATTGAGTCGTTCGTTGGCGGACTGCTCGGGGCCGCCGATCGGTTCGTCGAACACGCGTGCACCGATTCCGCGAGCGGTGTCGGCGACGATCGGATCCGGGGTGACCACCGTGACCGAATCCACCACCGATATCGCTGCAGTCACGGTGTCGCTGAGCATCGCCAGCACCAACCGGGTTCGCTCGGCAGCCGAAAACTCGGCAGCCAAGCGGGACTTCGCCGTCGTGAGATCCTTCACGGCGATGACAACGTCGACCGTCCGCTCGGCACGGTCCGATGACGTGGCCGGTCGATCGCGGTCCTCGGCTCGTGATGCACCCATGGTGATCGATCCTGCCAGCGCCACGGATCTGCGCCGACTCCGACCGCCCGAGCACGTTGTCGAGTTAGGGTGACGCGCGTAGGCAAGGCACCGGGATCGAGCGAGGGGTTGGCGGTATGAGTAGAGCAGCGGTACTGGGGTCGGGTTCGTGGGGTACGGCGTTCGCCAAGGTGCTGGCCGATGCCGGAACCGAGGTGACCATGTGGGCTCGCCGCGAAGAACTTGCTGCTGCGGTCACCGAGCACCACGAGAACAAGGACTACCTTCCCGGAATCGAGCTGCCGTCCTCGATTCGCGCCACCAGCGATCCGGCTCGTGCGCTCGACGGGGCCGACATAGTGGTGCTTGCCGTGCCGTCGCAGTCTCTGCGAGCCAATTTGGAGGACTGGACCGAATCGATCCCAGCGCACGCGACATTGCTGTCCTTGGCCAAAGGGATCGAGACCGGGACGCTCATGCGGATGAGCCAGGTGATCTCTCAGGTCACCGGAGCCGATCCGAGCCGAGTGGCGTGTCTGTCCGGCCCCAACCTCGCGCGTCCGATTGCCGAGGGACAGCCCGCTGCCACCGTCATCGCATGCTCCGACTCGCAGCGCGCCCTCGAGATCCAGAAATCGTGTGCCACCGGATACTTTCGGCCGTACACCAATTCCGATGTCATCGGTGCCGAGGTCGGTGGTGCCTGCAAGAACGTCATCGCCCTCGCGTGTGGGATGGCAAGTGGCGTCGGGTACGGGGAGAACACCCTGGCATCGATCATGACCAGGGGCTTGGCCGAGATCATCCGACTCGGGGTAGCGCTCGGTGCTACGCCGTCGACGCTGTCCGGCCTGGCCGGGGTGGGCGATCTCGTTGCCACCTGTTCCTCCCCGCTCTCTCGCAACCGCACATTCGGTGAGCGATTGGGTTCGGGCGGCTCACTCGAGAGTGCGCAGGAAGCCGCGCACGGACAGGTGGCCGAGGGAGTCAAATCGTGTACCTCGGTGCGCGCTCTCGCCGAGAGCTACGACGTCGAGATGCCGCTGACCGATGCCGTGCATCGGGTGTGCCACGCAGGCATGTCCGTTCCGGACGCGGTCGGTCATCTGTTGGGACGGCGCATCAAGCCAGAGTGAGGCAGTGACCGAGGTCTCGCGACCAACAGGGCGACTCTTCGTTCGGCGCGTCGCGACGGTACGGTTTCACCTCGTGAGTACTCCCCGCATCAAAGTTGCCGTCGTCTTCGGTGGCAGGAGCAGTGAGCACGCTGTCTCCTGTGTATCGGCAGGTAGCGTGCTGGCGAATCTCGATCCCGACAAGTACGAGGTGGTCCCCGTCGGCATCACCCCGGACGGTGCCTGGGTGCTCGGATCGAGCGATCTCGAGGCTCTGACGATTCACGACCGGGTACTTCCCACCGTGGACAAGGCGGGAACAGCCCTCGCCCTCAGTACCGATCCGGGGCACGCCGGTGCGTTGCTCGCTCTCGGGGAGGGCGAAGGGGGAACGGTGTTGGCTTCGGTCGACGTCGTCTTCCCGGTTCTGCACGGACCGTACGGTGAGGATGGCACGCTGCAGGGCCTGCTGGAGTTGGCCGGTGTTCCGTACGTCGGGCCAGGGGTGCTGGCCAGCGCGGCAGGCATGGACAAGGAATTCACCAAGAAGCTTCTGGGAGCCGAAGGGCTTCCGATCGGCCGTCAGGTGGTACTTCGACGCGGGGTCGACGATCTGACCGACGCCGAGCGCGACACCATCGGGTTGCCTGCGTTCGTCAAGCCCGCCAGAGGCGGATCGTCCATCGGCATCTCGCGTATCACCGCATGGGATCAACTGAGCACCGCGATTGCCCTGGCGCGTGAGCACGATCCGAAAGTGATCGTGGAGGGAATGATCCACGGCCGTGAGGTCGAGTGCGGGGTACTCGAATTTCCCGACGGCAGCGTGCGCGCGAGCGCAGTCGCCGAGATTCGGCTTCCGGACGCGGCGGCCGACGATCACGCCTTCTACGACTTCGACACCAAGTACCTCGACGACGTCAGTGAGTTCGAGATCCCGGCCGCACTCGACGATGCCACCAGCGACCGCATCCGCGAACTCGCTGTCGCGGCGTTCCGGGCACTGGATTGCCAGGGACTGGCTCGGGTGGACTTCTTCGTCACCGCTGACGGACCGGTCATCAACGAGATCAACACGATGCCCGGGTTCACGTCCATCTCGATGTACCCCAAGATGTGGGCGCACTCCGGCGTGGACTACTCGACGCTCGTCAGCACCCTGATCGACACCGCTCTCGCCCGCGGCACCGGATTGCGCTAGGGGCGCGCGGGCTACGGCAACGGAGCCGGGTCGAGGGGTTGCTGAGGCAGTGCGTTCGCCACGGCAGTCGACGCATCCTGAATGGGCGTCGGGCCCGTTCCGCCCGGGACGGTCAGCGCGACGTAGACACCGCGGTCGACGACGAACCAGGTGCTGGCATCGATTCCGTCGTCGCTTCCGGACACCTCGAACCACTGAACGCCGTTGATCACCTGAAGTGGTGCCGCGACATCGAAACCGATGGGGCGGGGCAGACCGCATCGCAACACGACCGGCTCTGCGTTCTCCTCGGACGAGACCCATGCGCGAACTCCGACGGGCGCAGGCTGCGCCAACTCGGCTTCGGTGTAGTCGCCCAGGTTCTCGGGCAGTGCGTCCAGTAACGAGGCGCACTGCGCGCTCGAGGCATCGGGGGCATCCACCGGTCCGAGGGCAACGGGATCGTGGACCGGGGAGCGATTGACCGCGATGGCAGCGACCAGGACTCCGACGACCAGGGCAACCGGGAGCGCGATGGCGGTGGCGATCACCGCAGGATGACGCTGCTCTCGAGTGTTCACGCCCTCGCTGTTCTCTGTAGCGCCGTCCTCGGTGGCGTGATTTTCGTTGCCGTTATTTTCGGTGCTGTGATCTTCGTTGCCGGTATCAGGTGAGCTCACGAGTTATCCGATGGACGCGGGCGACTGCGGGGCCACCGGGCAGGTGAGGGTGCGTGTGATCGCATCGACCTTCTGGATGCGGGAGACGATCTCGGCGACCTCGCCGTCGGAGGCCCCGTCAGCTCGCGCGATCACGTCGTACGGCCCGACCACTGCCTCGGCCGACACCACGCCGTCGACGGTCTCGATCTGCTGCGCGACGGCCGTCGCGCGCCCCACCTCGGTCTGAACGAGGACGAATGCTTGCACCATCGGTGGTCCCTTTCTCCTGCCGGACTTCTCGACTGTAAATTGAGTCCACTACGTTCTGTTCGCACGTGATCTGCTGCGTCGGTGCTGTCCCGGCCGCCGCTAAAAGGTACCGCAGGCTCGTCACGTGCTCCGCGTGAGACCGTCCCGCGCACCGCGCTCTCGGAGAGGAACATCATCGACGACCCCGGCACCGAATCGGCCGCAGACATCGAACGCACCGTTGCACAGGTCGGTGAATTCGATGTGATCGCCCGCGCCGTCGCGGGCCGTGTGCAACCGCCCTCGACCATCCTCGGGCCAGGCGACGACGCGGCCATTGTCGCCGCCGCCGACGGCCGAATCGCGGCATCGACCGATATGTTGGTGCATGGCAGGCATTTTCGGCTCGATTGGTCCAGTCCGGTTCAGATCGGCCGGAAGGCGATTGCGCAGAATGGCGCGGACATCGCTGCGATGGGTGCGCAATGCTCGGGGTTTCTCGTCTCGCTCGGGTGCCCGGCCGACACCCCGGTGAGTGTGATCGACGGGATCAACGAGGGTATGTGGCTCGAGGCCGCAGCCGCCGGATCGGCCGTTGTCGGTGGTGACCTCGTGCAATCCTCGGAGCTGGTGATTTCGATCACCGCGCTCGGCGACCTCCAGGGCAGAGCTCCTGTGCTCCGCTCGGGTGCGCGGGTCGGTGATCTGATCGCGTACGCGGGTCGGCTGGGGTGGTCCGCTGCCGGACTGGCGTTGCTGCTCGCCGGCCGAGACCGCACCGGCCACGACCTGGTTCTGGACGCACATCGAGTGCCGGCACCGCCGTACCGTGCCGGTGTGGAGGCAGCCGAGGCAGGCGCGCACTCGCTCACCGACGTCTCCGACGGTTTGTGCTCCGATCTCGGGCACATCGCCGTTGCGTCGGGGGTCGGAATGGTCATCGACCCCGAGCGATTGTTTGTGCCACCCGAACTGCACTCGGCAGCAACGGAATTGGGAGTCGATCCGGTGGACTGGATACTGACCGGGGGAGAGGATCACGCTCTGGTCGGCACGTTCGACGGGCTCGGCACCATCCCGCAGGGGTGGACGGTCATCGGCCGCGTCGAGGACCGCGACGGTGAGCAGGCGAGGCCGGTGACCGTCGAGGGACGCATCGGATCGGGCAGAACGGGATGGACGAGCTTCGAGAGCACATGAACGTGCTCGGGTTCGATCGACTCGGCTAAGTT
Organism: Rhodococcus sp. MALMAid1271; assembly: GCF_049195265.1. NCBI lineage: Bacteria > Bacillati > Actinomycetota > Actinomycetes > Mycobacteriales > Nocardiaceae > Rhodococcus > Rhodococcus sp. MALMAid1271. The sequence goes on along the minus strand of NZ_JBMIRQ010000097.1, from coordinate 217,962 downwards.
GCAGAGATGGCTATCTACGCACTCGGTGATCGCGAACCGGACATCCATCCAGACGCCTATGTCCATCCCGACGCGGTGGTGATCGGCGCGGTGACACTGGCGGCAGGCTCCTCGGTGTGGCCCACAGCGGTTCTGCGGGCAGATTACGGCACCATTTCCATCGGCGCGGGTACCAACGTTCAGGACGGCACGGTGGTGCACTGCACGCCGATCGATGCGACGGTGATCGGCGCGGGATGCGTGCTGGGCCACAACGCGCATGTCGAGGGTGCGACGATCGGCGATCACTGTCTGATCGCATCGGGCTCGGTCGTGCTCAACGGCTCGAAGATCGGTTCCGGCTCGATAGTCGGGGCGGGCGCGGTGGTGCCGTTCCGGTTCGTCGTCCCCGAGCGATCCATGGCGTTGGGAGTGCCCGCGAAAATTCGGGAGGGATATCAGGTGCCCGAAGGGCATGTGGACGTCAATGTGCAGATGTACTCGGCCAACGCTGCGTACTACCGCGACGCGCTGCGGCGGATCGACCGGTGACGGCCCGGCCACTTGCCGAGAGTGTCGAGGCGGGATGGGCGCGTGCTCTTGCGCCTGTCGAGTCGAATATTGCTGCCATGGGCGACTTTCTGCGAGCCGAACTCGCGGCCGGTCGGCATTACCTGCCCGCGGGCGAGAACGTGCTGCGTGCGTTCGGTCACCCGTTCGATCGAGTTCGCGTCCTCATCGTCGGTCAGGATCCCTATCCGACGCCGGGGCATGCAGTGGGGCTGAGCTTTTCCGTTGCACCAGACGTCACGCCGGTACCGCGCAGCCTGAGCAATATCTTCAAGGAATACTCGGCGGACCTCGGACTGCCCACGCCGAGCACCGGTGACCTCACACCCTGGGCCGACCGAGGTGTGATGTTGCTCAACAGGGTTCTCACCGTCGAACCGGGACAGGCAGCTTCCCATCGGAAGAAGGGATGGGAAGCGGTGACCGAGCACGCAATTCGCGCACTGGTGGCCCGGGCCGGCGATCCCGACGAGCCCGGACTGGTGGCGGTTTTGTGGGGCCGCGACGCGGCGACACTCAAGCCGATGCTCGGATCGGTGCCGTGTATCGAATCTGCGCACCCGTCACCGCTGTCCGCCTCCCGCGGGTTCTTCGGGTCCAAGCCGTTCAGCCGAGTCAACCAATTGTTGGTCGAGGGCGGAGACGAACCGATCGACTGGACGCTGCCGTGATCGGTTCAGGAGAAATCGGGGCGACGCTTCTCGACGAATGCGTCGACGCCCTCACGACCTTCCGGTGAGGCCGCGGCCGCCGAGACAGAGGCAGATTCGGCATCCAATTGCTCTGCCAGGGTTGCAGATTCGGAGGCCTGGAGCAGTTTCTTGATTCCCTGGTATGCCGACGTGGGCCCGACCGCGAGGGTCCGAGCGAGGCGCTCGGCCTCACTGTCGACGTGGTCGTCGCCGACCAATCGGCTGAGAATTCCGAGACGAACCGCTTCCTCACCATTGATGGTCGAGTCGTTGAGCAACATCTCCATCGCGCGGCCCGAGCCGACTATCCGCGGCAGCGTCCACGACATCGCACCGTCCGGGGTGAAACCGATCGATGGATACGCAGGCCTGAGTTTGGTGGACGGTCCGCCGATGGCGATGTCGGTGAGGCAGACCAGGCTCATACCGGCCCCGGCGGCCCAGCCGTGCACACCCGCCACGATCGGGACCGTCACGGCTGCGAGTTCGCGGACGAAGGCATGGAACGTATCGGCTACCGAACGGACGAAAGCACCGCGATCGGCTGCGTCGGCGAAATCGCGCACGTTGCCGCCTGCGCAGAAATTGGTGCCCCGACCGATGAGTAGAACGCTCCCGATCGCGATCTCACCGGCGTTGACGGAGCGCAGGGTCGAGGTGCCTTCTTCGATGCCCTCGAGGTCGAGCGAGGCACCGCCTGCCTCCGTGGCGACGACGATGCGTAGCACGCCGTCCTCGATGCTGACCTTGCTGGATATGTCGGCTTCGGAATAACTCACGTTGTGCACTCTAATGGACGTCCAACTGTTCGGGCGCACCGACGACTGTGCCCCACCTCCCGATACTGGGGGGCGGGGCACAGTTCTCGCGCGCGATGGAGGCCGTGGAGGAAATCGAAGAGCGAGGCCGAAATCAGCCCCGGACCACCTTGCCTGCTTTCAAGCAGGAGGTGCACACGTTCATGCGCTTGGAGTTACCAGGCGCAACCTGAGCGTGAACGGTCTGGATATTCGGGTTCCAACGACGGTTGGTCCGTCGGTGCGAGTGCGAGACCGACTTACCGAAGCCGGGCCCCTTGGCGCATACGTCGCAGACGGCAGCCATAGTCGCGAACTCCTTGATAGATGTTGATCGATACTTGTGGTCGAAGACATCGAGACGAACTACGAGCAGATGCAAGGATTGCAATGCATGAAGATCGCCTCGAGGCAACCCTGCAAGAATAGCGGCGTCGCACGTAATCACCAAACCGCCACCGCACACGCGCTCGCGCGGTCCTGGACGGCATGCCGAACAATACTGCCCGAGCACGCCGTTGAGCAGTTGATTCTCCGGGGACGCCGTCGCAACGGAGCGTGCGACTCCGCCGCCTCCGTTCATCGGAGGTCGATCGTCCGGTCCGCCCCTGCCCGGCTCTTGCCCGGCTCCTGCCCGCTTTTGCCCGCCCGCCCAGCCTTCCGATCCCGCCCCAGCCCTCCCTGTACCGACCGGTCGTCGCCGAGCGGCGAAGTCCCGGCCGACACCACTAAGCTTCGGGCACTGTCCGCGAGCGGTTGCGGACGTCATATCGGCACGCGATACGGGGGAGGCTGCTCCAGGTGGTCGACGTTCTCGAATCGATCGATTCGGCTGCCCTGCGACAGTGGGCCTATCGATGCGTCGACTCCTTGACTGCACGGTGCGAGGAGATCGACGCACTCAACGTCTTCCCGATTCCCGACTCCGACACCGGCACCAATCTGATGTTCACCTTCCGGGCCGCGGTGGAGTCGATGCGCGCGGCCGGTCCGGCTGCTGACACCGGCGCAGTCGGTCGGGCACTGGCCGTCGGGGCGGTAGCGGGCGCACGAGGTAATTCCGGAGTGATCGTGTCCCAGTTGCTGCGCGCGGTTGCCGAGGCCGCTGCGGACGGCCCGCTGGACACGGTGTCGATCCAGGCCATGTTGCGGCGTGCCACGGTGCTGGTGTCGGGTGCGGTCAGCGTTCCCGCCGAGGGAACGATGCTCACCGTTCTCGCGGCCGCGGATCGTGACGCCTCGGCACATGACGCCAATGTGAGCCTCCCGACACTGGTGGTCGACATCGCCGAGGCCACCGCGCGTGCCCTCGACAGCACGACGGACCAACTCGCCGAACTCCGCGAGGCCGGGGTGGTCGACGCCGGAGCCCTCGGACTCTCGGTCGTCTTCGATGCACTGGTGGAAGTGGTGACCGGCCGCACCCCGCCGCGCAGGCGCTACCGTCGCCCACACGAGCACGAACGATCGCTCGGCGGTGCCGCGTCGAGCGCCGCGAAGCAGGGCGGCGCACCCGAAGTGGTGCAGGTGTTTGCGCCAGGACGACCCCTCGGTTACGAGGTGGTCTACATCGTCCACGACATCGACGATGCGCAGGCGAGCTCCCTTCGCGCAGCTCTGTCCGATCTCGGCGATTCGGTCGTGGTCGCCGGTGACGGATCCGGGGCGTGGTCGGCCCATGTGCATACCACCGATCCGGGCGGTGCGGTCGAAAGCGGCATCGCCATCGGTGCCGTGCGTGGGGTGCGAATCTCGTGCTTCGGTCTGGCTGAGATCGCGACAGGCGCAGGTCCGAAGGCCGACGACGGAGACACCGTGTCGGTGGGCCGAGATATTTTGGCGCTGGTGGCAGGCGACGGTGCCGCGGATCTCTACGTTCAGGAAGGCGCGACGGTGGTGCGGTGCGATGAGCCGATCGACTCCTCGGTGCTGCATCGCGCGATCGTCGGGATGAAGCATCGCGAGGTGTTGGTGTTGCCGAACGGGGCGTTGTCCGCGCACGACCTGGTTGCCGTGGGTGCCGCGGCCCGAGCGGACGGCAAGGATGTGGTGATGCTGCCGTGCTCGGCGATGGTGCAGGGGTTGGCCGCGCTGGCGGTGCACGACGCCGCACGAGCCGCCGTCGACGATGCGTTCACGATGTCCGAGGCAGCAGCAGGCACGAGGTGGGGATCACTGCGGATCGCGCAGCAGCGATCGCTCACGTGGGTGGGCACCTGCGAGCCAGGGGACAGTATCGGTCTGGCCGGGCAGGAGGTGGTGATCGTCTCCGCTCGCCCGCTCGATGCCGGGTGCCGACTGCTCGACCAGCTTCTGGCCACCGGCGGAGAGATGGTCACAGTGCTCGTCGGGGCTCAGGCGTCGGAGAACTTCGGTGCCCAGCTGGCGGAATACGTGACGGGTGCGCATCCGGGAGTCGACGTGGTGGTCTACGCCGGTGGGCAACCGGGGGATCTCGTGCAATTCGGAGTGGAATAGGGAATTTCGGCTATGGCAACGCTGGTGGATCGGCTCGAGGACGTCCTCGGAGCCACGGCGGCGACCCCGCTCGCGGACACGTTCGGTATCAGTACCGTCGAGGATCTGCTGCGGCACTACCCGCACCGGTACATGACGCAGGGCTCCGAACTCGGCGAGAAGGAGCCGCCCGAGGGGGAGCACATCACCATCGTCGCCACGGTGGAGTCCGCGACCCTGCGTTCGATGAAGAATCGCAACGGTCAATTCCTCGCGGTGACCCTCGCCGCCGACGGACAACGGATCGAGGCCACGTTCTTCAGCCCGCACAAGCTCAAACACGTCGTCGTGCCCGGCCGCCGGGGAATGTTCTCCGGCAAGGTGAAGTACTTCGGTAAACGGTGGAATCTGACGCACCCCAGCTATGTGATTCTGGGCGGCGACGACAACGACGGTGCCGTCGTACCGGCAGGGCGGATCGTCGGGGCCGGTGCGCTGGCGGGCCTGGCCCGCGGTGCGGTCGACGCCTCCGGGTCCGTCGATATGTCGGTGTTCGACAGCGCGTTCGTGCCTATCTACCCGGCCACGAAGGACGTCGAGAGCTGGACGTTCATGCGCTGTGTGAAGCAGGTCCTCGACCAACTGGAGGACGTGCGCGACGCCCTGCCCGAGTCGGTACGCCGCGAACGTGGCCTGGTCGATATCGACACCGCGCTGCGGTCGATCCATTTTCCCGGCAGCGTGCAGGACAAGGACTCTGCCCGCGAGCGGCTCAAGTTCGACGAGGCCCTGGCCGTTCAACTCGTCCTCGCCGACCGTCGACGCGATGCGTCCACGCGGTCGGCCTGGCGGTGCCCACCGATCACCGACGGTATTGCAGCCGAGTTCGATCGTCGGTTGCCCTTCGAGTTGACCGCCGGTCAGCACGAAGTTGCCGCCGAGATCGCCAACGATCTGTCGGCGCCGCATCCGATGTCGCGTTTGTTGCAGGGCGAGGTCGGCTCGGGTAAGACGATCGTGGCCTTGCGGGCGATGCTGCAGGTCATCGACGCGGGCCATCAATGTGCGCTGTTGGCACCCACGGAGGTGCTGGCATCCCAGCACGCACGGTCGATTCGCGCGATGCTCGGGTCTCTCGCTGCCGGTGGCGAACTCGGATCGCACGAGCTGGCGACCAAAGTCGCTCTGTTGACCGGGTCGATGTCCACTGCGGCCAAGAGATCCGCGTTGCTCGAGGCCGTGACCGGCGACGCCGGAATCGTGATCGGTACTCACGCGCTCATCGAGGATCGGGTGGAGTTCTTCGATCTCGCCATGGTCGTCGTGGACGAGCAGCATCGGTTCGGCGTGGAGCAACGAGATGCGTTGCGGGCGAAGGCGCGTGAGAACACCAGTCCGCATCTGCTGGTGATGACGGCAACACCGATCCCGCGCACCATCGCGATGTCCACGCTCGGCGATCTCGAAACCTCGGTGCTGACCGAACTACCGCGCGGCCGATCGCCCATCATCAGCAACGTGGTCCCGGCCAGAACCAAACCGGCGTGGGTGGACAGAGCGTGGCAGCGAATTCGTGAGGAAGTGTCGGCCGGACGGCAGGCATACGTAGTGTGCTCACGCATCGGCGACGACGAGGACGCAGAGACCGGAAAGAAGAACAGTTCGGGAAAGAAGGGCGCGACATCGGAGGACGGCCCGGAGACCACGGCCGCACTCGACCTGTACGAGACACTCTCCGCCGGTCCGATGCACGATCTGCGAGTGGGGCTGTTGCACGGACGGCTGCCCGGGGACGACAAGGACATCACGATGTCGGAGTTCAACTCGGGTGAGATCGACGTCCTCGTCTGTACGACGGTGGTCGAAGTGGGAGTCGATGTTCCCAATGCCACGGTCATGGTGATCATGGACGCCGACCGATTTGGCGTGAGCCAATTGCACCAGTTGCGAGGCCGGATCGGCCGGGGCGGGCACCAGGGGCTGTGCATCATGATCAGCTATCTCAGTCCTGTGGGCGGCTCCTTCGCCCGGCTCGAGGCGGTGGCCGCCACCAACGACGGCTTCGAGTTGGCCAAGTTGGATCTCGCCACCCGCCGAGAGGGTGACGTTCTCGGGGCCGCGCAGTCCGGTACGGTCTCCGGCCTTCGGCTGCTCTCGTTCATCGACGACGAGGAGATCATCGCCGATGCGCACGACTGTGCACGATCGTTGTTGGCGCAGGACCCGTCTCTGGCGAACAATCCCGGCATCGCGTCGATGATGAGATCGGCCTGGCGATCCGATCGGGTGGACTATTTGCAGAAGTCCTGAACGGCCGCGTCGACGCACTGCACCGTTTCAGTCGGCGAATTCGAGCAAATTGTCCCGCATCGTGGGATCAGTTCGCCTCGGAGGCGCACGCTGCCAGGTAGGTTGAGCCAATGTTCTCCAAAGTTTTGGTTGCCAACCGCGGTGAGATCGCTGTCCGCGCCTTCCGCGCCTCCTACGAACTCGGTGCCTCGACCGTGGCGGTGTTCCCGTTCGAGGACCGGAACTCGGTGCACCGGACGAAGGCCGACGAGGCATATCAGATCGGGGAGAAGGGGCACCCCGTACGCGCGTATCTCTCGGTCGACGAGATTGTCGCCGCAGCAAAGCGGAGCGGTGCCGACGCGGTGTACCCCGGCTACGGATTCCTTTCCGAGAACCCGGATCTGGCTGCCGCATGCGCCGAGGCGGGCATCACCTTCGTCGGCCCGTCCGCGGATGTTCTCGAACTGACCGGTAACAAGGCCCGGGCGATCGCCGCGGCGAAGGCGGCAGGGCTTCCGGTGCTGGCGTCCTCGGAGCCCTCCTCCGATATCGACGCGCTCGTCGCGGAATCGGAGTCGATGACCTTCCCGCTGTTCGTCAAGGCGGTGGCGGGCGGCGGTGGTCGCGGTATGCGCCGGGTGGCCGAACCCGAACAGCTGCGTGAGGCGATCGAAGCTGCTGCGCGCGAGGCGGAGTCGGCCTTCGGTGATCCGACGGTATTCCTCGAGCAGGCCGTGATCGATCCCCGGCACATCGAGGTTCAGATCCTCGCCGACGGCGAGGGCAATGTGGTGCACCTGTTCGAGCGAGACTGCAGCGTCCAGCGTCGGCACCAGAAGGTCATCGAATTGGCTCCGGCGCCGAATCTGCCCGCAGAACTACGGGAGAGGATATGCGCGGACGCCGTCGCGTTCGCCAAACAGATCAACTACTCGTGCGCCGGTACCGTCGAGTTCCTTCTCGACACCCGCGGCAATCACGTCTTCATCGAGATGAATCCTCGAATTCAGGTGGAGCACACCGTCACCGAAGAGGTCACCGATGTGGACCTGGTGCAGTCCCAGCTGCGGATCGCCTCGGGGGAGACGCTGTCGGATCTCGGCCTTCGGCAGGAGGACATCGTGCTGCGCGGTGCGGCGTTGCAATGCCGCATCACCACCGAGGATCCGGCGAACGGATTTCGACCGGACGTCGGACGCATCACTGCATACCGCACCCCGGGTGGTGCGGGGGTGCGCCTGGACGGGGGCACCGCACTCGGCGCGGAGGTCGGAGCGTACTTCGATTCCATGCTGGTCAAGCTCACGTGCCGTGGTCGTGATTTCGACACAGCAGTGGCGCGGGCCCGACGAGCGGTGGCGGAGTTCAGAATTCGCGGTGTCGCAACGAACATTCCGTTCCTGCAAGCGGTTCTGGTGGACCCGGACTTCACGGCCGGGCGGGTCACCACCTCGTTCATCGAGGAGCGTCCGGAACTTCTGACCTCTCGTTCCTCGGGTGACCGGGGTACCAAGATCCTCACCTATCTGGCCGATGTGACGGTCAACAAGCCGCACGGCGAGCGTCCGTCATCGGTGTACCCGCACGACAAGCTCCCCGAGGTCGATTTCTCGGCACCGATCCCGGACGGTTCGCGTCAGCGACTGCTCGCCCTCGGACCCGAGGGTTTCGCCCGCGATCTGCGCAATCAGAAGGCGCTCGGCGTCACCGACACCACGTTCCGTGACGCGCACCAGTCGTTGCTCGCGACGCGAGTCCGTACGAGCGGGCTGCTCGGGGTCGCCCCGTATGTGGCGCGCACGACGCCGCAGTTGCTCTCGATCGAGGCGTGGGGAGGTGCCACCTACGACGTGGCACTGCGATTCCTGCACGAGGATCCGTGGGAGAGGCTGGCAAGCCTGCGAGAGGCCGTGCCCAACATCGCAATTCAGATGTTGCTGCGCGGCAGGAACACAGTGGGATACACCCCGTATCCGGAGAAGGTGACCCGCAGTTTCGTCGCCGAGGCCACCGACACCGGCATCGACATCTTCCGGATCTTCGACGCCCTGAACAACGTGGACCAGATGCGACCGGCGATCGATGCGGTGCGCGAGACCGGAACCGCACTCGCCGAGGTGGCGCTGAGTTACACCGGCGACCTGTCGAACCCGAACGAGAACCTGTACACCCTCGACTACTACCTGAAGTTGGCAGAGCAGATCGTCGATGCAGGCGCACACGTTCTCGCCATCAAGGACATGGCCGGTCTACTGCGCGCTCCCGCGGCCAAGACCTTGGTGACGGCGCTTCGGTCGAACTTCGATCTACCCGTGCACGTGCACACCCACGACACACCCGGCGGACAGTTGGCCACCTATCTGGCGGCGTGGGAGGCAGGCGCGGACGCCGTCGACGGCGCCAGTGCGGCGATGGCAGGAACCACCAGTCAGCCTGCGCTGTCGGCGATCGTCGCAGCGGCGGCCCACACCGAACGAGATACCGGCCTCGATCTGCGGGCCGTCTGCGATCTCGAGCCGTACTGGGAAGCGGTGCGAAAGGTGTACGCGCCGTTCGAGTCCGGGCTGCCGGCACCGACGGGCCGCGTCTACACCCATGAGATTCCCGGTGGTCAGCTCTCGAATCTGCGGCAGCAAGCCATTTCGCTCGGACTCGGTGACCGTTTCGAGACGGTCGAGGCCAATTACGCTGCGGCAGATCGCATGCTCGGTCGCCTGACCAAGGTGACTCCGAGCTCGAAGGTGGTCGGGGATCTGGCCCTGGCCCTCGTCGGGGCGGGAGCGACCGCGGAGGAGTTCGCCGAGAACCCCGGTCGCTACGACATCCCCGATTCGGTGATCGGATTCCTGCGTGGGGACCTCGGCACGCCGGCGGCCGGATGGCCGGAACCGTTGCGGACCAAGGCATTGGAGGGTCGCGGCGCGGGCAAGCCGGTCACACCGCTGACCGAGGAGGACGAGAAGTGCCTCGACGGCACGTCGGCTCAGCGCCGCGAGACCCTCAACCGACTGCTGTTCCCCGGCCCCACAGCCGAACTCGCTGCACACCGTGAGAAGTACGGCGATACGACGCGGCTGTCGGCCAACCAGTTCTTCTACGGCCTGCGTCAAGGCGACGAGCATCGAGTCGCGCTGGAGAAGGGAGTCGAGCTGCTCATCGGTCTCGAAGCGATCTCCGATCCCGACGAGCGCGGGATGCGTACCGTCATGTGCATCCTCAACGGACAGTTGCGGCCGGTGTCGGTGCGTGATCGGTCCATCTCGAGTGAGGTGCCGACGGTCGAGAAGGCGGATCGGTCGAACTCCGGGCACATCCCGGCTCCGTTCGCTGGCGTGGTCACGCTGTCGGTCGAAGAGGGTCAGAAGATCTCGGCCGGTGACACGATCGCGACGATCGAGGCGATGAAGATGGAGGCTGCGATCACGGCTCCGCGTGGAGGCTCGGTGACCCGGCTGGCGATCTCGGGTGTGCAGCAGGTCGAGGGCGGAGATCTCCTCGTTGTCGTCGGCGGGGGGTCGACGGGCGAAGAGGCCGGGAGCGAATGACGCGGATAGTGGCGGGTGTGGCCGGAGGTCGACGGTTGTCGGTACCCGGCCAGGGCACCCGCCCCACCTCCGAGCGGGTACGGGAGGCGCTGTTCAGTTCGCTCGAGAGTCGGATGGAGCTCGACGGCGCTGCAGTACTGGACCTGTTCGCAGGATCGGGCGCGTTGGGGCTGGAGGCCCTGTCGCGTGGAGCGTCCTCGGCGGTGTTGGTCGAGTCCGACGCACGAGCAGCTGCCGTGGTGCGCAGGAACATCGATTCGGTGGGTTTGCCGGGTGCTTCGGTCCGGTGCGCGCCGGTGGCGTCCGTGCTGGCGGGGGCGGCCGATGCGGCATACGACCTGGTACTGGCCGACCCTCCGTACGCCGTCACCGACACAGCGGTGGCCGGGCTGCTCGACAGGCTCGTCACTGGGGGCTGGCTCGCATCCGACGCGGTTGTCGTGCTCGAGCGGTCGTCACGTTCGCCGGAGACCGAATGGCCGAGCGGTCTGGTGCCGGAGAAGTCGAAGCGGTACGGGGAGAGTCGAATCGAGATCGCGGTATGCACGGGTTGAGCCTGCGGGGCGAGCAGACGGTACGACCTGCCTCTGGGCAGGCTGATAGGTTTCGGTCATGACTGGCGCTCTGTGTCCTGGATCCTTCGACCCGGTGACCATCGGGCACCTCGACATCTTCGAGCGCGCCTCTGCCGCATTCGACGAGGTGGTCGTGACGGTGATGGTGAACAAGAGCAAAAAGGGAATGTTCAGCATCGAGGAGCGGATCGAGATGCTCGAGGTCGCAACGGAGCATCTGCCCAATGTCAGGGTCGGCTCGTGGTACGGACTGCTCGTCGATTACGCGCGGCAAGAAGGCTTTTCGGCGATCGTAAAGGGGTTGCGCAGCGCCAACGATTTCGACTACGAGTTGCAGATGGCGCAGATGAACCGCACGTTGACCGGTGTGGACACACTGTTCCTGCCTGCCAATCCTGCCCACAGCTTCCTGTCGAGTTCGTTGGTCAAGGAGGTCGCGACGTTCGGGGGAGACGTGACCGGAATGCTTCCGCCTTTCGTTCAGGATCGATTGGTCGCTCGCATCGCCGAGCGGGCAGCAGAGTAGTTCGGCGGGCGACACACCGGGCCGGTATAGCGAAGACACGCGCCTGGGCAGGCAGACTGATCAGCGCAGCACTGTGTGTCTCGGCCGCTCCGTGGTCGATCCGCGCAGTGGCAGATTCGACGATTGGGGTAACCGGTGTACCGCGTATTCGAGGCGCTCGACGAACTCGTCGCCATTGTCGAGGAGGCGCGCGGCGTTCCGATGACGGCCGGGTGCGTCGTCCCTCGTGGCGACGTTCTGGAACTGCTCGACGATGTTCGTGACGCCATCCCCGGAGAGCTCGACGATGCTCAGGACGTGCTCGATCATCGAGACAAGCTGGTGGGCGATGCCAGGGCGACGGCGGAGAAGACGGTCGGTACCGCGAACGCCGAAGCGCAGGACACCGTCGAGAACGCTCGTGACTCTGCCGATCGAATTCTCGCCGACGCCAAAGCGCAGGCAGATCGCATGGTCTCCGAGGCATCGGCCCACGCCGAGCAACTCGTATCCGACGCCGAGGCGGAAGCCGAGCGCACGGTGCTCGAAGGCCAGCGCGAGTACGAGGCGCTGACGGTTCGGGCTCGCACCGAGGCCGACCGCATGATCGAGTCGGGTGAGGCGTCGTACGAGAGGTCGGTAGCCGACGGCACCGCCGAACAGAACCGATTGGTATCGCAGACCGAGGTGGTGCAGTCCGCGCACGCCGAGTCGGCTCGCGTGATCGACGCCGCCCACGCCGAATCCGATCGAATGCGCAGTGAGTGCGATGTGTACGTGGACACCAAACTCGCGGAGTTCGAGGAGTTCCTCAGCGGCACGATTCGTTCGGTCGGACGTGGCCGCCAGCAACTGCGCACCGGCTCCGGGGTTCCGGAATACGGCAGCGAACCGTACGGCGAAGCCGCATACGGCGGCCAGGACGGTCGTCGCAGCCGACACTGAGTGGTAGTGATTTGCCCTCGTATGCACGCATGCGTATCGTTGTGGGGTTGCTTACCGACAGTAGGTACATCGACAGTGAGGAAGATCAGCCGTGCCCCCGCCCCAGAGAACGACCCGTCCTGAATTGGACGATGGATTCGTTCTGGACATTCTCAACCTCGGTCGTCGCCCCGGGTCGACGAAGACGGTCGAGCGGACGGTGTCGGCTCCTTCCCGAATCGGCCTCGATGCGATCGCGATCGAAGCCGGTGTGCCGGTGTCGCTCGACCTGCAATTGCAGGCGGTGTCCGAGGGCGTTCTCGTCACCGGTCCCGTACGAGCTGCCACGGCCGGCGAGTGCACACGGTGCCTCGATCCGGTCAGCGGCACCGTCGAGGTCTACCTCACCGAGCTGTTCGCTTACCCGAACAGCATCACCGAGGAGACCACCGATGCGGACGAGATTCACCGCATCGCCGACGACCTGATAGATCTCGAACCCGTCATTGTCGACGCGGTCGGTCTGGAGCTTCCACTCCACCCCGTCTGCAGCGACGAGTGCGAGGGATTGTGCCCAGAATGCGGCGTTCGCCTGGCGATTGCTGAATCCGGCCACAGTCACGATACAATTGATCCTCGCTGGGCTGGTCTTGCAGCTAAATTTGGCGTGGATTCAGAACCGAGCACAGAACTTGTGAACAACGAAGCCGAGGAGAAGTAAGTGGCTGTCCCGAAGCGCAAAATGTCGCGTTCCAACACGAGGTCGCGTCGTGCACAGTGGAAAACCACTGCGCCGACCCTCGTGACGTGCCCCAACCGTGGTTGCGGTGAGAAGACCTTGCCCCACATCGCGTGCCCCTCGTGCGGCACCTACAAGGGCCGCCAGGTCGTCGCAGCGGTCTGACTTCCGCTTTCGTGACCAACGAGGTAGTGGATCAGCACAACAGCGGTTCACAGACGAATAGTTCTACTGCCGACGGCGGCGGGGACGACCGAGAGTCGCTCCTCGCCGCCATCGGTGTTTCCCTGTCGGAGCCGCTGTTGACTCTGGCTCTGACCCATAGGTCGTTCGCATACGAGCACGGGGGCCTTCCGACCAACGAGCGACTCGAGTTCCTCGGCGATTCGGTCCTCGGCCTCGCGGTCACCGAACATCTGTATGCGGTTCACCCCACCAAGTCCGAGGGTCAGCTGGCGAAGATTCGGGCGAGCGTGGTCAACATGCATGCCCTCGCCGAGGTCGCCCGCGGTCTCGGCGACGGCGGACTGGGCCGCCACTTGCTGCTGGGCAAAGGGGAGGAACAGACCGGCGGACGCGACAAGCCGAGCATCCTCGCCGACGGCATGGAATCGTTGCTGGGTGCAGTTCATCTGCAACACGGCATCGACGTGGCACGGACCGTCGTCCTGTCGCTCTTCGCTGGACTGCTCGATCGCGCCCCGAAGCTCGGGGCAGGTTTGGACTGGAAGACGAGCCTGCAGGAGTTGACTGCAGAGCGCGGACTCGGCGTCCCCTCGTATGCAATCGAATCGACCGGGCCGGATCACGACAAGGAATTCACGGCGACCGTGTTGGTCGGCGAATCGCCCCTGGGCGTCGGCATCGGTCGGTCGAAGAAAGAAGCCGAGCAGAAGGCTGCCAGCTTGGCGTGGAATGCGCTGTCGAACAACGACACCGACGTTTCGACCGAATCCGCCACCGAACCTTCCTGATGCCCGAACTGCCCGAAGTCGAGGTCGTTCGGCTCGGCTTGGAATCGCACGTCGTGGGTAGGGCCATGCGCACTGTCGACGTGCTGCACCCACGCGCCGTGCGGCGACACGACCTCGGCGGCCAAGACCTGATCGGTCAACTCCGAGGGCAACGCATCTCGTCCGCGCAGCGACGGGGGAAGTACCTGTGGCTGGTGATGGAACCCGGTGACTTCGCGACCGTCGTGCATCTCGGCATGAGCGGACAGATGCTGGTGCAGCCGCCGAGCGCGCCGGACGAGAAACACTTGCGGATTCGTGCGCGGCTCGACGACGGCAACGATCTACGCTTCGTGGACCAGCGAACCTTCGGCGGGTGGGCACTCGCCCCGATCGTGACGGTGGACGGCACACCGGTACCGGAACCGGTGGCGCACATCGCGCGCGACCCGATCGATCCGCTGTTCGACGCCGAATCGGTAGTGAACGTATTGCGCGGCAAGCACACCGAGATCAAGCGGGCACTGCTCGATCAGACTGTGCTCTCCGGGGTGGGCAACATCTACGCAGACGAGGCGCTGTGGCGGGCGAAGATTCACGGCAACCGCATCGCAGAAACGCTGACCCGGCCGGCCCTTCGTCGACTGCTCACCGCCGTCCACGCGGTGATGGGAGAGGCGCTGGCACAGGGCGGAACCTCGTTCGACGCGCTGTACGTCAACGTCAACGGACAATCCGGCTACTTCGATCGTTCCCTCGACGCCTACGGTCAGGAGGGCCTGCCCTGTTCTCGGTGTGGCGCTCCGATCCGGCGCGAGAAGTTCATGAATCGGTCCTCGTTCAGCTGTCCCAGGTGCCAGCCGCGACCCCGACACCTTCGGACATGACAGTCAGCACGTCGTTCCGCAGGCTCCACTCCTGACCGCAATGGTCGTTCCGCAGGCTCCACTCCTGACCGCAATGGTCGTTCCCGCCTAGTATTTCGGTCATGGCAGAACAGAGCACGCCGACCACTCTCTGGGTCGAGCGCACAGGTACCCGTCGCTACACCGGCCGCAGTTCGCGAGGAGCCGAGGTGCTCATCGGGTCCGAGTCGGTCGAGGGCGTCTTCACACCCGGTGAGTTGCTCAAGATCGCGCTCGCCGCATGCACCGGAATGAGTTCGGACGTCCCTCTCTCGCGTCGACTGGGCGATGACTACTCCGCCACCGTCGAGGTCTCCGGTGCCGCCGATCGCGAGAACGAGCTGTATCCGGAACTGAACGAAATTCTCCGAGTCGACCTCAGCGAGATGGACCCCGAGGCTCAGCAGCGACTGCTCACAGTCGTCGAGCGCGCCATCGACCGCGTGTGCACGGTCGGCCGGACACTGAAGGCCGGGACGACGGTCACCTTGGACATCGACGTGGACGCCTGATGAAAGCGGGGGCAGCCGCCGTCGCGGCGGGCCTGGTTCTCGGTGCCTCGGTCGCCCTGTCTCCCACTGCGGAGGCGTCGAGCACCTGCGCTCCATGGTCGGTGAGCACCGTGGCGTCGGGATTCGGGATGCTGGAGAATCTGGAATTCGACGGCAGAGGATCGATGATCGTGTCGGAGACCTCCCCGATCGGGCCTGGGGCACTGCGTACCGTGGCTCCGAACGGAGAACGGGGCACTCTCGTCTCCGGTGTCGAGTCGCCCGGCGGACTGGTACGTGACGGAGACACGTTGTTCTTCGCCACCGGAAACAGAACTGCCGCAGGCCTTCTCGACATGCGGAACGGAACGATCGAGACGATCGATCTCGGCTCCGGGGCCAGGTCGACGTATGCGTCCGGCCTTACCATGCCCAACGGGCTGGCCCGCTCCACCACGGGCGATCTGTTCACCACCCGCAACCTCGGCGGCGGGTCCGGACTCACTCGCATCACCACCGACGGCGCGGGGTCGGTCGGCTCGGTGTCGACGGTGCGTACCGATCTGGGTTCGGCCAACGGTATCGACATCAGCGGCGGAAAAATATACGTGGCCAACACCTTCGATCCGGAAACGACTGTGACCGTGCTCGACGAGAAGGACCCGGCCGGGCCGTCCTCGCGCATTCGCGTCGACGGCATCGGACCGCTCACGATGTCGGACGATCTGACCGTGGCCGATGACGGAACGGTCTATCTCGCACAGAATCTCGCGGGCAGGGTGCTCCGTATCGACCCCGAGACCGGATCGTCCTGCGTGATAGCCACCGGGGTTCCGCTGACCTCGTCGGTTGCTTTCGGCGGGGTCGGATTCGACGAGAAAGCTTTGTACGCCACCAGTTTCGACGGAACCGTCCGGAAGATGAGTCCATCATGACCGACGAACGGCTCACGGCATGGGTGCACGGTCAGGTTCAGGGAGTCGGATTCCGGTGGTGGACTCGCTCGCGCGCGCTCGAACTCGGACTCGTCGGTCACGCGACCAATCACGCGGACGGGCGAGTTCTGGTGACAGCGGAGGGCCCACGCGAGCGACTCGAGGCCCTTCTCGCCTTGCTGCGAGGCGATCGGACCCCGGGCACCGTCACGCTTGTCGTGGAGAGTTGGGACGGCGCCCGCGGAGATCTGACGGGCTTCGTAGAACGCTGATTCCTCACTCGTTTGCGGGAGGCTCGGCGCGCTTACCCGCAGGGTGCCGGTAAAGTACGGACGCTATGTATCTCAAGAGTCTGACGCTCAAGGGCTTCAAGTCCTTTGCTTCGGCGACGACTCTTCGATTCGAGCCGGGAATCACCTGCGTCGTCGGCCCCAATGGCTCGGGCAAATCCAATGTTGTCGATGCCCTGACCTGGGTGATGGGGGAGCAGGGCGCCAAGGCGCTGCGCGGCGGGAAGATGGAAGACGTCATCTTCGCGGGCACCTCGGGTCGAGCGCCCCTCGGTCGGGCCGAGGTCACTTTGACCATCGACAACTCCGACGGTGCGCTGCCGATCGACTACTCCGAGGTATCGATCACCAGGCGGATGTTTCGCGACGGCGCGGGGGAGTACGAGATCAACGGCAGCTCCTGCCGGTTGATGGACGTCCAAGAACTGCTCAGCGATTCCGGTATCGGCCGGGAGATGCACGTCATCGTCGGGCAGGGTCGGCTGGCAGCAATCCTGGAATCTCGCCCCGAGGATCGGCGAGCCTTCATCGAGGAAGCCGCCGGCGTGCTCAAGCACCGCAAGCGCAAGGAAAAGGCGGTCCGCAAGCTCGACGCGATGCAGGCCAATCTTGCTCGGCTGACGGACCTCACGACCGAACTGCGCCGCCAGCTCAAACCACTCGGTCGGCAAGCCGAGGTAGCACGACGCGCGCAGACCGTGCAGGCAGATCTGCGCGACGCTCGGCTGCGGCTGGCGGCCGACGACCTCGTTGCCAGGCGGGAAGAGTTCGCCAGTCAGACCCAGGACGAGGAAGCAGCGCGCGAGCAGTACGCGATGGTGCAGGACGCCCTCGAAGCCGGAACCGTGGCGCTCGGGGAACACGAGCAGGCAGTCGCACGGCTGACACCCAGTGCCGAGGCGGCCGGTCAGACCTGGTTCCGTCTCTCTGCGCTGGCCGAACGCGTGAACGCGACGATACGTGTTGCGCACGAACGAGCCAGGCACCTCGACTCCGTGCAGACCTCCGGACGGGGACAGGACCCGGACGAGCTCGAGGCACAGGCCGAACGCGTCGCAGAAGAAGAGCTGGAACTCGTCGAGGCCGTCGAGATGGCCCGCGAATCCCTCGAGGCCGCACGCGAGCAGCTCGCCGAGCGTGAAGCTGCCGCGTCGGCCGCCGAACAGGCCCACCTCGCCGCTGTCCGTGCGGTCGCCGATCGCCGAGAAGGATTCGCCCGACTGTCCGGCCGGGTCGACACGTTCCGGACGAAGGTCGAGTCGATCGACGCCGAGGTTGCCCGGCTGTCGGTGGCGATCGAGGAGTCTCGGGCGCGTGGCGAGTCGGCCCAGCATGAGTTCGAGAGCGTGCAGGATCAGATCGGCACTCTCGATGCCAGCGAGCTCAGTCTCGACACGCATTACGAGCGGGCAGTGGCCGCGTTGCGGCACGCCGACGCCCGCGTGGCGGAACTGCAGGCGGAGGAACGAACCGCGGGCAAGAAGGTGGCGTCGTTCGAGGCCAGGATCGAAGCGCTCACGATGGGTCTCGAACGCAAGGACGGTGCCGGGTGGTTGGTGGAGAACCAACAGCGAGGGCTGTCGGGTCTGCTCGCCGGGCACCTCACAGTGGAGCCGGGATACGAGATCGCGGTGGCAGTGGCCATGGGCCCTGCGGCCGATGCGGCGCATGCCGAGTCCTTCGATGCCGCGCGTGACGCGGTGCTTGCGCTCCGAGCGTCCGACGGCGGCCGGGCCTCCATCGTGCACAGTAGTTCTGTTGCAGCGCAAAGGAATCGGCGCGACGAGCTGCCCAGTGGTGCGCGGTGGGTTCTCGACCTGATCGACTATCCGGATCGGCTGGCCGGAGCGATGACGGCATTGCTGGACGGGGTGATCGTGGTCGAGTCGCTCGACGACGCGGAGCGGCTCGTCGCCGGCTCGACGGAGCTGCGCGCGATCACGAGAGACGGCGACGTCGTCGAGCCCGGCTGGGTCACCGGTGGATCGGACCGTCGCCCCAGCACTCTCGAAGTGCAGTCCGCGATCGACACGTCGACGGTCGAGTTGGCGGCGGCCGTACGGCGCTCGGAGGAACTCGATGCTGCGCTCTCGGGCGCATTGGCGGAGCAGCGCGACCGGCGCGAGTCGGCGGAACAGGCGCTCGCCGCCCTCAACGAGTCCGACGCCGCGATGGCCGCGGTGTACGAGCAACTGGGCCGACTGGGGCAGCTGGCGCGTTCCGCG
Source organism: Rhodococcus sp. MALMAid1271 (assembly GCF_049195265.1). NCBI lineage: Bacteria > Bacillati > Actinomycetota > Actinomycetes > Mycobacteriales > Nocardiaceae > Rhodococcus > Rhodococcus sp. MALMAid1271. Next base: position 199,088 of record NZ_JBMIRQ010000097.1, on the reverse strand, counting down.
CACGCCGAATCGGCGCGATTGACCACCCAACGTAGTGCTGCCGAGGCGAGTCGCGAGGAAGCGGTCGTGCGGCTGGCCGAGCTCGAAGACAATCTGCGCACGGCCGAGGACGAGCAGTCCGGTTTCGCGGGAGATGGCGAGAGCGGTGACGGTGCCACCACCATGGAACGGGAGATGGCGGCAGCGGCACTGACGGAAGTGCGTGCGGTGGAGGTCGAGGCGCGGCTGAACGTGCGGACCGCCGAGGAGCGTGCGCAGTCGGTGCGTGGCCGGGCCGACTCGCTGCGCCGGGCGGCGCGAGCCGAACGTGAGGCAAGGGCGCGAGCCGAACGCGAGAGTGCAGCTCGTCGGCACGCGGCTGCTGTGGCGGCCGCGGTCGGAGAATCGGGGGAGCGGATCGCCGAGCGACTCGCCGACGCTGTCGCCGTCGCGGCCAGAAGGCGCGACGAGCTGTCTGCCGAGAGATCCACCCGCACAATCGAACTCGACAAAGTCAAGGAGCAGGTTCGTGCCCTGCAAGGGCAGCTCGCGTCGATCACCGACGCGGTGCACCGCGACGAGGTCGCCCGCGCGCAGGCTGCCTTGCGGATCGAACAACTCGAGACCACGATTCTCGAACAGCACGGAATCGGACTCGACGATCTCGTTGCCGAGTACGGGCCCGACGTTCCGCTACCGCCGACCGAGCTCGAGATGTCGGAGTACGAAGCGGCCAAGGAACGCGGTGAACAAGTGGTGGCCCCGGCCCCCATGCCGTTCGATCGCGCCACCCAGCAGCAGCGGGTCAAACGTGCCGAACGTGACCTCGCCACTCTCGGCAAGGTGAACCCGCTGGCGCTGGAAGAGTTCGCAGCCCTCGAAGAGCGCTACAACTTCCTGTCCACCCAGCTCGAAGACGTCAAATCCGCACGCAAGGATTTGCTGGGAGTGGTCGCCGACGTCGACGAACGCATCCTGCAGGTCTTCACCGAGGCCTGGCTCGATGTCGAACGGGAATTCACCGGCGTGTTCGCCAAGCTGTTTCCCGGCGGCGAAGGACGGCTGATTCTCACCGATCCCTCGGACATGCTCACCACGGGAATCGAAGTGGAGGCGCGCCCACCCGGAAAGAAAGTGAAGCGATTGTCGCTGCTCTCGGGTGGCGAGAAGTCGCTGACCGCGGTCGCCATGCTCGTGGCCATCTTCCGCGCCAGGCCGTCACCGTTCTATGTGATGGACGAGGTCGAGGCAGCACTCGACGACACCAACCTGCGTCGACTGATCGGCCTGTTCGAACAGCTTCGCGAGAAGTCGCAGCTGATCGTCATCACGCACCAGAAGCCGACGATGGAGGTGGCCGACGCACTCTACGGCGTGAGCATGCGCGGCGACGGCATCACCACCGTCATTTCGCAGCGTCTGAACCGAGAACGCGTCGCCGTCGATGCAACCGAGCCGGACCCGACGCCTCCCGGAACGGAACCGGACGCCGACTTCTGAGCGCTCACTGCTTCGGATAGAGCCGGTCGGAGTAGGACGGTCCGTAGTACTCGCGCAACTCTTCGATCGTCTCGGGTGCCTGCGGGATGAGTGTTCTGGTCAAGGTGGCGACGTCGGGCACGGCCTCGGCAGCCCAGGTCTCGGGCTGCCACAGCTTGGACCGCATGAAAGCCTTGGCGCAGTGGTGGAACACCTGCTCGATATCGACCACCAGGCACAGGATCGGGCGATGACCCTTCACCTGCAGATCGTCGAAGAACGGTGCCTCGGTGACGAGCGACGCTCGACCGTTGATGCGGAGCGTGTCGCCGCGGCCGGGAACAAAGAAATTCAGCCCGACGAACGGGTTCTCGATGATGTTGCGGTAGCCGTCCATCCGGTGGTTGCCCGGTCGTTCGGCGAGCGCGATCGTGGCGTCGTCGAGGACATGGACCAGGCTCCCGGGCGGGTCACCCTTGGGCGAGACGTCGCACCGTCCGCTCGCGTCCGAGGTTCCCACCAGACAGAACGGGGACGCGGCGAGCCACTGCACGTCCAGCGCATGCAGAGTGCGCCGATCCTTGTTGGCCGCTCGATAGCTCGGCTCGCCGAACATCTGCGTCAACTGTTCCGCGTCCCGCACCGTTGCCCACACCATGACCGAGATGGTAGCGATCCGCGCGGCGAAGGAGAACTGCATTTCGCGAGGCAGACCAGCACCGGTGAAGCACCGTCGTGATCGCCTGAGATGATGTCTGTGTGAGTAACCAAGCGTGGATCATCGTTGCGGCGATCGCTGCCGTCCTGCTCGTCGTTCTGGTCGTCGGACTGGTGCTGTCCCGTCGGCGCAGAGTGTCCCTCAAAGCGGACGAGGCGGCGCGGATCGAGGACGCAGCGACCAAGGACAGATCCGGCGGGTACACCGCGGGCAGCGGATTCTCGTTCAGCCAGGGCACGGCCACGGCAGATCCGGTTCGCCCTCGGACTCCGAAACCGGCCGACCGTGCGCCGGTCGAACCTCCGCCCTCAGTTTCTGCTCCGGTCGCTGCCGATCCAGCGTCGCCCGCCTCGGCAGAGGCGGACCGCGTGGGGACCGAGGCCGATGTTCCGGCGATCGAGACGCCGGAAGGCGATGGCGCACCGAGCGACGCCGCGGACACCGCACAGGTACTGCCCGAGCCCGTGGTCTCCGAGCCCGTGGTCTCCGAGCCCGAGGTGCCGGAGCCCGTGGTGCCGGAGCCCGAGCCGGCTGTTCCCGATGCTGCGGAAACGCAGCCCCCTGCCACAGCGGGCCCGGCAGTGTCGCGGTTGGACACCATCGATCCCACCGAGGGGCGGTTGGATCGTCTACGAGGTCGTCTGGCCCGTTCCCAGTCCGCTGTCGGCAAGAGCTTGCTCGGATTGCTCGGCGGCGGAGATCTGGACGAGGATTCCTGGGAAGAGGTCGAGGACACGCTGCTGATCGCCGATATCGGTTCGGCGACCACCGCCGAGATCATGCGCACTCTGCGCGAACAGATGGCGGCGCGCAGTATCCGGACCGAGGCGGACGCCCGGGCGCTGTTGCGCGAGATTCTCGTTGCGCAGCTCCATCCCGAGTTCGATCGTTCGATTCGCGCGCTTCCACACGACGGCACCCCTGCCGTGCTGCTGGTGGTCGGCGTCAACGGGACCGGTAAGACCACGACAACCGGCAAACTCGCTCGCGTGTTGGTTGCGGACGGGCGACGAGTACTGCTCGGTGCCGCCGATACGTTCCGCGCGGCAGCAGCCGACCAGCTGCAGACCTGGGCCGAGCGAGTGGGGGCCGAGGTGGTCCGAGGCAAGGAGGCTGCGGATCCGGCCGCTGTCGCGTTCGACGCAGTGAGCAAGGGAATCGACGGCGGGGTCGACGTGGTTCTGATCGACACCGCGGGCAGGCTGCACACCAAATCGGGTCTGATGGACGAGCTGAGCAAGGTCAAGAGAGTCATCGAGAAGCGCGCCCACGTCGACGACGTCTTGCTCGTTCTGGACGCCACCGTCGGCCAGAACGGGCTCACGCAGGCGCGTGTCTTCGCCGAGATCGTCGACATCACCGGAGTCGTGCTCACCAAGCTCGACGGAACCGCGAAGGGTGGCATCGTCTTTCAGGTTCAGCGTGAGCTCGGGGTGCCCGTCAAACTCGTCGGTCTCGGCGAAGGTGCCGACGATTTGGCACCGTTCGAGCCGGGGGCGTTCGTCGACGCTCTGCTCGGCTGAGTGCATCGATCGGGCTGTCCAAGAACCGGGGAAAAAGCACAAACGCCTGCACGAAACCTTTTTGCAACAGAATTCGGTCATGCGTTCACATGTCCGAAACACCAGAGTGTCACGGATGAAACCTCGTGAAACCACCCTTCTTGCGTAACGGCGCGCCAACCGGTGTGCGGGAGAATGGAGGGTGTACGTGAGTCCCGAGGATATGTTGGCCAACTCCGGCAACGCCGCATGGATGCTGATGGCAGCATCTCTGGTGCTGCTGATGACGCCGGGCTTGGCGTTCTTCTACGGCGGTATGTCGCAGCAGAAGACCGTACTGAACATGATGATGATGTCGTTCGGAGCAATGGCCGTCGTCTCGATCGTCTACTTCCTGTGGGGCTGGTCCATGTCCTACGGAACCCAGGACGTCGGCGGAATCTTCGCCAATCCCTTCGAGTTCTTCGGACTCAAGGATTCGATCACCGATGCGGACGGAAACTACATCGTCGGCGCATCGGGTTACGCCAACATCATCGACGTGGCGTTCCAGGTGACCTTCGCGATCATCACCGTCGCACTGATCAGCGGCTCGATCGCCGGCCGCGTCAAGTACGGCACGTGGCTCGTCTTCTCGGGTATCTGGGTCACCCTGGCGTACTTCCCGCTGGCCCACATGGTCTGGGGCGGCGGACTGCTCTCCGGATCCGAGAACGGCCTCGCGGCAATGATCTTCGGAACCACCGACGACGGTGAGGGTGGGCTCGTCGCCAGCGTGGAACCGATCGACTTCGCCGGTGGCACCGTGGTGCACATCAACGCCGGTATCGCCGGCCTGATTCTGGCGATCATCATCGGCAAGCGCGCAGGCTTCGGCAAGATGGCCTACCGCCCGCACAACCTTCCGTTCGTCATGCTCGGCGCAGCACTGCTGTGGTTCGGCTGGTTCGGATTCAACGCCGGCTCTGCGTTCGCAGCAGACGGCATCGCAGGTCTGGCCTGGGTCAACACCACCGCCGCCACCGCAGCTGCCATCGCGGGCTGGCTCATCACCGAGCGTATTCGCGACGGCCACGCCACCAGCCTCGGTGCCGCCTCGGGCATCGTCGCAGGTCTTGTCGCGATCACTCCGGCAGCAGGTGCACTGACGCCGGTCGGTTCGATGATTCTCGGCGTCATCGCCGGTGTCCTGTCGGCCCTCGCGGTCGGACTGAAATTCAAGTTCGGATACGACGATTCGCTCGACGTCGTGGGCGTGCACCTCGTGGCAGGCCTGTGGGGCACCATCGCCATCGGCTTCCTCGGCTCCGAGACCGGCCTGTTCTACGGCGGAGACTACAAGCAGCTCGTCGTCCAGATCGTCATCGCTCTGGTCGCTCTGATCTTCACCGCCATCGTCACTGCCGTGATCGCCTTCGCGCTCAAGCCTCTCGGCTGGCGCGTGTCGGATGAGGACGAGGCGAACGGTATCGACGAAGCCGAGCACGCTGAGACTGCATATGATTTCGCCTGACAAGGTAGAGATGGATATGAACGCTGCACCGTACGACAACGGGCACTCGAGGTCTTGTGAAGGGAAGCAAAAATGAAGCTGATCACGGCAATCGTCAAACCGTTCACCCTGGAGGACGTCAAGACGGGCCTGGAGCAGGCAGGCGTACTGGGAATGACCGTCAGTGAAGTTCAGGGATACGGTCGCCAGAAGGGCCACACCGAGGTCTACCGAGGTGCCGAGTACTCGGTCGACTTCGTTCCGAAGGTACGTGTGGAGGTAGTCGTCGACGACGCCGCGGTGGAGAAGGTCGTCGAGGTCATCGTCGAGGCCGCACGCACCGGCAAGATCGGTGACGGCAAGGTCTGGGTTTCCCCGGTCGACTCGGTCATCCGAGTCCGTACCGGAGAACGTGGCGCAGATGCACTCTGACCCCAAAGGGTCTCGGGCCGCAGGCCCCGGTTCGGGCGCGACAGCGTCGGGATCGGGGCCTGCGGTCTCCTCGGGCTCGGCATCGAAGGGCACGGGCGGTGCTGCGGCCGATCTCGCTCGGGCCAGAAAACAACTACTCGACGGTGGCACTCGCAACCGTCGTCTCGATGCGCCCTCGCTCAGACAGGCTCTGGTCGATCTCCACGAGTTCTGGTTGACCACCAAAGGTGCCGAGCTCGGGATCAAACCCGACTCGGGCTTCGCGATCGTCGCAGTCGGCGGTCTGGCGCGCCGTGAACTGTTGCCGTACTCGGATCTGGACCTGATCCTGCTGCACGACGATCTCGAACCACGCATCGTCTCCGACGTCGCCGACAAGCTCTGGTATCCGCTGTGGGACGCGCACATCAAGCTCGACCACAGCGTTCGTACTGTGCCGCAGGCACTGCAGGTGGCCGCGGCGGATATGACAGCATCGCTCGGGATGTTGGAGGCACGTCACATCGCCGGCGACGTCGAGTTGAGCAACCTGCTCATCGGCGGCGTACGGCGTCAGTGGCGCAACGGAATTCGCGGGCGCTTCGACGAACTGATCGAGCAGACTCGGGGGCGATGGTCGCGTAGCGGTGAGATCGCGCACCGCGCCGAACCCGACCTCAAGAGCGGACGCGGTGGACTGCGAGACGTGCAGTTGCTCGACGCCCTCTCCATTGCTCAACTCACCGACGGTATGCCCGGGCTCGGACCCGAGTCGCCCGGAGGCGGTTTGGCCTTCGCGCACGGGCGACTGCTTGACGTGCGTACCGAACTGCACCGGGTGGCCGGCCGAGCGCGAGATCAACTGCGCGCGCAGGATGCCGACGAGATCGGTGCCGCGCTGCGGATCGGTGATCGCTTCGATCTCGCGCGCGTGCTGAGCGATTCGGCTCGTACCATCAGCTATTCCGTCGATGTCGGATTGCGTACCGCGGGTAATTCGCTTCCGCGAAAGGGACTTTCACGCTTGCGGAGAGTTCCGGTCCGCCGTCCGCTCGACGAGGGAGTGGTCGAGCACGCCGGTGAGGTCGTTCTGGCCCGTGATGCGCGACCGAACAAGGACCCCGGCCTGATCATGCGCGTCGCGGCGGCGTCGGCGCAGACCGGAATGCCGATGTCTGCATCGACACTGAACCGGCTGTCCGACAGTGCTCCCGAGCTTCGTGAGCCCTGGCCCAAGGAAGCTCTCAACGATCTGCTCGTCCTGCTCGGATCCGGGCGCAAAGCCATCGCGGCCATCGAGGCGCTCGATCGAACCGGCTTGTGGGGCAGGCTGATCCCCGAATGGGGCGCGGTGCGTGACCTACCGCCCCGAGATGCCGTGCACACCTGGACCGTCGATCGGCATCTGGTCGAAACCGCTGCCTACGCAAGCGCGTTGACCACCAGAGTGGCACGTCCGGACCTCCTGGTCCTCGGTGCGCTGATACACGACATCGGAAAGGGCCGCGGCGGCGACCACAGCATCGTGGGTGCAGATCTCGCAATTCAGATCGGCAACAGGCTCGGACTGTGGCCCTCGGATGTGACGCTGCTGACGGCGATGGTGCGGTACCACCTGCTGCTGCCGGAAACCGCTACTCGCCGAGATCTCGACGACCCGGCCACCGTGCAGACCGTCGTCGACGCATTGGGTGCCGATTCCATTCTGCTCGAGCTGCTTCATGCTCTGGCCGAAGCAGATTCGCTCGCCACGGGCCCCGGAGTCTGGGGAGACTGGAAGGCGTCACTGATCCGCGAACTGGTGCGCAGGTGCCGATTGGTGATGGCAGGGGAGAGTCTGCCCGGCCCCGATCCACTCGATCCGGCACGGATCGAGCTGGCCGCGCGTGGCGGGGTCCACGTCGACATCGCACCGACCGACGGACTGCACACCTTCGTCGTCACGGTCATCGCGCCCGACGCCCCCGGGCTGCTCTCCGACACCGCAGGGGTGCTGGCGCTGCACTCGCTGCGGGTGCTCTCTGCCTCGCTGGGCAGTCACAACGGTTCGGCGATCAACACCTTCGATGTCGCGCCGCTGTTCGGGGCACCGCCGCAGGCCGGTCTGCTCCGCCAGGAGATCATTCGGGCGCAGGCCGGAGAACTCGATCTGGTGGCGGTACTCGATGCCAAAGAACGTCACGCCCGAACCGAGACGGTGGAGGACGAGGGGGAGGATTCGGCAGTGCCGGTTCTCTACGCCCAGGCCCCGCCGAGGGTGCTGTGGTTCGACGACAGCGAACCCGGCCAGGTGGTGCTCGAGCTGCGGGCAGAAGACAGGCTCGGGTTGCTCTGTCGGTTGGCCAGCGCGATCGAACAGCAGGGCTCGGACATTCGCTGGGCGCGTGTGTCGACGCTGGGTAGCTCGGTGGTCGACTCGTTCTGTATCGACCTGGCAGGAGCGGACAGCCGCGCCGTTCGCGAAGATCTCGAACGGGCGATACTCGCGGTTGTGCCTGCCCCGGAACCGCCCAAACCCCCGGAAAAGCCGGAAGGGACATAACCGATGGTCGGAACCGGATTGCGTTACGGCATGCTGTGGTGACTTCTCACCAACTTCCAGCCGATGGGTTTGCCATCGATACGCTTTTGTTATGTTCGTCACTGACTGAAGGCCGCACCGGTTTCGGGTGCTACTGCAGTCGACACTGCTGCTATGCGAGAGGCATCAACTGTGGGATCCCATCGACGGTCGAACATCTACGTACCGGCCGACACAGCAACCGCTGAACCGCGCGGCAAGCATCGCGCTGCCGAGCAGGCTCCGGACACCGGTCGTCGGACTGCGACGATCGTGGCGGCGACCGGCGCGATCGTCGTCGGTGCCACCTCGATGGGGGCGGGAACAGCGGGCGCAGCGCCGATTCAGGAGCCGCCCGCCGCCGGGCTTCCGTTCGCAGTGCCGCAGGGTCTTCTGCCGGCCGGATTCGAGCTACCCCATTTCGAGCCCCCGCAGTTCCAGGCCCCGCAGTTCGAGGCCCCGCAGTTCGAGATCCCTCAGTTCGTTCCGCCCCAGTTTCTGCCGCCACAGTTCGCGCCTGCTCCGGTCGAGCCCGCGCAGCCCGCACCGGCGGAGTCGGCCCCAGCGCAGCCCGCACCGGCGGAGTCGGCCCCAGCGCAGTCCGGCCCAGCGCAGTCCGCCCCAGCCGAGCCCGCACCCTCGGCTCCCGCGTCGACTCCTGTCGCTCCGCCGAGCTCCGACCCATTGGCAGCATTCGGGCTGCCCGATCCCGGTGCCGCTGCGCAGCAATGGCTCGACGACGTGGGCCTCGGCCAGGGAGGGGTCGGAGGTGGATCGCCGCTCGAAAGCCTTCGTTCGCTGAAGAAGTCCACCGTGCAGCCGGTGGCAGGGGTGTTGACGTCGAACTTCGGATCGCGGTGGGGCACTCAACACAGCGGACTCGACATCGCGGCACCGATCGGCACGCCCATTTACGCGGCCGCCGACGGCACGGTCATCGATGCAGGCCCTGCCAGCGGATTCGGACTCTGGGTCAAGCTGAAGCACGACGACGGCACCGAAACGATCTACGGACACGTCAACGACTTCTCGGTACAGCCCGGTCAGCGGGTGTCGGCCGGGGAGCAGATCGCCACAGTGGGCAATCGCGGCCAGTCCACCGGGCCGCATCTGCACTTCGAGGTGCACGACGCCTCGGGTGTCAAGGTCGATCCGGCCCAGTGGCTGTCCACCCGGGGTGTGGCAGTGACATGGAACGATTCCGCACGCAACGCGTGAGTGGTGTTCAGGTCTTCGTCCCGTGAACGACACGGTGGACGAACGCCCGAGCGACTAGCGCGGGCGCTGGCGCTAGTCTGGTGACCGTGCCGGATTCGACTCGTCTTCGGTGATCGGCTAGCTCAGGAGTGCAATCGGTGTTCGAATCCCTTTCCGACAGGTTGACCGGGACTCTCAAGGACCTGCGTGGCAAAGGTCGGCTGTCCGGCGCGGATATCGACGCCACGGCCCGCGAGATCCGTCTTGCCCTTCTCGAAGCGGACGTGGCACTGCCCGTCGTACGTGAATTCATCGGCCGCATCAAGGTCCGGGCCAAGGGTGCCGAGGTGTCGGCAGCGCTCAACCCGGCGCAGCAGGTCGTCAAGATCGTCAACGAGGAACTGGTCGGCATTCTCGGTGGTGAGACCCGCAGGCTCGAATTCGCCAAGAACCCGCCGACGGTGATCATGCTCGCCGGACTCCAGGGTTCGGGTAAGACGACCCTCGCAGGCAAGCTCGCGAAATGGCTCAAGGGCCAAGGGCACACGCCACTGCTCGTCGCGTGCGACCTGCAGCGGCCCGGTGCCGTCAGTCAGCTCCAGATCGTCGGTGAGCGCGCAGGCGCAACCGTCTTCGCGCCGCACCCGGGCACCTCCATCGGCGGTGGAGACAATGCACTCGGCGTATCGGCATCCGATCCCGTCGAGGTTGCGCGCTCAGGCATAGCCGAAGCGCGAAACAAGCAGTACGACGTCGTCATCGTCGATACCGCCGGTCGACTCGGTATCGACACCGAATTGATGAGTCAGGCCGCAGGAATTCGTGACGCGGTCCAGCCGGACGAAACCCTGTTCGTCCTCGACGCCATGGTCGGCCAGGATGCCGTCAGCACAGCGGAGGCATTCCGCGACGGCGTCGGATTCACCGGCGTCGTGCTCACCAAGCTCGACGGCGATGCTCGCGGCGGTGCCGCTCTGAGCGTTCGCGAGGTGACCGGCCAACCCATCATGTTCGCCTCGACCGGCGAGAAACTGGAAGATTTCGACGTCTTCCATCCCGACCGTATGGCCAGTCGCATCCTCGGCATGGGTGACGTGCTGAGCCTCATCGAGCAGGCCGAACAGCACTTCGATGCCGAGCAGGCGGAGGCAACGGCCAACAAGATCGGTTCGGGCCAGCTCACACTCGACGACTTCCTCGAGCAGATGATGGCCGTCCGCAAGATGGGGCCCATCGGAAACCTGTTGGGCATGTTGCCCGGCGCGGGCCAGATGAAAGAACTCGCCGACGTCGACGAGAAGCAACTCGATCGCGTCCAGGCCATCATCCGCGGTATGACTCCGCAGGAGCGGACCGATCCGAAGATCATCAACGCCTCGAGGCGGCTGCGGATCGCGAACGGTTCCGGAGTCAAGGTCTCCGACGTCAATCAGCTGGTCGATCGCTTCTTCGAGGCACGCAAGATGATGTCGGCGATGGCAGGCCGGATGGGGATGCCTGGGGCTCGCAAACAGGTGCGGAACAACAAGAAGGGCAAGAAAGGCAAGAAGGGCGGTCGCGGCCCGACGCAGCCGAAGATTCGCGGCGGATTTCCCGGTATGCCGGGCGGGATGCCCGGCGGGATGCCGGATCTGTCGTCCATGCCCAAGGGTCTCGACCAGTTACCGCCCGGCCTCGAGGGCATCGATCTCTCGCAGCTGAAACTGCCGAAGAAGTAGGCTCGCGCACGTGGCGGCAATGCGGGTACGGGGCCGCGGCCTGCCGGACGGGGCGAACGTCGATCTCTGGATCGACGGCGACGTGCTGTCCACGGAGCCGATTCCGGATGCCGACCTCGTCCACGACGGCGGTTGGATTCTGCCCGGTCTCGTCGATGCCCACTGCCACGTCGGAATCGAATACGGCGGGGGACACACGGATCTGGCCGGTTCGATCCGCCAAGCCGAGACCGAGCGAGGCGTCGGCGCGCTGCTGCTGCGCGACGCGGGCTCTCCGGTGGACACCCGCGCGTTGGACGAGTACGACGAGCTTCCTCGGATCATCAGAGCCGGCCGTCACATCGCATCGCCCAAGCGCTACATACCGGGTCTGGCCGTAGACCTCGAGGACGAATCCCAACTGCCCGAGGCGGTGGCGCAGCAAGCTCGATTCGGTGACGGCTGGGTCAAACTCGTCGGAGACTGGATCGATCGCTCGGTGGGCGACCTTCGCCCACTGTGGAACGACGCCATCCTCGTCGATGCCATCGCCGCTGCGCACGCCGAGGGAGCGCGAGTGACTGCCCACGTGTTCGGCGAGGATGCCCTCCCCGGCCTGATCGCGGCCGGCATCGACTGCATCGAGCACGGCACCGGCCTGACCGACGAGACCATCGAGATGATGGTCGATCGCGGCACGGCACTGGTGCCGACGTTGATCAATATCGAGACCTTCCCCTCGATTGCGGATTCCGCCACCCGATATCCCGTCTACGCCCGCCACATGCGGGCCTTGCACGAGCGCGTGGCCGATACCGTCGGACGAGCCCACGACGCCGGAATCGCGATCTACGCAGGAACCGATGCCGGAGGGTCGATCGCGCACGGTCGCATCGCCGACGAAGTTGCCGCACTCGCATCCGTCGGGCTGTCTCCGACGGACGCACTCGGTGCCGCCTGCTGGGACGCCCGCTCGTGGCTGGGCCGACGAGGGCTCGAACACGGCGCGCCTGCAGACCTCGTCGTCTACGCCGAGGATCCGCGCGGGGGACCGGAGGTGCTGTCCAACCCCGAACTGGTGATACTTCGCGGGCGGGTGACCGACCGACGCGGCGGTGACCGACACAGATCGGGGCCTGTGGGTGAGTGAGCCGGACGGCGGTGCAGGCCCCGTCGATCCGGACCGACCGAGCTGGGCCGGCCTCGCGCCGATGAATCAGATTCAGCAGCAGGGCTCGGGCCTGTCCGAGACCTACTGGCGGGCCGAGAATGCCGCCCTGCTCCGCCGCGGGGGCCAGAAGTGGGGACTGCCGGCCGCGGCGCTGGTCCTCGGCGTCAATCTCGTGGGCTTCGTGCTCCTCGGACTCGCGGTGAACTCGCAGAACTCCGCGCTGTCGGTCGTGGGCATCATGATTCCCAGCCTGCTCGCCGCAGGGCTGGCGGTGGCGATCTCACGAACGCGTGGCAACGGACCCGTCGTCGACTTCGGTCTCCCCAGATCCAGTGCCGAATTTCTCGGTCACGTCCGATCCGGACTGGCCTGGGGCGGCGTGGCCGTCGTCGGTGGCGTGTTGCTGGCGCTGATGCTGTTCTCCAGCATCGACGTCGACGAGCAGGCACCTCTTGGCAACTTTGCGGACTCGGCCATGGGATGGAAGATTCTGCTGGTCGTGTGGATCTGGATCGGCGCACCGATCTGTGAGGAAACGATGTTCCGCGGCATGCTGTGGGGTGCGCTGGAAAAGCGCACCCGCCCGATGCCCATGGCGTGGCTGGGCAACAGATGGGTCGTGTTGGCGATCACCGCCGTCGTGTTCGCGATCTGGCACCGAGAATGGTGGCGTTTCGTGATCCTGCTGTGGGGTGGTCTGGCAATCGGCATCGCCAGAATGCGGAGTGGCTCCATCGTCGCCTCGACCACTGCCCATTCGCTGAACAACACCCTCCCGGCCCTGGTGATCCTGCTCGCGTGATCGGGTGGCTGTGCAGGCGATTCACCGATCGCCTCACTCGTCTGGCACAATGAACAGCTGTTCGCCCGTCATCCGGTTACGTACCGAGCGGCGGTCACAACAACCCTCCAACGCAAAACCGGGTTCGCATGCCGTGCGAACCGCTGAATTGCGCCGTGACCAACTCCCGAAAGGCTCCACCAGAACATGGCTGTCAAGATCAAGCTCATGCGTATCGGCAAGATCCGCACCCCGCACTACCGCGTCGTCATCTCGGACTCTCGCACCCGCCGCAACGGCCGTGCGATCGAGACCATCGGCAAGTACGAGCCGAAGCAGGACCCCAGCGTCATCGACATCGATTCCGAGCGTGCGCAGTACTGGCTGGGCGTCGGTGCACAGCCGACCGAGCCCGTCGAGGCACTGCTGAAGATCACCGGTGACTGGCAGAAGTTCAAGGGCCTGCCCGGTGCCGAGGGCACCCTGCGCGTCGCCGAGCCCAAGCCGTCGAAGCTCGACCTGTTCAACGCCGCACTGGCACAGGCCGACTCCGAGCCCCAGGGTGAAGCCACCACCGCGAAGAAGAAGAAGACTCCGAAGTCGGACGACGCCACCACCGCTGACGCCGCTGCAACCGAGACGGCAGACGCGCCGGCCGCCGAGGCTGCTGAGAAGTGAGCGCCGTTGTCGCCGATGCCGTCGAACACCTCGTTCGTGGCATCGTCGCCAATCCCGATGACGTTCGGGTCGAGATGATCACCGGTCGTCGTGGTCGCACCGTGGAAGTTCACGTGCACCCCGACGATCTGGGCAAGGTCATCGGACGCGGTGGTCGCACTGCGACGGCGCTGCGCACCCTCGTCTCGGGTATCGGTGGTCGCGGCATTCGTGTCGACGTGGTCGACACGGACAACTAGGTCACGCACCGACCATGGAGCTCGTCATCGGCCGTGTTGCCAAGTCACACGGCATCAAAGGAGAAGTCGTCGTCGAGGTTCGTACCGACGACCCCGACGACCGCTTCGCCGCCGGAAACGTTCTTCGGGGCCGCAGGCCCCGATCGGACGCAGCGCCGGCGAAATACACGGTGGACGCCGTCCGGGAACATTCCGGGCGGCTTCTGCTGCGTCTGAACGGTATCGACGACAAGACAGCCGCCGACCAGCTGCGCGGCATCCTGTTCGTCGTCGAATCCACCGACCTGCCACCGTCCGAGGACCCGGACGAGTTCTACGATCACGAACTAGAGGGCCTCACGGTGATCCTGACCGACGGCTCGGTGGTGGGAACCGTCCGCGAGGTTCTGCATTCGGCCGCGGGCGAGTTGCTCTCCATTCGACCGAGTTCGGACACCACCACCGGCGCAGCCGCGCGCGCCGAAATCCTCGTTCCCTTCGTGGCCGCGATCGTGACCTCGGTGTCGTTGGCCGACAAGACGATCGAGATCGATCCGCCCGAAGGCTTACTGGATCCGGAGTAGCACGTGCGCCTCGACGTCGTCACCATCTTTCCGGAATACCTGACACCACTGCGAACTGCACTGCTGGGCAAGGCAATCGACCGCGGGCTCGTCTCGCTCGAGGTACACGACCTACGGTCCTGGACCCACGATGTGCACAAGGCGGTCGACGATTCGCCCTACGGCGGCGGTCCCGGGATGGTCATGAAACCGACGGTCTGGGGTGACGCCCTCGATGAGGTGCTCACCGGGGATTCGTTACTGGTCGTCCCCACTCCGGCCGGAGTGCCGTTCACCCAGCGCACCGCCGAACGCTGGTCCACCGAACGCCATCTGGTGTTCGCGTGTGGCCGCTACGAAGGCATCGATCAACGTGTGTTCGACGACGCCGCGCGCCGCGTCCGGGTCGAAGAGGTCAGTATCGGCGATTACGTTCTGATCGGGGGCGAAGCGGCGGTCCTGGTGATGGCCGAGGCAGTGGTCCGTCTGATGCCAGGAGTGCTCGGCAATCAGCAGTCCCACCAAGAGGATTCGTTCTCCGAGGGGGTTCTCGAAGGGCCCAGTTACACCCGTCCGGCCCGATGGCGTGAGCTCGACGTCCCCGAAGTCCTACTCTCCGGCGATCACGCGAAAATCGCCGCGTGGCGTCGTGCCCAGTCATTGGCGCGAACCGCCGATCGACGCCCGGATCTGCTCGAAGACTGAGTGATTCAGCTGATCGTGCCGTCGGGAAAGAGCATCGTGACGAAGCCGGTCAGAGTCTGCCTGGCATGCAGCGCGCTGGCATCGTCGGTCACGTCGACCACAGCGGTGTCCGGATAGCTCTCCATGTCGTCGGCGTAGAAGATGTCCTCCCGTGACGACAGAGCCAGCACGTAGCGGTTGTCCACCCCGATCGTTCCCGTCGACAGGTGCACCCAGCGATCGGACACGCAGCACATCCAGCCTTGTTTGACTGCGTGCACACTTTCGCCCGGCAAGCCGTCGACGATTCCGAAGTGCTGTCTGTAACCGTCGGCGGCAATCGGAGCCGAACGACGCAGCATGCCGACGATGACCTCCTCCGACGCGGTGGTCAGACCGCCGCTGCCGTTGAGCAGGCCCGCGTAGTAGCCGACCAGGTCGCTGGGTGTGGTTTCGGTGTTGTACCACTGGTCGTCGGCGGGCGCAGTGGTGCTCTGCAACCCGTAGCGGGCAGCGACTGCGCCGATGATCTCGGACGAACCGTAGCGATACCAGAGGGTATACGCGGCATTGTCGTCGGAGAGCTCCAACATTCTCGTCATGATGTCCAGTTCCTCCGGCGAGACCGGGCGGTTCTCCGACTGCGCTCGGAACATCACCTCGTCGGCGATGAAAAGTTTGGACACCGAGGCCGTTTCGACCTGCTGATCGGCGTTGCTGCTGTAGTAGGCCCCGGTGTCGCGATCGAGTAGCGCGAAGTCGATGTCGGCACCTCGGGCCCGTGCCGACGCGACCGCCATGGGGATGCGGGCCTCGAGGGCCACACCGTCGACCTTCTTCAGGTCCGGAAAGGGTGACGCGGACGTCTCGGCGGTTGCTTTGCCCGCGGAATCGCCGATCTCGTCGTCCGCAGGCACCGAACATCCCACTGCGAGCAAGATCGTGGCACAGGTGGCGATCAGGAATCGAGACCACGTGACCATGCGTGTATCTCTCCCACACTCAGAACCGCTGACCGACGACTCTCACAGTAGCGGTAGGGTCCATCGCCGTGACCATTGCTCTGAAATCTGTGAACAAGCGCATAGCCGAAGAACTCGACGTTCGTGAGGAACAGGTTCGTGCCGCCGTAGAACTGCTCGACGGTGGCTCGACGGTCCCGTTCATCGCGCGCTATCGCAAGGAGGTCACCGGGACGCTCGACGATGCGCAACTGCGGCTACTCGACGAGCGGCTGCGGTACCTGCGAGAGCTCGACGAGCGCAGAGACGCCGTCATCGAATCCATCCGTAGCCAAGGCAAGCTCGACGACGCACTCGAGCAGTCCCTGATGCTCGCCGATACCAAGGCTCGCGTCGAAGACATCTATCTGCCGTTCAAGCCCAAGCGCCGAACGAAGGCACAGATCGCGCGCGAAGCCGGTCACGAGCCAGTAGCGGACGCGCTGTTCTCCGACCCCACGACCGATCCGGCGCAGTTCGATCAGGAGCAGCTCGACGGTGCTCGTGCGATTCTCGTCGAGCGATTCGCCGAGGATGCCGATCTGGTGGGGGAGTTGCGCGAACTGATGTGGACCTCCGGCCAACTCGTGTCGACGGTCCGCAAGGGCAAGGAAGAGGCCGGGGCCAAATTCTCCGACTACTTCGAGTTCTCGGAGCCGTTCACGAGCTTGCCCTCACACCGCATCCTCGCGACGCTGCGTGGTGAGAAAGAAGAAGTGCTCTCGCTCGGCTTCGAGCCCGAACGAGAGGAGCCGACCCCCGGTGTGCCGAGCGTGTACGAGGGTCGGATCGCCGCTACCTTCGGGATCGCCGATCGAGGACGCCCGGCGGACAGGTGGCTGCTCGACACCGTCCGATGGGCCTGGCGTACCAAGATGCTGGTCACTGTCTCGCTCGATACCCGTATGCGACTGCGTCAGTCGGCCGAGAAGGATGCGGTCGATGTCTTCGCGAGCAATCTCAAGGATCTGCTGCTTGCTGCACCGGCGGGCAACCGCGCCACGATGGGCCTGGACCCGGGCTTTCGCACCGGCACCAAGGTCGCCGTCGTCGATGCGACGGGAAAGGTCGTCGACCACGACACCATCTACCCGCACAAGCCGCAGGGCAAGTGGGATCAGGCCGTGGCAACTCTCGCCGCCCTCGCGGCCAAGCACAACGTGGAGTTGATCGCCATCGGCAATGGCACGGCCTCACGTGAGACCGATTCTCTGGCAGCGGAATTGATCGCGAAATTCCCGGCAGCCAACCTCACCAAGGTGGTGGTGTCCGAAGCCGGAGCATCGGTGTACTCCGCCTCCGCCTACGCCTCGAGTGAGCTACCGGAACTGGACGTGTCGATTCGCGGTGCAGTATCGATCGCACGGAGGTTGCAGGATCCGCTGGCCGAGCTGGTCAAGATCGATCCCAAATCCATCGGCGTCGGTCAGTATCAGCACGATATCTCCGAGACACTGCTGGCCCGATCTCTCGGTGCTGTCGTCGAGGATGCTGTGAACGCGGTCGGTGTCGATGTCAACACCGCATCGGTTCCGTTGCTGTCCAGGGTCTCGGGAATCGCCGGTTCTCTGGCCGAGAGCATCGTGGCGCACCGAGAGCAGAACGGGCCGTTCGTCAGTCGCAGTACCCTCAAGGACGTACCACGATTGGGCCCCAAGGCTTTCGAGCAGTGCGCCGGGTTCCTTCGTATCTCCGGCGGCGAGGATCCGCTCGACCGCTCGAGTGTGCACCCGGAGGCCTACCCCGTCGTACGACGCATCGTCGGCACGGCAGGGATGGGAGTACGCGAGGTGATCGGGAACAGCACATTGCTGCGGAGCCTGAATCCGGCCGAGTTCGCCGACGAGAGATTCGGTCTGCCCACCGTCACCGACATCATTTCCGAGCTGGAGAAGCCGGGACGCGATCCCCGTCCGGAGTTCAAGACTGCCACCTTCGCGGCCGGGATCGAGAAGGTGGCCGATCTTGTGCCGGGCATGACGCTCGAAGGTGTCGTCACCAATGTCGCGGCGTTCGGTGCGTTCGTCGACGTCGGCGTGCATCAGGACGGACTCGTGCACGTCTCGGCGATGTCGCACAACTTCGTCAAGGATCCGCGCGAGGTCGTCAAGTCCGGGGACGTCGTACGGGTCAAGGTCATGGAGGTCGACATTCCCCGGCAGCGCATCGGGCTGAGTCTGCGGCTCGACGACGAGCCGGGAACTGCCGTCGGCAAGGACTCCCCGCGTGGACGGCAGAGTGATCGGCCTCGTGGGCAAGGGCGAGCAGGGGGCGGCAACGATGGCGGTCGCGGACGCGACGGCCGTCCCCAACGCGATCGGCGCGGCGGGCCTGCGCAGGCGGCACCGGCGGCCGGTTCCATGGCCGACGCACTGAGAAAAGCCGGATTCGGGAAATAGCCTGGACACCAGTCCGACGCGAATAGTCTTGACGGTGCCTGGGCTGTTCGCCCATTCGCCAGGAAGGGACGTGAGGCAGACGTGAGGTGGTTGCAGCACGGGGTCATCGATCACGGACGTCTGCCCCTGTTGTGCTTCCTGCTGGGATTGCTGCTGGGATTCCTGTTGATCCGGCTCAGTGTCAGGATGATTCGCGCCGACGTGAAGTGGTGGCCGGGCAACATCACGCCCGGCGGTCAACACATCCACCACGTCGTGTTCGGGATCGTGTTGATGTTGCTCGCGGGAATCGGTCTGATCGCGGTCTACGTCGACGGGTCCCAGTCGGCCGGGGCGATACTGGCGGCTGTGTTCGGTATCGGTGCCGCACTCGTCCTCGACGAGTTCGCGCTGATCTTCTACCTCCGCGACGTCTATTGGTCCGAGCAGGGCCGCACCTCGGTCGACGCGGTCTTCGCGGCCCTGGCCTTCACCGGACTGTTGCTGCTCGGCTTTCATCCGCTCGAGCTACTGAGCCCGGCGGACTTCCGAGCCGATCCCGATCCGTGGGTACGTGGAACCCTCGCGGCGCTGGCCGTCGTCAACCTCGCGCTGTGCGTCGTGGTGCTCCTCAAGGGCAAGATCTGGACCGGTTTGGTCGGGCTGTTCGTGCTGCCGATACTGGTGTTGGCCGCCATCAGACTGAGTCGACCGAGCGCGCCATGGGCTCGTTGGCGCTACACCGACAGGCCGAAGAAGATGGAGCGGGCGTTGCGGCGTGAGAAGCGCTGGCGCAGGCCGTTGATCCGGGCGAAGATCTATCTGCAGGACGCGATCGCAGGAAAGCCGAGCATCGTTCACGCGCGCGAGGCCACCGAGGACGAGTTGGCGCGCGTGGTGGTGCCGGCGCCGGTGGCGGCCGGGGCCGCTGCGACGAGGGCGGAGTCGATTTCTTCGAATGCGTGATGGTCTGGCACAATGGTCGGGTTGCCTCTAGCAGGCACGGACCTCACTCGGAGCACGAACCAGTCGAGCCGCCGAATCGGCGAGCCGCTCGGTTCCTCTACTCATGCGCAGAACGCAAGGATGGCACAACCGATGAACACTCTGGACTTTCTCGACAATCAGTCGCTGCGTGGCGACATTCCCGATTTCCGCCCCGGCGACACGCTGAACGTGCACGTCAAGGTCATCGAGGGCTCGAAGGAGCGCGTGCAGATCTTCAAGGGCGTCGTCATCCGGCGTCAGGGCGGTGGCGTTCGCGAGACGTTCACGGTTCGCAAGGTCTCCTTCGGCGTCGGCGTCGAGCGCACCTTCCCGGTGCACAGCCCCAACATCGCCCAGTTCGAGGTCCTCACCCGCGGCGACGTCCGTCGCGCCAAGCTCTACTACCTCCGCGATCTGCGTGGCAAGGCCGCCAAGATCAAGGAAAAGCGCTGACCGGTTCTTCCCGGCCACACAGATTCCCATCATGCCGCGTCGCCCATTCGGGCGGCGCGGCATGATGCGTATGTCCCGCGTGTTCGCAGCCTGCCGTTGTCGACGCGGCAGTCGGTGGTCTCGAATCGCCGGTGCACAGACCGTCCCGGCGCGCCGACGACGGTTCCGGCTAACCTGATCACGTGACGCAGTCCCCACAAGATCAGACCGATGAGCCCGACGACGAGTCTTCGCAGAAGACCCGTCGGGAGCGCAAGCCTCGATCGTTCTGGCGTGAGCTTCCGATCCTGATACTCGTAGCGCTGGTGCTGAGCTTCCTGCTGCAGACCTTCGTCGCCCGGGTGTACTTGATCCCGTCCGAATCGATGGAGCCGACGCTGCACGGTTGCGCGGGGTGCACCGGAGACCGCATCGTCGTCGAAAAGATCAGTTACCGGTTCGGCGACCCGAAGCCCGGCGATATCGTCGTCTTCCGCGGTCCGGATTCGTGGAACGACGAATTCGTCTCGCAACGATCGGACAACTCGGTGATACGCGGGGCCCAGGAGGTCGGCTCGTTGATCGGAGTCGTCGCCCCGGACGAGAACGACCTGGTCAAACGTGTCATCGCCACCGGTGGTCAAACGGTCGAATGCTGTGACGCCGAAGGGCGAGTGCTCGTCGACGGAAAGCCGTTGGACGAGCCGTACATTCAGATGGACTTCCCGTTCGATCCGGTCACGATGTCGTGTGACACCGAGCTGAAATCGGGACGTTGCTTCGACCCCGTCACCGTGCCGGAGGGCAACATCTGGGTGATGGGCGACAACAGAAGCAACTCGAGGGACTCGAGATATCACGTCACCGACGAGTACTCGGGGACCGTTCCCGTGGACAACGTGATCGGGAAAGCCGTCTTCATCGCGCTCCCGCCCTCGCGGACCGGCATCCTGCATTCTCCCGACATCCAGGGTCGATGACGGCGGCCTCCCGCCGCGCGCCCCGCGCCCGCGCAACGCTCAGTCGTTCCTCCTGGCCGCCGCGTCCGACCATTCGGAAGGCAGCAGGGCTGCGAACGATGGAGTCGGCGCTCGAACGCTCCGGCCTCGGTCCGGTCGCGGGCGTCGACGAAGCAGGTAGGGGAGCGTGTGCGGGCCCGCTGACGGTGGCTGCGTGCGTGCTCGGTGCGCGTGCACATGCGGCTCTCGCGGACCTGAACGACTCGAAGAAGTTGACCGAGCGTCGACGGGAGGATCTGTTTCCCAAGATCCAGACAATGGCGCTGGCATGGAGTGTGGTGTTCATCGACGCTGCCGAGGTGGACCGCATCGGCGTGCACGTGGCCAATATCGAAGGAATGCGACGCGCGGTTGCCGGGCTCGGTGTGAGCCCCGGGTACGTTCTCACCGACGGGTTCAGGGTGCCGGGTCTACCGGTTCCGTCGCTGCCGGTGATCGGGGGCGACGCGACTGCGGCGTGCATTGCCGCGGCGAGCGTGTTGGCGAAGGTCTCCCGAGACCGGTTGATGGTGCAGCTGGACGAGGAGATTCCGGGTTACGGATTCGCCGTGCACAAGGGGTACAGCACGCGTGCGCATTCGGCCGCCATGACCGCTCTCGGGCCGAGCAGAGAACACCGAATGTCGTACGCGAATGTAGCGGCGGCGGCAGCGGGCCCGGCGTCGGAGGTCTCGGATGGGGGCGTCGACGTCGTGGGGCGAATGGACTGCCGCGACGCCGGTGCGCGATGATTGCATTTCACGCCCGACTGGAGGATGAAAGAAACCGATGAGTGCCGAGGATCTCGAAAAGTACGAAACCGAGATGGAGCTCTCGCTGTATCGCGAGTACCGGGACATCGTAGGTCAGTTCAACTACGTCGTCGAAACCGAACGTCGATTCTATCTGGCGAACTCCGTCGAACTCATTCCGCACAACGCCGACGGTGAGATCTATTTCGAATTGCGGATGTCGGATTCCTGGGTGTGGGACATGTATCGCCCCGCCCGCTTCGTCAAACATGTCCGGGTGATCACGTTCAAGGACGTCAACATCGAAGAGCTGGACAAACCGGATCTCCGACTGCCGGAATAGATCGCCCGGCGGGGCGGAGCGGAGTGAGCAGCCCTCGACGACTCGTACGGCAGCGCGGCTTTCGGGCGCTGCGTGCCACCGATCCGCTCGGCCGGAAAAGCTGGACACCCGCCCAAATTGTTCCGGGTGTCCTGTTTCGGGCCTCCGTGCCTTCCGAAAGTCTGCGCCGGTAGCCGCAGGTGAATCGATTCACGTAGTGAAATCAATTGTGCAACAATAGCATTCGATTAAATCTGGCAATTTCTCGAAAAGTTTCGGGATTTCCGGCTGGATATTCACTGATTCGACACGTCGCGAAACGTGTTCAGTTCTTTGCGCCGGTAGGAGAATCGGTGGTAGAACTTGAATATCACATCCCCAAGACGTGTAAGAGGTAAGAGATGGCACGCAAGACGCTTGTGCAGATGATCGACGATGTCGACGGATCGGTTATCAAAGATGGGCAGGGTGAATCCATCGAATTCGGCATCGGCGGAAACCAGTACCGCATCGATTTGAATCTCAAACATGCGAACGAATTGCATGAACAGTTGGCTTTCTGGATCGAGCACGCCGAGAAGATTTCCGGTCGCCGTACTCGGAAGGCCGGGGCTGCTTCGACGGCCGCTCGTGGCAAGGTCGACCTGCAGGACATTCGCGCCTGGGCACGCGAGAACGGGTACGAGGTCAGCGCGCGCGGTCGGATCAGCCAGGACGTACAAGCAGCCTACGAAGCCGCGCACTGAAATTTCGGTGGCGACGAACCATTCGTCACCACCGGCACCACTGACAGGCCGCGCTGTGGCGTAGGTTCCTGTAGTCGAGCTCCGTCCGATGTGTGATTCCGGACGGAGCTTTGTGCATTTCCCAGGCATTCTCGCCGGGCCGAGTCCCTCGTGCGAGCACTGACACGACGGTCCGACGAAACCGGCCACGCAACGTGAGAATTTCTCTCGTTGTTCCACAGCCGAGCGGTTGTCCACAGGGCAATCGCCGACCTGCATTTTCTGAGTTCCTCCTCGATTCGAGCGTGTCACCGTCGATCCGACCGAATCGGCCTGCGAGCGCGGCCGGAGAGTGGAGGAATATCGATATGGCGACCCATCAGCAACTCGGTGCGCGTGGGGAGGACATCGCGGTGCGCTATCTCGAGGGCATCGGGCTCGAGGTGGTAGAGCGGAACTGGCGGCATCGAACCGGTGAGCTGGACATCGTTGCGCGCGAGGGCGATACGGTGGTGTTCGTCGAAGTGAAGACGCGATCGGGAATCGGATACGGGACCCCTGCCGAGGCGGTGACGTATTCCAAGCAGACTCGAATACGGGGTCTGGCGCTGTATTGGCTTGCTCTGCAACAGGGGCCGTGGGTGCAGATCAGATTCGACGTCGTCGCGATCGTTGTCGGTCGCGACGACACTCCGCAGATCACGCACGTGCGGGCCGCGTTCTGATGCCGCTCGGACGAGCGCACTCGGTGGCGGTCAACGGTGTCGACGGTGTGCTGGTGGAGATCGAGGCCGATATCGGGCAGGGCCTGCCCGGTACGCATCTGGTCGGTCTGCCCGATACCGCTCTGAACGAATCACGAGATCGCGTCAAAGCCGCGGTGAAGAACTCGGGCGGTACGTGGCCGGACAGTCGGGTGATTCTCGCGCTGTCACCTGCGACGCTTCCCAAGGGTGGCTCGGTGTACGACCTCGCGCTTGCCCTGTCGGTTCTCGATGCGGCCAAAGCGATTCCGCGCGGCAGTCTGTCCGAGACGGTGTTCATGGGCGAACTGGCGCTCGATGGCAGGTTACGGGCAGTGCGGGGGATTCTTCCCGCGGTGCTCGCGGTCAAGGGTGCGCGATGGAATCGGGTGGTCGTACCGAGGCAGTGTCTGCCCGAGGCAGGTCTGGTCGAGGGTATCGAGGTGTTGGGCGCGGGCTCGCTGACCGATGTGGTGGCCTGGCTTCGCGGCGAGCAGGCCCTGGAATCGCCGGTGCCGACCGAATGGCAGCAGGAACACTATCCGGACCTCAGTGACGTCGCCGGTCAGGCAGATGCGCGCTGGGCACTCGAAGTCGCCGCGGCAGGTGCGCATCACATCATGTTGACCGGTCCGCCGGGAATCGGGAAAACGATGCTGGCGCAACGCCTTCCCGGGATCCTTCCGCCGCTGACCGAGTCCGAGGCGCTGGAGGTGACGGCCATTCATTCGGTGGCGGGCCTGTTGACCACCGCGCGACCGCTCATCACATCGCCGCCGTTCATTGCGCCTCATCATTCGACGTCGGTGAGCGCGTTGGTCGGTGGTGGTACCGGGATGGCCAAGCCTGGTGCGGTCAGCCGAGCACATCGCGGCGTCCTGTTCCTCGACGAGTGCGCCGAGATGAGTGTTCGGGTACTCGAAGGTTTGCGTACGCCGTTGGAGGACGGGGAGATTCGCATTGCCAGGCGAGACGGCGTCGCCAGGTATCCAGCGAGATTCCAATTGGTTCTCGCGGCGAATCCGTGTCCGTGTGCCCCGGCGAGGCAGGTCGATTGCGTGTGTGCACCGACGGTTCGGCGCAAGTATCTGGGAAAGCTCTCGGGGCCGCTTCTCGATCGTGTCGATCTGCGCATTCAGATGATGGGGGTGGCGACGGGGGCATTGGTCGACGAGGTGGGTGAGGGGACGAGCGATATCCGCGCGCGTGTGACCGGGGCCAGGGATGCCGCCGCGCAGCGGTGGCAGGAATTCGGTTGGAGAACCAATGCAGAGGTTCCAGGACCGGCTCTGCGGCAACGATTTCGGCTGGCTCGTTCGGCCCTGGCACCGGTCGAGCGTGCGTTGCGCAACGGATCGTTGACCGCGCGAGGGGCGGATCGGGCGATTCGGGTGGCGTGGACGTTGAACGATCTCGCGGGCGGCACCGTTCCCGGTGCCGACGAGGTGGGGGCGGCGCTGGATTTCCGTGACAGGGGAGTGGCATGAGCGGGAGTGGCATGAGCGACGACGAACGCAGACTCGCGTGGGCGTATCTGTCTCGGGTGGCGCAAGGTCCGCATCGGCCGTTGTTCGACCACGCCGCTGAGCACGGCCCGCAGGCGGCGGCCGCGGCGGTGCGATCAGGTGGTCTGGGCGAGCGGCTCGAGGTGCGGGCCCATATCGACACCGCCGCAGCTGATCTCGATCACATTGCTGCATTGGGCGGCCGGTTGGTCACGCCCGACGACGACGAGTGGCCGGCCTGGCGTTTCCTCGGCTTCGATGGGTCCGGTGTGACCGCAGCGGTCGATACCTGTCCACCGCTTGCGTTGTGGGTGTTGGGAAGCGCTCCCGTGGCAGCGGTCACCGAACGCTCGGTGTCCGTCGTGGGTACTCGGGCATCGAGTCCCTACGGTGATCATGTGACGGCGGAGATATCTGCTGACCTGGCGCTCGACGGCTGGACGATCATTTCCGGCGCGGCCTTCGGGATCGATGCCGCGGCGCATCGGGCGGCGCTCGGGGTGGAGGGCACGACGATGGCGGTGCTCGCCTGTGGGGTGGACCGGGCGTACCCGGCGGGCCACTCCCGACTGCTGCGTCAGATCGCAACTCGCGGGCTTGTTCTGAGCGAATATGCGCCGGGTACCACCCCGGCCAAGCATCGATTCCTGGCCCGCAACAGACTCGTCGCGGCGCTCGGGTCGGCAGTGGTGGTGGTGGAGGCCGGGTGGCGCAGTGGAGCTCGCAATACCGCGGCGTGGGCCGCAAAGCTGGGGCGGCCGGTGCTGGCGGTGCCAGGGCCGGTCACCTCGCCCACCTCCACCGGGTGCCATCGCATGATTCGTGACAGTGAGGCGATACTGGTGACGAGTTCGCACGACGTGGTCGCCGAGGCAGGGCCTCTCGGCTCGCCCGAGGAGTCGCGGCCCGAACTGTTTCGTGACACCGATGCCTTGTCGGAGACCGCATTGATGATCTACGACGCGTTGCCGTCGGCGGGATCATTGTCTTCTCGTGAGCTGTCCGAGCATTCCGGTGTGCCGCTGAACAAGGTGCGCGCAGCCCTGCCGGTGCTGGAGATGGATGGCTTCGTGGCGAGCGACGAGACCGGGTGGTTTCGGGTGGTGCGAGGCTGAACGTGCTGCGTCGTGAGCCCCGAAGGTAGGGTGTTAGGTAATGCTTAGTCGGTGCATCGAGCATCGGCGTCATGTGCTCGAAGAAGGGTCAGAAGTGCCACGCAAGAAAACCACCCTGTCCGTCCTGCGGACCGAAGCGCTCACTCCGCACATGCACCGGGTGTATCTCGGCGGTGCGAATTTCGACAATTTCGACGCGATCGATCAGACCGACGCCTACGTCAAACTCTTCCTCGGTACCGAGGAAGAACCGATCATGCGGACGTACACGGTTCGCTCGGTCGACACCGTCGCGCGTGAGATTGCCATCGACTTCGTGGTGCACGGCGACGAGGGTGTCGCCGGGCCGTGGGCAACCCAGGCGAAACCCGGCGACGAGATGTCGTTCTTCGGGCCCTCCGGTGGGTACGCCCCGCGCGCCGACGCAGACTGGCATCTGTTCGCAGGCGACGAGTCGGCGATTCCGGCGATCTCGGCCGCCGTCGAGGCGCTACCGGAAGACGCCATCGCCAAGGTCTTCATCGAAGTTGCCGACCGCCACGACGAGATCTACATGGAGACACTCGCAGTCGTGGACGTCACCTGGATTCACCGGGGCGCAGCCTCGAACGAGATCGACGACGATCACGCGGGAGACAACGCACCCCTGATCGCCGCCGTGAAGAACACCGAATGGTTGCCGGGGCAGGCCCAGGTCTTCGTCCACGGTGAAGCTCAGGCGGTCATGCACAACATCCGGCCGTACATCCGCAAAGAGCGCGGGGTCGCCGCCGAGTGGGCGTCGATCTCCGGCTACTGGCGGAGAGGCCGAACCGAGGAAACGTTCCGGGTATGGAAGCGCGAACTCGCGCAGGCGGAAAGCGGAGTCGACGCCTGAACCGGCGCCGCGCCGTCGCGGTCGGCGTGTCCGGTTGTGGTGCCGCGCACGAGCCCGCAAGCTGAGCCGATGACCGATTCGCTGCCGCCGCACCTCGGCATCCACGTCGAAGAGTTCGCCGAACATCTTCGTCTCGGTCGGGAGCGTTCGGAGCACACGATTCGCGCCTACGTGAGCGATGTTCGATCCCTGCTCGCACACCTGGCGGCCTCGTCACCGGAGGCGACGATCGGCGATCTCGACCTCCGCACGGTGCGCTCCTGGTTGGCGGGGTACTCGGCAGCGGGTTCGGCCCGGACATCCATGGCCAGGAGAACCTCCTCGGCGCGCACCTTCGGCAAGTGGCTCGAGCGGGTCGGAGCGGTGGAGATCGGGCCCACGGAACGCCTGGCGGCACCCTCCAGCCACCGCACGCTGCCCGGTGTTCTTCGCCACAATCAGGCGGCTCAGGCGTTGGCCGCGGCCGAGTCGGGAGCGGCCGAGCTCGATCCCATCGCCCTGCGCGACCGACTGATCGTCGAGCTTCTGTACGCGACCGGAGTGCGCGTCGGAGAACTGTGCGGCCTGGACATCGACGACGTGGACACCGACCGCCGCCTGGTTCGAGTGGTGGGCAAAGGCAACAAGGAACGATCAGCGCCGTTCGGTGCCCCTGCGCTGCAGGCGCTCGAGAAGTGGCTGGCCAGCGGAAGGCCTGCCTTGGCGAGTGATCGCTCCGGCCCTGCACTGTTGCTGGGTCGTCGAGGTGGCCGACTCGACCAGCGGCAGGCCAGGTCCGCTGTGCACGCGGTGCTCGACACCGTCCCAGGAGCGCCCAGCCTCGGTCCACACGGCCTACGGCACACGGCGGCAACCCACCTGCTCGAGGGCGGTGCCGATCTGCGGGTGGTGCAGGAGTTGCTCGGCCACGCCTCTCTGGCGACCACCCAGATCTACACACACGTGTCGGTGGAACGGTTGCGCGCGGTCCACGATCAGGCTCATCCTCGGGCGTGAGCCGAGCGTCGGCGGCGCTAGGTTTGGTAGCGTCGTTTCAGACGCACTACATCGAAAACGGGGGACCGTGGACCGCGACCGACCACAAGGCACTTCGGAGCCGTGGTCGATGCATGTCGGTCGAGGCTTTGCCGCCGAGCGCCAGGATTCGGCCGATCGGACCGACCGGACTCGTGACAACGACGGTGGGCCCACATCCTCGGAACCGACTCCGCCACCCCGGTCGGTACCCCGGCAGCCTCCGCCCTGGCAGACGCCGGATTCCCTCGACCGGCGAATCCCTCCGCCCCGATACAACCCACCGGTACCGGTTCAGCCGGTACCGCCACCCGCGCAGTCCGATCGCTACCAGCCCGATCCGAACGCCCAGGAGTTTCCGGCAGCATCGGGTCCCTGGTCGCAGCAGCCGTGGGCAGGTGCACCCAACGCGTATCGACCGAACAGCCAGGACCTGGGCGCGGACTCGCTCCTCAAACGTCCCAAGCGTGCATCGAGCTCCGGCTGGCGACGCGGTGTGCACCGTCTCACCGGCGGCGTCATCAATCCAGGTGAGTCGACTGCCGAGGAGCGGTACCGAAATCAGGTGGAACGCATCCGTCAGCCTGTGCTGGGCGACTACCGGATCGCGTTTCTCTCACTCAAAGGTGGTGTGGGCAAGACGACCACCACCCTCGGCCTCGGCTCGACGTTCGCGTCGCTGCGGGGCGATTGCGTGATCGCCGTGGACGCAAACCCCGATTTCGGCACGCTGGGAGAGCGAGTTCCGCGGCAGACGTCCTCCACCGTGCGCGATCTGCTGGCCGCGGCGCCGAACATTCGTCGGTACTCCGACATCCGCGAACACACCTCGCAGGCACCGAGCCGTCTCGAAGTGTTGGCCGGAGAGCGTGATCCCGCGGCATCGGAGATGTTCGGTGAAGAAGATTATCGAGCCGTCATCGAGATGCTGCAGGTGTACTACAACCTCATCTTGACCGATTGCGGCACCGGCATCATGCACTCGGCGATGAACGGGGTGCTGCAACTGGCCAATGCGCTCGTACTGGTCAGCTCTCCGGCGGTCGACGGCGCTCGCAGTGCAGCGGCGACGCTGGACTGGCTCGAGCTGCACGGCTACGGCCACCTGGTCGAGCGAACAGTGGTCGTCATCAGCTCGGTTCGCCCCGGCTCGTCCGCGGTGGACATGAATTTGCTCCAGCAGCACTTCCTCGAGCGCTGCCGCGCAGTGCACGTCATACCGTTCGACGAGCATCTGGCCGAGGGAGCCGTCGTGGATCTCGATCTCCTGCGCCCCCAGACGCGTAATGCATTCGTCGAGCTCGCCGCCATGGTGGCCGACGACTTTCCCGCAGCGGCGGGCAGGCACTCGGGGGCGCGCCGCTGACGATCCTCGGCGCTCGAATCTCAGCCGTGGGGTGTGTCGAGGGGCTTCAACCTGATGGGATGCCCGCGTATGAGCGCCGTCGGATCGAGGTAGTCGCGACCGCGTCTGATGCCCCAGTGCACGCAGGTCGACGTGCAACTTCCGTGGCCTGACTGCACGAAGCCCACGACCGTCCCTCGCCGAACCCGTGTCCCGGCGGTGACCGAGGCCGACACGGGTTCGTAGGTCGAACGCAGTCCACCCGGATGATCCACCGATACGACGGGCTTGCCCGCCACCGAACCGGCGAAGACCACCGTGCCGTCGGCGACGGCCAGTACCGGTTCACCCTCACCTGCGGCGAGGTCGACACCGCGGTGGCCGGGTAGCCAATCGTGCTCCGGACGATCGAACGGGGTGAGGACCTGCGGCTTCGGCCGAAGTGGCCAGTCGAATGCGCCGGGTGCCGCCGACGCGACCGGCGTCGAGAGCGCGATGGCGGCCACCACACACACCGTCAGTGTCCGAACTGTCAGCGTGCGAACTGTCAGTGTCCGAATTATCGTGGGGATCGTCACCCGAGAACCATCTCTCGAATCCGGGTGCGGAAACGAACATGCAGTCCGAGTGTGGACGAGAAAATTCTTCGTCCACAGGCATCGGAATCTCTTGACAGTCGGGCCTGGTTATGACGGGGGCCGCGGCAGGTCTACACTCGTCCATGCGACCTGTGCACGCACGGGTCGACTTCGCGCGTCCGCGTCATCGTATCGACTGCTTCGGCAGAACACCGACACGAGAACCGGTTGCCGGCGGTCCTTTGGAATCTTCGTGATTCGAATGGTCCGGCAACTACAGCGGGCGCCAGGGCAGAGGTCACCGACACTCTGCGTCAACCGCACCATCGAAAGAGAGTTCTTCAGCCATGGCTGTAGTAACAATGAAGCAGCTGCTCGACAGCGGCACACACTTCGGACACCAGACCCGTCGCTGGAACCCGAAGATGAAGCGATTCATCTTCACCGACCGCAACGGCATCTACATCATCGACTTGCAGCAGACTCTGACCTTCATCGACAAGGCCTACGAGTTCGTCAAGGAAACTGTCGCCCACGGTGGCACGGTTCTGTTCGTCGGCACCAAGAAGCAGGCCCAGGAGTCCATCGCCGCTGAGGCGACTCGCGTGGGTATGCCCTACGTGAACCAGCGCTGGCTCGGTGGCATGCTCACCAACTTCCAGACGGTCCACAAGCGTCTGCTTCGCCTCAAGGAGCTCGAGGCAATGGAGCAGACCGGTGGCTTCGAGGGACGCACCAAGAAGGAAATCCTCATGCTCACGCGTGAGATGACCAAGCTGGACCGCACCCTCGGTGGTATCCGGGACATGGCCAAGGTTCCGTCGGCCATCTGGATCGTCGACACCAACAAAGAGCACATCGCCGTCGGCGAGGCACGCAAGCTGAAGATCCCGGTGATCGCGATCCTCGACACCAACTGCGATCCCGACGTGGTCGACTACCCGATCCCGGGCAACGACGATGCGATCCGTTCCGCAGCGCTGCTGACCAAGGTCGTCGCATCCGCAGTGGCCGAGGGCGTGCAGGCGCGTGCAGGCCAGAACACCGCATCCGACGCCAAGCCCGAGGTCGGCGCAGGCGAGCCCCTCGCCGAGTGGGAGCTCGAGCAGCTCGCGCAGGCATCGCCTGCAGCAGAGGCTCCCGCCGAGGCTCCGGCAGCAGAGGCTCCCGCAGCCGACGCACCGGCAGCAGAGGAAGCACCGGCCGCTCAGTCTTGATCGAATTCGGTCCCGGTTCACCCTCAGGGGTGGGCCGGGGCCGCTTCGGTCTGTCAGGGTTGTCGTCGGTTCGGCTCCGCAAGAGCCAGTCGACCGCCCCCTGAGAACAGCATTTCGTCAACGTCCGTACCCAGCATTTGAGGAGGCTCGCCCAAGATGGCGAACTACACTGCCGCCGACGTCAAGCGGCTCCGCGAGCTCACCGGCTCCGGAATGATGGACTGCAAGAACGCGCTCGCCGAGAACGACGGCGACTTCGACAAGGCCGTCGAGTACCTGCGCATCAAGGGTGCCAAGGACGTCGGCAAGCGCGCAGAGCGCAGCACCGCCGAGGGCCTCGTCGTCGCCGAGGGTGGAGTGCTCGTCGAGATCAACTCCGAGACCGACTTCGTGGCCAAGAACGACGAGTTCCAGACGTTCGCGGCCGCAGTGGTGGCGACGGCTGCAGCAGGCAAGCCTGCCGATGTCGATGCGCTGAAGGCACTCGATATGAACGGCACGACTGTCGACACGGCTCTCAACGAGTTGTCGGCGAAGATCGGTGAGAAGCTCGAAATTCGCCGCGTCGCGTCCTACGACGGCAACACGGCAACGTACCTGCACAAGCGCAGCGCGGATCTGCCGCCTGCCGTCGGTGTTCTGGTCGAGTACACCGGTGACGGCGAGGCCGCCGGCGACGCTGCGCGCGGTGCCGCGATGCAGATCGCAGCACTCAAGGCCAAGTACGTCACGCGTGAGGAGGTCCCCGAGGATCTCGTCGCTGCCGAGCGTCGCATTGCCGAAGAGACTGCTCGTGAAGAGGGCAAGCCGGAGCAGGCACTGCCGAAGATCGTCGAAGGACGCGTCAACGGATTCTTCAAGGATGTCGTTCTCACCGAGCAGAAGTCGGTGCAGGACGGAAACAAGACCGTCAAGGCCATCCTGGACGAGGCAGGCGTGACGATCACGCGCTTCTCTCGTTTCGAGGTCGGCGCAAGCTAGTCTGCGCACCAGTCGGTCGAGGCGATGCCGTTCATTCGATTCCATCGAGTGGGCGGCATCACTCGTGTGTGGGCGACGTTCGGTTGGACGTCGGAGCCCTGTCCACTACTCCGACCTCGATAGGGCAGGATGATCGTTGAAGTTAGCCGTAGTGTTCGACGAGTACCGAGGAGAGCTATGACCGATCCGGCCCCTGACCGTCCCGGGTTCCGACGCGTGATGCTCAAACTGGGTGGGGAGATGTTCGGAGGCGGCCAGGTCGGCCTCGATCCGGATGTCGTGAACAACGTGGCAGAACAGATCGCCGAGGTCGTGGCCACCGGAGCGCAGGTCGCCGTGGTGATCGGTGGCGGCAACTTCTTCCGGGGTGCCGAACTGCAGCAGCGCGGAATGGACAGGTCGCGTTCGGACTACATGGGCATGCTCGGCACCGTCATGAATTGCCTTGCCTTGCAAGACTTCCTGGAGAAGCAGGGTGTTGCCACCAGGGTTCAGACCGCGATAACCATGGGGCAGGTCGCAGAGCCGTACCTCCCGCTTCGGGCACGGCGACACCTGGAGAAGGGTCGCGTGGTGATCTTCGGAGCCGGGATGGGTATGCCGTACTTCTCCACCGACACCACCGCTGCGCAGCGCGCGCTCGAAATCGGTGCCGAGGTGTTGCTGATGGCCAAAGCCGTCGACGGCGTCTACTCGGCCGATCCTCGGGAGGACCCCGACGCGACGATGTACGACACCATCACCCATCGCGAGGCCATCGAGCAGGGACTGAAAGTGGCCGACGCGACCGCCTTCAGCCTGTGCATGGACAACGAGATGCCGATGCTGGTGTTCAATTTGCTGATCCAGGGAAATATCGCCCGCGCAGTGGCCGGCGAGAAGATCGGAACGCTGGTCACATCGTGACTGTCACCGACAGTGGCGCGGACGAATCGAAGACGAAGACGATGGAGGACAGACCGTGATTGACGAAGCTCTCTTCGATGCCGAAGAGAAGATGGAAAAAGCCGTATCGGTTGCTCGCGACGATCTGTCCTCGATTCGCACCGGACGTGCCAACCCCGGAATGTTCTCGCGCATCGTGATCGAGTACTACGGAGCGCCGACGCCGATCACGCAGCTGGCCAGCATCAGCGTCCCCGAAGCTCGGATGGTCGTCATCAAGCCCTACGAGTCCAATCAGCTCGGACCGATCGAAACCGCCATTCGCAACTCCGATCTCGGGGTCAATCCCACCAACGACGGAAACCTGATTCGCGTCGGCGTGCCGCAGCTGACCGAGGAGCGTCGCCGCGAGTTCGTCAAGCAGGCCAAAGGCAAGGGCGAGGATGCCAAGGTGTCCATTCGCAACGTCCGCCGCAAGACGATGGAAGAGCTCAAGCGGATTCAGAAGGACGGGGAAGCCGGCGAGGACGAAGTCGTCCGCGCCGAGAACGAGCTCGACAAGACGACCGCCAAGTACACCGCGTCCGTGGACGAACTCGTCAAGCGCAAAGAGGGCGAGCTGATGGAGGTCTGACCTTCCGGAAGCTGACTGCTTTCACGACAGAAGACGATGAATTCCGAGGAGTTGACGACAGTGGTGGGTCCGGATCGGCAGGAGGGCAGCGGTACTCCCGCTGCTCCATCCGGGGTCGCTGCCGCGAAGTCCGCAGGCAAAGCAGGCCGCAATCTGCCCGCCGCGATCGGTGTCGGCGGGAGTCTGGGAATCGGCCTGATCCTGGTCCTCGTGTTCGTTCCGCTGGTCTGGATCGGTGTGGTGGCCGTGGCGTTGGCCGTCGCCACCTACGAGGTGTCCAAGCGACTACGCGAAGGCGGCGTGCTCGTACCCCGCATCCCACTGATCCTCGGTGGGCAGGCGATGATCTGGCTCGGCTGGCCGTTCGGTGCCGTCGGTGTGCTCAGCGCTGCCGTGGGCACCGTCTTGGTCTGTATGGTGTGGCTCCTGCTGAGGCAGGGTTTCGGTGCGGCTCCGAAAAATTACCTCGAGGAACTGTCGGTCACCGTCCTCGTGGCGTGCTGGCTGCCACTGCTGGCCTCCTTCGCGGTGCTGATGGTGCTCCAGGACAACGGAGCCGGCCGCATCCTGGTGTTCGTCATCGGCGTGGTGTGCTCCGACGTCGGCGGATACATCGCAGGCGTGCTGTTCGGAAAGCACCCGATGGCACCGGCGATCAGCCCGAAGAAGTCTTGGGAGGGTCTGGTCGGTTCGTTGATCTTCTGCGTCATCGGATGCCTGCTGACGGTGACGCTCATTCTCGAGGCCAACTCGATGATCGGCGTTCTGCTCGGGGTGGTACTGGTGGTGACCGGCACACTGGGTGACCTGATCGAGTCGCAGGTCAAAAGGGATCTTCGGATCAAGGACATGGGCACTTTGCTACCCGGGCACGGCGGCATCATGGACCGACTGGACTCGCTGTTGCCCTCGGCGTTCGTCGCCTGGCTCGTCTTCACCGTACTGCTCTGAGCCGAGTACGACGCCATGCACCGTGCTCGTAGCGGGGTGATTCCCAGTCCGAACATCTGGCACTGGCCGCACGTGTACGAGGCGGAGAATCGCGCTCAGGACGTGGACGGCGCACTGTTCGAGGCGATCCGCTCGGTTGCCGACTGGACTTCGAAGACGGTCGTCGACATCGGCTGCGGAAGTGGATTTCATCTCCCGATCTTCGCTGCTGCGGCCGAGCGGGTAATCGGTATCGAGCCGCACGAGCCGCTGGCCGCCGCGGCGCGGACGCGGGTGGCCGGTTTGTCGAACGTCGATGTGAGGGCCGCGCAGGCCGACTCACTCCCGATGGGAGACGGAACGGTCGATCTCGTTCATGCCCGCACCGCGTATTTCTTCGGGCCCGGTTGCGGCCCGGGAATCACCGAGGCCATGCGAGTTCTCGTGCCCGGTGGTGCGTTGGTAGTGATAGATCTCGATGCGACGGCTTCGCCGTACGGCGATTGGATGCGCGCCGATCTACCGCGCTACGACCCGGCGGCTGTCGAGGCATTTTTCTCGGTGCAAGGATTCGACATCACCCGGGTGGACACGAGGTGGTCGTTTCCGAATCGAGCCGTCCTCCGCGAGGTGCTGGCAATCGAGTTCGGGCCCCGGGTTGCCAGGGATGCGATCAGGGCGGTAGAGGGCGTCTCGTTCGACGTTCGGTACCGAGTGCACGTGCGCCGTAAACCGACTGGAATCGAGTTGCGTTGAGCCCGAGAGCAAGCAGGCCGACACGCAGTGGAATGCGGGTCGGCCTGGTGGACGGTCAGGATGCGGGAGAAATCCCGAACACCTCGGCCGAGTCGTTGATCCCGAGTGCCTTGGCCAGCCGCGGCAGATCACTGCCGTCCTTGACGTGGGCACCGTCGGCACCGAGAGCCTCGATCACCTCGTGCGCCCAGGACACGTCGCTGGGGGACGGGGCGAGCTCACGATTGACGATGGCGGCCTGATGGGTATGCATGCACAGCTTGCCCGTCATGCCCATCGACACCGTCAGTGCTGCATCTCGACCGAGGACGCTCTCGTTGGAGTTCAGCGTCGGTCCGTCGATCGGACCGGGCAGACGCCCTGCCCGCGAGGAGACGACCAGGCGCGAACGTGGGTATGCCATAGCCAGTGGTTCGTCGCTCATGCCGGTGTCGCGGCGGAAATCGCCGCTGCCGAAGGCGAGTCGGAAGGTCGACTCCACGCGGGCGATCTCGGTTGCCGCTTCCAGCCCCATCGCCGATTCCACCAGGGCAAGGATCGGAGTGCCGGGTGCGAGGCGGGCAGCTGTGGCCTCGACCTGGCCGCCGCTTTCGGTCTTGGCGAGCATGACGCCCACGAGTCCTGGCATTCCTGACAGGGCCGCGAGGTCGTCCGCCCAGTACGGGGTCGTCGCATCGTTGATGCGGACCCACGCGGAGTTGCCCTCGCCGAGCCACTGCAGGACGGCCTCACGTGCTGCGGGCTTCTTGGCCGGGGCGACGGCGTCTTCGATGTCGAGAATGACTGCATCGACTCCGGACGTCGCGGCGTCGCTGAATGTCTCGGGCTTGGTTCCGGGGACCAGTAGCCACGACCGCGCGCGGTCTGGGGCGATGCCGGATGCCACTGGTGTCTCCATGAAAGTTGTCACGTCGTGCTCCTCGGGTGAAGTGGGGGCAACACCAGCCTGATCGATTCAGTGACGAGACGCCAGATTCCGTACATAGTGTTCACAAATCGTGAGGATATTTCTTGTTCGCTGCCCGAACCGGCACCGAAGAGTCCAAGCCTGTCAGACCGACGACATCACCAGCGCCCATGATCGCGGCCGGCAGCGTCGGTGGCCGAATCCTCGGTTCGTGCGCATGTCGGTGCGGGATTGCGCGCGCATACGAACTCGTGGCGACTGCCCACCGGCCGCACATCCGACAACCGCGAATAGGACTGCGAGGCGAACGGGTGGACAATGGCGGAATGATGTTCGACAGGCAGGAAGGACTTTGGGTGACGTATGAGTGAAGCGGTCGACGCAACGGACGCTTCGGCGGAGCAGAAGAGGCCGAATCTTCCCTTGGTCTTCACCGCGCCGCGTCGCGGCATGCCCTCGCGCCACCTTGCCGACCTCGACAGGGAAGGTCTGCGGGAGGCAGTGAAAGTACTCGGCCTGCCGGCGTTCCGCGCCGATCAGCTGGCCCGGCACTACTATGCGCGCCTCGAAGCCGACACCACGAAGATGACCGATCTGCCGGCCGACGTGCGCGAGAAGGTGGGGGCCGATCTCTTCCCCACGCTGCTCACGGCCATCAACCATCTGGCGTGTGACGACGGTGACACCCGCAAGACGCTGTGGAAGGCGAACGACGGGACGTTGCTCGAGAGTGTCCTGATGCGATACCCGGGCAGAGCAACGCTGTGCATCTCGAGCCAGGCCGGCTGCGGAATGGCCTGCCCGTTCTGCGCGACCGGTCAGGCTGGCCTGCAGCGAAACCTCTCGACGGCCGAGATCGTGGATCAAGTCCGGTCCGCGGCAGCGGATTTGCGCGACGGAGCGGTACCGGGCGGTGAGGGCCGGCTCTCGAACGTGGTGTTCATGGGTATGGGCGAGCCGCTCGCCAACTACAAACGCGTCGTCTCGGCGGTCCGGAAGATCGTCTCGCCCGCACCCGACGGGCTCGGTCTGTCCCAGCGATCGGTGACGGTGTCGACGGTCGGTTTGGCTCCGGCCATACGCAAGTTGGCCGACGAGGGACTGTCGGTGACGCTGGCGGTGTCGTTGCACACGCCCGACGACGACCTGCGCGATACGTTGGTTCCGGTGAACAACCGGTGGTCGGTGGCGGAGGTGCTGTCGGCTGCTCGGTACTACGCCGATCAGACAGGTCGACGCGTGTCGATCGAGTACGCGATGATCCGCGATGTGAACGATCAGCCGTGGCGAGCGGACATGCTGGGCAAGAAGTTGCACAAGGCACTCGGGTCACGGGTTCATGTGAACCTCATCCCGCTCAATCCGACTCCGGGCAGCGAATGGGATGCCAGCCCGAAGCCGGTGGAGCGAGAATTCGTGCGACGGGTGATCGCGCAGGGTGTGTCCTGCACCGTCCGGGATACTCGTGGCCAGGAGATAGCGGCGGCCTGCGGCCAGCTGGCCGCCGAGAACTGATCGGTTGTCAGCGAGGCTTGCGTCGGACGATCACGTCGCGAACGACCAGGCCGACCAGGGCTGCGGCGAATCCGACCAGCCACAGATCTTCGACCCTGCCCTCGTGGTTTCCGATGGTCAGCAACAGCAGAAATACCGCGACGACGACGGCGGCGATGCGCATGGCCTTGTTCGATTCGCCGCTCCAGCCCCACTCGGCGGACGGTACCTCGGGCACCTCGTGACGCGTATCGACGACCGGGTCGTACGAAGCGGATTCCAGTTCGGTATTTGCCACCGGTCGGTCCTCTCGGGTGATGAATTCTCGAAATCGTCCTGCACGAGGCGTCGAGGCTGCCGCGTTCGGTCAATATTGGCATACGACCGCCCGTCGTAGCCATCAGGGCTGCGCTCAGCGGGCGCGGGTGTCGACTTCGGTGAGAGACTGCCTCGGTGACGTCCGAACGCCTTCCGCACCCGCTGACCCGGTTTCCGCTGAGCTACCCCCGTGACATGGTCGGCTACGGGCGGACTCCGCCGGACGCGCAGTGGCCCGGTGGGGCGAACATCGCCGTGCAGTTCGTCCTCAACTACGAGGAGGGCGCGGAGAACAACGTGCTCGACGGCGACACCAAATCCGAGACGTTCCTGTCGGAAATGATCGGGGCGCAAGCGTTTCCGAACCGACACATGAGCATGGAATCGCTGTACGAGTACGGTTCACGCGCCGGCGTGTGGCGGGTACTGCGGGCCTTCGAGAAGCGGGATCTACCCCTGACGGTCTTCGCCGTGGCCAGGGCCATGGAACGAAACCCGGAAGTAGTTGCCGCTCTGCTGGAGCTGGACCACGAGATCGCGTGTCACGGACTGCGGTGGCTGTCCTATCAGCAGATCGACGAGAACGTCGAGCGCGAACACATGGCCGAGGCCGTGGCCATTCTGCGGGATCTCACCGGTTCGGCACCGCGGGGTTGGTACACCGGCCGCGACTCACCCAATACTCGGTCACTCGTCGTCGAGCACGGCGGATTCGTCTACGACTCCGATTCCTACGCCGACGATCTGCCCTACTGGACGAACGTGTCCACAGGAAGTGAGACGAGGGATCACCTGGTGGTGCCGTACACCCTCGACACCAACGACATGCGTTTCGCTTCGCCGGGCGGATTCTCCACCGGCGACGAGTTCTATGCGCATCTGCGCGACGCATTCGACGTGCTCTACGCCGAGGGCGCGAACGGCAGTCCCAAGATGCTCTCGGTCGGCCTGCACTGCAGGCTGGTCGGCAGGCCGGCTCGGGTGGCAGCCCTCGAGCGCTTTCTCGATCACGTGCAATCGCACGAGAAGGTCTGGGTCGCCAAGCGCATCGACATCGCCGAGCACTGGCGCGCGGTACATCCCCCCGGCTCCTGACTCAACGAGCAGAACGGCACGCCGATTCCAACGCGGCGAAGTACCTGTCGGTGATCAGCGCCTGTACCCGCCTGCCCACGGGACCGCCCAGTGTGGTGAACCAGCGTCCCGGACGCGAGAACGCAGAGATGTGCGCGGTGACGACGCCGTCGGCAGGGGAGTAGTCGATGTGGAAGAGCTCCTCGCCCGCCTCGGGATGGCCGTCGAGCGTGCCGTAGGCGAAGCCCTGACGGTTGGCCTCGTCGATGACGTACACCACGCGGCACGGGCTCCGGATCGGGCCGAGGGTGAGTACGACCACTGCGTCGGGGATCGCGGTGTCGGCACTGGGATGAACCCTCAGCCCGGCCCCACGATGCATGTCCCACTGCATCAGCGCATCGGCTGCCGCCCCGTATTCGTCGAGCCCGGCCCCGATCACCTGCGATCTGGTGAGGTGGTGGTAGTCGGCTGGAAAGGTCCCTTCGCTCGCTCCCACATCGGCGTAGTTGAACGAGGTCGTGCGGTACTTCGAGACGTCCATGCCCCCCAGCGTGCCAGTACCGGTGAAGCGCATAGGGGTTTCTCAGACTCGGTAGGCAACAATGGACCCGTGCCAGACCATCGTGAGCGAACGACCACCGCGGACCGTCCCGACCCGATTCGCGTGCTGCTGTTGGGGAGCACCGGTTCGATCGGAACCCAAGCACTCGACGTCATCGCAGCCAACCCCGACCGATTCGTCGTGGTCGGTCTCGCCGCAGGCGGACGCAACATCGATCTGCTCCGGCGTCAGATCGCCGAGACCGGAGTCGAGCGGGTTGCCGTGGCCGACTCCGACGCCGCGGCCGAGCTCGACCTGCCCGGGGTGCTCAGTGGTCCGCGTGCGGTGACCGAGCTCGTCGAATCGACGCCTGCCGACGTCGTGCTCAACGCACTGGTGGGCTCGCTCGGCCTGGAGCCGACTCTGGCCGCCCTGCAGACCGGCGCTCGGCTGGCGCTGGCCAACAAGGAGTCGCTGGTGGCAGGCGGCGATCTCGTTCTCGCTGCGGCCGCTCCCGGGCAGATCGTGCCGGTCGACTCCGAACACTCGGCATTGGCGCAGTGCCTGCGTGGTGGACACCGTAGCGAGGTGGATCGACTGATCCTGACCGCCTCGGGAGGACCGTTTCGCGGGTGGAGCGAGGAAGAACTGACATCGGTCACCCCGGAGCAGGCGGCCGTGCATCCCACTTGGTCGATGGGTCAGATGAACACGCTGAACTCGGCGACACTGGTCAACAAGGGCCTCGAATTGATCGAAGCGCACCTGCTTTTCGGGGTGCCGTACGAGAAGATCGACGTCACCGTCCACCGGCAGTCCATCGTCCACTCGATGGTCACGTTCGTCGACGGCTCGACGATCGCTCAGGCCAGCCCGCCGGATATGAAGTTGCCGATCGGGCTCGCACTCGGGTGGCCCGATCGAGTCCCGAACGTGGCACGCGCACTCGACTTCACCATGGCATTCTCCTGGGATTTCGGGCCGCTGGACGATCGAGTGTTTCCCGCGGTGCAATTGGCCCGCGAGGCAGGAATCCTGGGCGGTTGCATGACAGCTGTGTACAACGCGTCCAACGAAATCGCGGCCGAGGCCTTTCTGGCCGGGCACATCGAATTCCCCCAGATCGTGCAGACGGTGCGCGCGGTGGTAGACGACGGTAGCGGGGACTGGTCGGCGGCCCCGACTACCGTGGACGACGTTCTGGCTGCGGATTCCTGGGCTCGCGCACGTGCGCGTGAGCTCCTGAAGAAGAAGGGTCTCTGACTCACATGGCGTTCGCAATAGGTGTCGTGCTGTTCGCCGTCGGTATCGGCGTGTCGATCGCGCTGCACGAGGCGGGACACATGTGGACCGCGAAAGCGCTCGGTATGAAGGTCCGGCGCTACTACATCGGTTTCGGCCCCAAGATCTTCTCCTTCCGGCGAGGGGAGACCGAATACGGCCTCAAAGCCATTCCGGCAGGCGGTTTCTGCGATATCGCAGGCATGACGGCGATCGACGAGCTGGCTCCCGACGAGGTCGAGCGGGCGATGTACCGCCAGAAGACGTGGAAGCGCATCGTCGTCATGGTCGGCGGAATCGCCATGAACTTCGTACTCGGCATCGTGCTGGTCTACACGCTGGTCTTGGGCTGGGGAACGCCGGATCGGGTGACGCCTCCCACCGTTCAAGTGAGCAATGTCGTCTGCATCGCACCCTCGCAGAGCGAGGACGGAACATTCGCGCCCTGCTCGGGAACCAGTCCCGCCGCCGAGGCCGGGCTCCGCAAAGACGATGTCATCACCGCAGTGAACGGCCAGCCCACGCAGTACTGGGGCGATGTGGTCGACGCGGTGCGAAACTCGTCCGGCTCGGTCGACTTGACGGTCGAGCGGGACGGAGCATCGATCGATCTGACCATTCCGATCACCGAGGTGCAGCGCTACGTCACCGACCCGGATACCGGAGCCGTGCAATCGATGACAGTCGGTGCCGTGGGTGTGAAGGGTTCGACGATCATGCCCCCGCGTATCCAATACAACCCGATCGAGGCCGTGCCCGAGACGTTCGTCTTCACCGGCGACATCTTCGTGCAGACCGGAAAAGCCCTCGTCCAGTTGCCGACGAAGGTGCAGGCGCTGTGGGAGTCGATCTTCGGCGGACAGCGCGGACTCGACACACCCATGAGCGTGGTCGGTGCCAGTGTCATCGGCGGCCAAGCGGTCGAGCGTGACGACGCGATCACTTTCCTGGGGCTGTTGGCGTCGCTGAACTTCTTCCTCGGTGCGTTCAACATCGTGCCGCTGCTGCCGCTCGACGGCGGCCACATCGCCGTGACCATCTACGAGCGCATCCGCA
The DNA here is from genome assembly GCF_049195265.1 of Rhodococcus sp. MALMAid1271. Lineage (NCBI taxonomy): Bacteria > Bacillati > Actinomycetota > Actinomycetes > Mycobacteriales > Nocardiaceae > Rhodococcus > Rhodococcus sp. MALMAid1271. Next base: position 157,109 of record NZ_JBMIRQ010000097.1, on the reverse strand, counting down.
ACATCTTCCGTAACCGGCGCGGCCTGCCCGACGGGGCACCGGTGAACTACATGAAGCTGATGCCGGTCACCTACGTGGTCATCATCGTTTTCATCGGGTTCTCCTTGCTGACGCTCACGGCGGACATCGTCAACCCGATTCAGATCTATCAGTAAACTCGACAGTCGTAGCGACGAAAGAAGGCCACTGTGACCGTGTCAGTCGGATTGGGAATGCCGGCACCGCCGGTGCCCGTACTCGCGCCACGTCGAAAGACCAGGCAGCTCCAGGTCGGATCGGTGGGAGTAGGTAGCGACAGTCCTATCTCGGTGCAATCGATGTGCACCACCAAAACTCATGACATCAACGCCACGTTGCAGCAGATCGCCGAGCTGACGGCATCGGGTTGCGACATCGTGCGTGTGGCATGCCCCACACAGGACGATGCGGACGCGTTGTCGATCATCGCCAAGAAGAGTCAGATCCCGGTGATCGCCGACATCCACTTCCAGCCCAAGTACATCTTCGCCGCAATCGATGCAGGCTGCGCCGCGGTGCGCGTCAACCCCGGCAACATCAAGGAGTTCGACGGCCGCGTCAAGGAGGTCGCCAAGGCTGCCGGCGACGCCAACATCCCGATCCGTATCGGCGTGAATGCGGGCTCGCTCGATCCCAGGCTGATGAAGAAGTACGGCAAGGCCACCCCCGAGGCTCTCGTCGAATCGGCGCTGTGGGAGGCCGGGCTGTTCGAGGAACACGGGTTCGGCGACATCAAGATCTCCGTCAAACACAACGACCCGGTGGTCATGGTCGCCGCCTACGAGCAGCTCGCTGCGCAGTGTGACTACCCGCTGCACCTCGGTGTCACCGAGGCAGGGCCGGCCTTCCAGGGCACCATCAAATCCTCGGTGGCGTTCGGGGCGTTGCTCTCTCGCGGGATCGGCGACACGATTCGGGTGTCGTTGTCGGCCCCGCCTGCCGAGGAGATCAAGGTCGGCAACCAGATTCTGCAGTCGCTCAATCTGCGTCCGCGCAAGCTCGAGATCGTGTCCTGCCCGTCCTGCGGTCGGGCACAGGTCGACGTGTACACCCTTGCCGACGAGGTCACTGCAGGCCTGGAGGGCATGGAGATCCCGCTGCGCGTCGCCGTCATGGGATGCGTCGTCAACGGGCCGGGAGAAGCGCGTGACGCAGACCTCGGGGTGGCCTCGGGTAACGGTAAGGGCCAGATCTTCGTCAAGGGCAAGGTCATCAAGACGGTGCCCGAGGCGCAGATCGTGGAAACCCTGATCGAGGAGGCCATGCGCATTGCCGAGGAATTCGACAAGGACGAGACCACAGACGGTGGCGCTCCCGTGGTGACGGTCAGCTGAGTGGAGTCGATCTGATCGGTGTCCGGTTTGCCGCTCCGCCACCGAGACGACGTGTTCTCTGGAATGATTCGGTACACGCTCGGTCGGGGCGCAGGCGGTAGGTGGGTCAGGAGGTCCATAGGTGCTCAAGCTCCTCGGTGCGAAGCCTCTCGGTAATCGAGACGCCGCACACGTGCTGCGGGTGCTGGACGCCGATCCGGTAGCCACCTGCATGGTTGCGGCGCGGGTGCAGGAATCCGGGCTCGATCCGAGGTCTTTTCACGGTGAGTTATGGAGTAGGGGTGGCCCGGACGAATCGTTGTGCTTCTCCGGAGCGAACCTCGTCCCTCTGCTCGGATCCACCGACGACCTTCGATCGTTCGCCGATCGCGCGTGCCGCGGCCCACGGCTGTGTTCGTCCCTGGTCGGCAGAGCCGAACTGACACTTCCGCTGTGGGAGATGCTCGAGACCGACTGGGGCCCGGCTCGCGAGGTCCGTAGTGAGCAGCCACTGTTGGCGACGTCGATTCGCTCGTCCGTTCCAGCAGATCCTCAGGTCCGCCTCGTTCGTCCGGACGAGCTCGATGCGTATCTCACGGCAGCCGTGGCGATGTTCATCGAGGAAGTCGGAGTCGACCCGCGCATGAACGACGGCGGCCGGGGCTATCGACGACGGATCGCCAGTCTCATTGCAGCCCAGCGTGCCTGGGCTCGATTCGAGGACGGCCGAGTGGTGTTCAAAGCCGAGATCGGATCACAGTCGGCGTCGGTCGGCCAAATTCAGGGAGTGTGGGTTCATCCCGACCTGCGAGGTCACGGGTTGGGTGCCTCCGGCACGGCGACAGTGGTGAACTCGGTGGTCCGGCATGGCCGCATCGCCAGCCTGTACGTCAACAGCTTCAACTACGTCGCCCGGCGGGCGTACGCAAAGATCGGTCTCACTCAGGTAGCGACCTTCACGACCGTGCTTCTGGATTGACGCCGGGCTTCTCGATTGGCTTGTCGCCAACCGCGATTCGTTGCCGTCGGTAGCCCGCTGCCCCATTACGATGGGTCTCGATGAGATCACCTTGTGCAACCGATATGCGGTACAGAGTGTGTGCGCTGCTCGCGATCGGAGCCGTCGCGGTCGCCTCGCTCGCCGGGTGCACTCCCAAACCCGACGGCCCGGAACCGGCCGCTCAGGCATTTCTCGCCGCCTTCGAATCGAAGGACATCCAGGTTGCCGCTGCGCGCACCGACAAACCCGACGCGGCAGCCGCAGCGCTGACCGAGACGTGGACCAATCTGCAGGCCGAGGCTCTCGATGCGGAAACGACCTCGGTGCAGGTCGACGGGGACACCGCCACGGTCGGCTATACCTATCGGTGGCAGTTGCCGAAGGACCGGGTATGGACCTACGACGGGCAACTGAACATGGGCCGCACCGCGGGTGAATGGGTGGTCCGCTGGACGTCGTCGGACATACATCCCAAGCTCGGCGACACCCAGACGATGTCGCTCCGCTCGACGGCAGCTCCGCGCGCACGCGTGAACGAGCGTTCGGGCACCGATGTGCTGGTGCCCGGCGTGGTGCATCGCATCAAGTTCGACGCGGCGAACACGAACAACGTCGTCGCCTCGGCAACAGCACTGGCATCGTTGCTCACTGCCTTCGACGCATCGATCACGGCACAGTCGATCGTGGAGTCGGCCACCTCGGTCGATGGCGACTATCCGGTCGCGCTTCTGCGCGAGAGCGACTTCGAGCCCATCTCCGCCGCCGTCACCGAGATCCCTGGCGTCACTGCGTCCGACGAATCGGATCTGTTGTCCACCGATCCGACGTTCGCTCCGGATCTGGTCGGGCAGGTCAAGAAGGCCGTCATCGACGAGGTCGACGGGAAGGCGGGCTGGAGTGTGGTGACCACCAACCGCAACGGCATCGACATCGACGTTCTCACCGATACTCCGCCGGAGCCCGTGCCCTCCTTTTCGATCAGTCTCGATCGCAACGTCCAGGTCGCTGCCCAGAAAGCGGTGAATGCTCGCTCGGAGCAGGCGATGACGGTGGTCATTCAACCGTCGACCGGTGCCATTTTGGCGGTGGCGCAGAATCCGGCGGCGGACCGGGACGGGCCCGTCGCGTCCGCTGGCCTCTACCCGCCCGGATCGACGTTCAAGATCATCACTGCAGGCGCTGCCATCTCGAACGGACTTGCCGGTCCGGGCAGTACCGTGCCGTGCCCGGGCCGCATTGTGATCGGCGAGCGCAGTGTGCCCAATTACAACGAGTTCTCACTCGGTGACGTGACGATGACCACCGCGTTCACCCGTTCGTGCAATACCTCGTTCGCGAAGCTGGCCAGTGAGATGTCGCCGGACGCGTTGACGGTCGCCGCGTCTCAGTTCGGCGTCGGACCGGACTACGACGTCGTCGGATTGCCGACCGATTCGGGTTCGGTGCCCCCGGCCGAGGAACTGGTCCAGCGCACCGAAGACGGCTTCGGGCAGGGCAAGGTGGTGGTGTCCACCTTCGGTATGGCGCTGGCGGCCGCGACCGTGGCACACGGTTCGACGCCGGTTCCGAATCTGCTGGTCGGACGAGACACCATGATCACCGGCGATCATCCGCCGATCGAGCCGGCCATGGTCGATGGTCTGCGGGGGATGATGCGGTCGGTGGTCACCAGCGGTACCGCCGAGCGCATCGCAGATCAGGGGGAGGTCTACGGAAAGACGGGTGAGGCAGAGGTCGAGGGCGGCTCGCACTCCTGGTTCGTCGGTTACCGAGGCGATATCGCTTTCGCCACCCTGGTGGTGCGCGGGGGAAGCTCGGACAACGCGGTCGCAGTGACCAGGGAAATGTTCGAGCAATTGCCGCCGGGATACTGAGCGGGCAGTCGATGTCCCGTGGTCAGGAGTTCAACAGGCCGAGTCGTCGGCAGGTCATCACTGCCTCGTAGCGGGTGTGCGAATCGGTTTTGCGCATCACGCTACGCAGGTAGGACTTGACCGTTTCGGCACCGATCGACAGGCGGCGACCCACCTCGATGTTGGTGCAGCCCAGTGCGACTTGCGAGATCACGTCGATCTCGCGTGGCGTCAACGACGGTGACATCTCCTCGGCCCGCGTGCCGTGGTGTGTTTCCTGGCCGAGCGACGCCGCCACACGGGCCGCGACCGCGTCGAGTCTGCGGCGAATGATCCCGTCATCCACCGACCGAGCGAGATCGGCCAGCTCCTCGTGGACGCTGCGCAGTTCGGCCGTGCGCGAGGCATCCGAATCGAGCATCGATCCGGTGGTCTCCAACAGGCGGACTCTGCGGTCGACCTCGTCGCGCACGGCGATCTCCTGGCCGAGGCGTCGTGCGGCGGTCGTCATGAGGTCCGTGACGCGATCGCCGAGGGGCCCGCGCTCGCGCACCGCCGCGTACATCACCAGCCGCGCGGCACCGGCGACGACCACCGGCACCGCGAGAATCGACTTGAGGCCCTCGCCGAGCACGGGGCGGTCGAAGTGATGAGTGATCGATAGCGACGAGCCGTAATCGCTCACGGCAGCCGGTCTGCGCTGCGCCATCACCCGACCGCCGAGTCCTGATCTCGGCGCGATGGCGAGTCCGTCGAGACCCCGCGTTCTGGTGCCGTGGAACTCGCTCAGGTACAAGGTGTTCGAGGACACCTCGCCGCCGAATACCACCGGGACTCCGGATGTCGCCGCTACCTGGCGCAATTCGGCCCGCAGGGCATCACCGTCACGAGGTCGCAACAGGTTCGAATGAATCATGGTGCTTCCTTCCTCGCGCGGGACGCTTCGGGTATGAACGTGACCCAGATCATATCCGCTGCAACGAACGGTGATTCGCCGGCATCGAGCATCGATGCGCTGCGTCGTGGGGCAGATCGGGTGCCGACTACTGTGGTGCGTATGTCTGTGACCGCCGAGAGCACGCCACGCCAGCCACTCGTACCAGGCGTTGTTTCGCCCGTCCTTGCGGTGCCGAAGTCGATCGAGCGGCCCGAGTACGCGTGGAAGTCGACGGTTGCCGAGGGGAGCGAACCCTGGGTGCAGACTCCCGAGGTCATCGAGAAGATGCGCTTGGCGTCGAAGATCGCTGCTCGAGCGCTTCAGGAAGCGGGCCGGGCGGTCGCCCCCGGCGTGAGCACCGACGAACTGGACCGGATCGCACACGAGTACATGATCGATCACGGCGCATACCCGTCCACGTTGGGTTACAAGGGTTTTCCCAAATCGTGCTGCACCTCGCTCAACGAGGTCATCTGCCACGGCATCCCCGACTCCACGGTGATCGAGGACGGTGACATCGTCAACATCGACGTCACCGCGTACATCGACGGCGTGCACGGCGACACCAACGCGACCTTCCTCGCCGGCAACGTCTCCGAGGAAGCCCGTTTGCTCGTCGAGCGCACGCACGAGGCCACGATGCGCGCCATCAAGGCGGTGAAGCCGGGTCGGGCACTGAACGTGATCGGCCGGGTCATCGAGTCGTATGCGCATCGGTTCGGCTACGGGGTGGTCGAGGACTTCACCGGTCACGGTATCGGCACCACCTTCCACAACGGTCTCGTCGTGCTGCACTACGACCAGCCCTCGGTGGATACGGTCATCGAGCCGGGGATGACGTTCACCATCGAACCGATGATCAACCTGGGCGGCATCGACGCCGAGATGTGGGACGACGGCTGGACTGTGGTCACCCGTGACCGGAAGTGGACGGCGCAGTTCGAGCACACGCTCGTGGTGACCGAGACGGGTAGCGAGATTCTGACTCTCCCGTGAGTCCGAAAGGTGCACTTCTCGTTGCCGGGACGACGTCCGACGCGGGCAAGAGTGTGTTGGTTGCCGGTCTGTGTCGCATGCTGGCTCGTCGGGGCGTCCGGGTAGCTCCGTTCAAGGCACAGAACATGTCCAACAACTCGGTGGTGACGCTCGACGGCGGTGAGATCGGCCGAGCCCAGGCGATGCAGGCTGCGGCCTGCGGCCTGGAGCCGAGTGTGCGTTTCAATCCGGTGTTGCTCAAGCCGGGCAGCGATCGGACCTCGCAATTGGTGGTGCGCGGGAGTGCGATGGCGCAGGTGAGTGCGAGCAACTACATCGAGCATCGGCAGGCATTGCGCGCGGTGGTGGCCGAGGAGTTGGCTTCTCTGCGTGCGGAGTTCGACGTGGTGATCTGTGAAGGGGCCGGTTCGCCTGCCGAGATCAATCTGCGCGCGACGGACTTAGCCAACATGGGTCTGGCGTCGGCGGCATCGCTGCCGGTGATCGTCGTGGGAGATATCGATCGCGGGGGAGTGCTCGCGCATCTGTTCGGCACCGTGGCGGTGCTGTCCGAGGAAGACCAGGCGCTCGTTGCGGGCTTCGTGATCAACAAGTTTCGAGGTGACCCGACTCTGTTGGCACCCGGTCTCGATCAGTTGCACGCGTTGACCGGGCGGCCGACGTACGGCGTCGTTCCGTTCGCCGACGGACTGTGGCTCGATGCCGAGGATTCGCTGGGCACCGTTCCCGATGCCCCGGTGGGCAGGCCGCGTCCGCCGGTCGGGTCGCAGTGGCTACGCGTTGCGGCGGTGCGGTTGCCGCGAATTTCCAACACCACCGACGTCGAGGCGCTGGCCTGCGAGCCGGGTGTGTCGGTGCACTGGGTCACCGAGCCGTCTCGGCTCGAGTATGCGGATCTGGTGGTCGTCCCTGGCAGCAAGTCCACCGTCTCGGATCTGGAGTGGTTGCGGCGCACCGGTCTTGCTCGTGCCATTTCCGAGCGGGCCGCGGCGGGTCGGCCGGTGCTGGGTATCTGCGGCGGCTACCAGATGCTCGGCCGAACCATCTCGGACACTGTGGAGTCGGGTGTCGGTGTGGTCGAGGGGCTCGGCCTGCTCGATCTGGACATCGAATTCGCGGACGAGAAGGTGCTGGCACAGGTGAACGGCTTCTCGGTCGAGTTCGGCTCGGACGCAGTGGCAGGGTACGAAATTCATCACGGTCGCGTTGCCCGGAACGGTGACCGGCCGTTGTCGTCATCGGCATCGGGTGCTGACGAGGGCAGTGTGCGCGGCAGTGTCGTGGGCACCCACTGGCACGGTCTGCTCGAGTCCGACGGCTTCCGGCGTCACGTGCTCTCCTGGGTGGCAGAGGCGTCCGGGCGTACCGGATTCGTGGTGGCACCTGCTACGTCGGTCAGGGCTCTCAGAGAGCAGCAGTTGGATTTGCTGGCGGATCTCGTGGAGGACAATCTCGACGTCGACGCAATACTCGATCTCATCGAGAACGGCGTCGACCGTCGCGTCGAGATGATTGTCACGCAGTTGCTTTGAGCAAACCGAACCAACTGGCGGCTGACAACACGCCTGCGATGGTCAACGGGATGACGACCAGCAGTAGGACTCGCGGCGTGTCGGTGAAGAAGCTGCCGATGTGCGGCCACCAGTTCTGCCAGGTCACGAGAATCGCTCCGCCGCCGAAGACCACGAGCGCGCCGAGACCGAGCGTGAACAGTCCGTTCGTACGGTAGTGCCGATAGACGACGCCGATGAAGGCACCGATTCCGCCGATCATCAACAATCCTGTCACCAGGGCGGCCCATTGGAGGACGGGATTGTCGGTCGCGTATCGGGCGAGGCCGAACATACGGATGTTCTTGCCGAATCCGCCGGTCGCCGCCTCGACCAAGGACAGCAGATACACGATCGTGCCGATCGCAACCGACTGTGTGATCCCCACGAGGGCTGTAGCGCTGAGGAATTCGCGTCGGGTGATACTCAGGCTCAGTGCGTAGGGAAAGCACTGTGTTATGGCGGTGATGTAGAACGCGATGGCGAATCCGTACACGGAGAACACGCCGCCGGTGAAGGTGGAGTCGGAATTGCTCGTCGGTACCACCAGGAAGATGCCGTAGGTGATGGCGAACACTATCGCAAGGATCCCCAGTGGCCACGTGAACGTGGTCGCCCATGAGGTGTTGTGGACGCGGGCTACATTCAGTATTCGCTTCATGACACTGTCTCCTCGGTGTCGCCTGTCGTGCGTTCGATGATCAACTGCTGCAACGGAACGGCCTCGATGGTCAGCCCTGCTGCGGTACCGTCCGATTTCTGCCGTTCGTTCAATCGGCCGTCGATGGTGGTGCGGGCGCTCGCGCCGATCGCAGTTCGGTGCAGTATTCGGTGCCCCGAGGCGAACGAGTCGACGGCCTGTGCCGGCCCTGTTATCTCGAACGCGCTCTCGCGCAGGGAATCCGAGTCCTCGTCGAGCACGATCTTGCCCTTGTCGATGAGAATTACGTGTTCGATCAGATCGCTCACCTCGTCGATGAGGTGAGTGGACAGCACGACGGTTCTGGGATTGTCGGCGTAGTCGGCAAGCAATCTGTCGTAGAACATGTGTCGCGAGACGGCGTCCAATCCCAGATACGGCTCATCGAAGAATGTCAGTGGTGCCCGCGAGGCCAGTCCGATGACGATGCCGAGTGCCGAGGTCATTCCTCGTGAGAGTTTTTTGATCTTGCGGCCGAGTGGTAGGTCGAAATCGCGTAGTAGCTCGGCGGCGAACTCGCTGTCCCAGTGCGGAAGTATGTGCGAGGCCTGCGAGATGGCACTTTTCACCTTGAGATCGTCCGGATACTTCTGGCTTTCCTTGACGAAGCACACGTGAGCCAGAGCGCGCGGGTTCTCCCACGGGCGTTGTCCGAATATCGAGATCTCACCGGCGCTGTGGCGCATCTGCGCTGTCATCATCTGCATGACGGTGGTTTTGCCCGCGCCGTTGCGGCCGAGAAATCCGTAGATCTTGTTCTGTTCGATCTCGAAACTGACATCGTCGACGGCGGTGAACGAGCCGAAGTTCTTGCTCAGGTGAGTCGTCGATGCAGCGATGGTGCGGGGTTCGTCCATCGAGTCGAGGGTGTGGACGCTCATCGTGCTTCCTCCCAGTTGTCGAGCATGGTCTTGAGTTCGTCGACGGTCATGCCGAGTTTGCGTGCCTCGGTGACCAACGGATCGATGTACTGGCGAGCGAACAGCTCGCGGCGACGGAATCGAAGAGCGTCCCGAGCGCCTGCAGTGACGAACATTCCGATTCCTCGTTTCTTGTAGACGACGCCATCGGCGACGAGCTTCGCGAGACCTTTGCCCGCCGTCGCCGGATTGATGCGATGGAACGCGGCGAGCTCGTTGGTCGAGGGGACCTGCTCTTCCTCGGCCAACGAGCCATCGACGATGGAGTTCTCGACGAGCTCGGCGATCTGCAGGAAGATCGGCCTGCCCTCGTCCATCAGAACCGCCGCCGAAGCAGGTCGGTTACTTGCCTCAATGGTTCATTACTCATGTAACTAACCATAGAACCGGTACGAGTTCGGCGCAAGAGGCAGTACCGTCGTTCCCATGGAGTTCACGCATGTGAGTGCCGCGGGCGGGAAATGTTCGGTTCGAGTCGCGGGCCCGGACAGTCGGCACGCTGTTCTTTTACTTCCCGATGCCGATGATCCGGTGGACGTCTACGACGCCGTCAGCGAGCGTCTTCACAATTCCGACCTGAAAACCGTTGCGCTGGAAAGCATCGACGGCGTGAGCGACGAGGTCGTCCTCGCCGTTCTCGACGAACTGAAGTTGTCCTGGGTGCACCTGGTCGGCAGTGGTGCGGGTGCAGAATCGGCATGGACCTTGGCCGCGAAAACCTTCGGGCGATTCGCCAGCCTGATCGCCGTGAACCGCTGCCACCCCGCCATCGCAGACGAGCAGGGCGTGGTTCGCGCCGCCGACTGCCCGGCCGTCGAAATACCGACGACCTTGGTTATCGGGTCCTCGCTCGGACGGACGCCGGCCGACGCGAGCGGGCGGTTCGCCTACTCGGATTTCCGGGTGGTCCAGCTCGATGGAGTGGCGAACATCCCTGCTGATGCGGCGGCGGCACTGGCCACCGAAATCGCGCTCCGCACCAGCCCCTGGTGAGTGGGTCGGACCTACACTTCGAGACCGAGCAGCGCGTTCTCGACCACCTCGGGCAGCCCGGGATGAATCCAGTACTGGCCACGGGCCATGTCCTGGGCCGATAGTCCGAAGCTCATCGCCTGGATGATCGGCTGAATCAATGTCGGAGCTTGGGCCCCGATGATGTGGGCACCGAGAATACGCCCGGTTCCCTTCTCGGCGATGATCTTGCAGAGGCCTTCGCTGTCCTCCATGGCCCAGCCGTAGGCGACATCGCCGTAGTTCTGCACCTTGACCGTGATGTCCAGGCCGGCGCCGCGGGCCTGCTGCTCGGTCATGCCCACCTCGGCGATCTGTGGATCGGTGAACACGGCAGCGGGAACGAAACGATGATCGTTGGCGCGCAACGCCGTGGTGTCGCCGTGCCACGCGTCCTGGAGCAGGTTGTACTGAACGACACGGGCTTCCTGGTTGGCCACATGCTTGAGCTGGTACGGAGACGAGACGTCACCGAGGGCGAACACTCCTTCGGCCGTAGTACGACCGAACTCGTCGACGACGATGCGGCCCTCGGCGTCCAGTTCGATGCCGGCCGTGCCCAGGTCGAGACGGTCCCCGTTCGGCTCGCGGCCCACAGCAACGAGAAATGCGTCGCCGAGTACCTTCGTGCCGTCCGTGAGCACCACACCCTGCAGTCCGTTCTCGGAGATCGCCGTCGACTCACCGGAATCGAGGTGGACGTCCCATTTCGCGGCGGCCAGCTCGGTGAACCGGTGCGAGATGTCGGCATCGAGCGCGCGCAGGAGCGCGCCCTTGCGCGCGATGATGCTGACCTTCGAGCCGAGGGCGGAGAACACGTGCGCGAATTCTGCTGCGATATAGCCGGATCCGAGAATCACCAGATGCTCGGGAAGCTCCGGTAGTCGCATCACGTCGTCGTTGGTGTGGTACGAGACGTCCGAATCGAGGATGGACTGCGGCACCACCGGCCGGGACCCGGCCGCGATGACGATCTGGTCTGCGGTGATAACGGCGCCGGTGCCGGTATCGATGGTGCGGGGGCCGACGAACGTCGCATGGCCCTCGAAGAGCGTGACGTTGGGGCTGCCTTCGGCCCGGTAGCTCTTTCCGCTCTCGGAGATGGGGTCGATACGACCGAAGACGCGGTCGACGATGTCGGGCCAGCGCACCGCATCGACGTGGGCGTCGACGCCGTACTTCGCCGAGTCACGCACGGTACGGGCGACTTCGGCGGCGTAGACGAACATCTTGGTGGGGATGCAGCCGACGTTGAGGCAGGTGCCGCCGAACGTCGAATTCTCCTCGAGCAGAGCGATCTTCTTGTTGTCGAATCGCGAATCGGCGATGGAGTTTCCTGATCCGGAGCCGATGATCGCGATGTCGAAGTGCTCTGTCATGAAATGTGTCCGCTCTCACTGTGGTCTTTGCCCAACGCGTGGCCGAGGCTCTCGCTTCGGTGCAACCATTCGATCCACTCGTCCATTTCCTCGAAGGCCCGTGCGCGAGGCCCTTCGGTGGACAGAAACACATCGTGCCGTGCTCCCTCGATCGGAACGATCGTGGTGCGATCGCCGAGGCAGCCGGCCCAGCGTGCGATCTGCCGAACGTCCAGAACGGCGTCCGCAGCGTCGACGGCCGAGCTGTAGCGGCGGGAGAAGTGCGTTACTTTCGAGCGGAGAATCAACGAGGGAATACCGATGTCGAGGCCTCGGTGCAGTTCGGCGTGCCCGCGACGAACAGCGCGAATCCAGCCGAAGGTGATCGGGAAGCCGGACAGCGGCTTCCAATCGAGGTTGTACTCCCACTCACCGTTCTCCGACGCGGCGAGCGAGAGACCGTAGGTGTCGAGGCCGGTGCCGGGGACCTTCGTCTTGGACCGAAGACGCCCGATCAGGTCGATCGCCGCGGTACCTACGCTGCGAACGGCGGGTGGTCCCTGCAGGTCGAACCACGGGCTGTTGAGCACCACCCCGCTCAGGCCGAGGCCGGCGGTACCGCCTGTCCGGCGGTTGAGGCGGGCGAGCCACAGCGGCAGAACGAGGCCGCCCGTGGAGTGGGCCATCAGCAGTACCGGGGCCTGTGGGCGCTCGGTGCGCACCAGCCGCAGAGCCTCGTCGAGTTCGGCGTCGTACATTGCCAGATCTGTCACGAAGTGAGCGGTCTGGCCTTCGCGGCGTGAGCGGCCGCACTTGCGTAGGTCCAGCGCGTAGAAGGCATATCCCATCGCCGCGAAGTGCTCGGCGATGTGTCGCTGGAAAAAGTAGTCGGTGAACCCGTGGACGTAGACGACCGCGCGCTCGACGTTGGCTGCTCCGGGCGGTTGATACCGAACGAGAGTGGCCTCGACCTGCCCTTCTCCATCCGGATCGTCTCCGAGTGCAATGGTCGTCTGTTCGTAGCCGTCGCCGAGGACATCGGGCACCCAGGTAGTCACAGATCACAACTGTAGTGGGCGCCGTTCGCTGCGTCCGAGGAGCACAATCGATCTCGGGTTGACGTGGTGTCCGACGGGGTAGGCCCAGCTAGTAACCTGTCCGCATCGGGTCAGTAGCCCTCTACACAGCTGAGTTCTCCGATCGAGACCTCCACAGACAAGGAAGTCGATTCTCCAGTGTCAAACGAAGAGCAGGGTAAGCGGATCAAGACCGACGTCGTTCTGGTCGGTGCCGGAATCATGAGCGCCACCCTCGGTGCGCTGCTCCGTCAGCTCGAACCGAACTGGTCGATCGACGTCTACGAGCGCCTCGATGCTGCTGCAGCCGAGAGCAGCGACGCGTGGAACAACGCGGGCACCGGCCACTCGGCGCTGTGTGAACTGAACTACACGCCGCAGAACAAGGACGGCAGCGTCGACATCACCAAGGCGCTCAAGGTCAACGAGCAGTTCCAGGTCTCGCGGCAATTCTGGGCGCACGGCATCGAAGAAGGTGTGCTCTCCGATGCCAAGAACTTCATCAACCCCATTCCGCATGTGAGCTTCGTGCACGGGGCGGACAACGCCGAGTACCTGCGCGCGCGCTACGAGGCGCTCGTGGGCAACCCCCTGTTCGCGGGGATGGAGTACATCGACTCGAAGGACGAATTCTCGAAGCGGTTGCCGTTGATGGCTCGCGGTCGTGACTTCTCCGATCCGGTGGCGTTGAACTGGAGCCAGGACGGCACCGACGTCGATTTCGGAGCGCTCACCAGGCAGCTGCTCAATTACCTGTCCTCGGCGGGCAGCACCGTGCATTTCGGGCACGATGTGCGCAATATCTCCAAGCAGTCCGACGGCACCTGGGATGTCAAGGTCGTCAACCAGCGGACCGGCGCGAAGAAGACCGTCAACGCCAAGTTCGTGTTCGTCGGGGCGGGCGGTGGGGCACTGCACCTGTTGCAGAAGTCCGGTATCGCGGAGATCAAGGGATTCGGTGGCTTCCCGGTCAGCGGCGAGTGGCTGCGCTGCACCAACCCCGAGCTGATCGCTCAACATTCGGCAAAGGTGTACGGCAAGGCCTCGGTCGGCGCTCCGCCGATGTCGGTGCCGCACTTGGACACTCGTGTCATCAACGGCCGTCAGGGCCTGTTGTTCGGCCCCTACGCCGGCTGGTCGCCCAAGTTCCTCAAGCAGGGCAAGGTCACCGACCTGCCCGGTTCGGTCAAGCCCGGCAACCTGATGTCGATGCTCGGTGTCGGTGTGACCGAGCTCGGACTCGTCAAGTACCTGGTCAGCGAGCTGGCGCAGTCGCAGGCAGATCGAGTGGAGACGCTTCGGGAGTTCGCACCCACAGTGGTAGCGAAGGATTGGGAACTCGTCACCGCCGGCCAGCGCGTTCAGGTCATCCGCAAGAAGGGGCGCGGCGGCGTGCTCGAGTTCGGCACCGCAGTGGTCAATGCTGCGGACGGCACCATCGCCGGCCTGCTCGGTGCATCGCCCGGTGCTTCCACCGCCGTCCCGGCGATGCTGGACGTGCTGCAACGCTGCTTCGGTGACAAGTACGACTCCTGGCAGCCCAAGCTCAAGGAAATGGTCCCGTCGTTGGGAGTCGAGCTGGCCCAGAACAGGTCGCTGTTCGACGAGGTCTGGAGCTGGACGTCGAAAACTCTGCAGCTCGAAAACACGCGTGAGGTCGCACAGCCCACGGGTGTGTGATAGCAAAAGGTATGAATACGCAAGCAGCAGCTCTCAAACGATCATGGGCACTAGACCTGTCCAACAACACGTTGTACGACCTGTTGAAGCTGCGCGTCGAGGTGTTCGTGGTGGAGCAGGCGTGCGCATACCCGGAATTGGACGGGCGTGACCTGCTCGCCGATACGCGGCACTTCTGGCTCGAACGTGACGGTGAAGTGGTGTGCACCCTTCGTCTGCTCGAAGAGCACGACGACGGGGAGAAGGCCTTCCGGATCGGTCGACTCTGCACCCAGCGCTCGGCCAGAGGGCAGGGCCACACCACGAGGATCCTGCGGGCAGCGCTCGCCGAGGTCGGCTCGGCACCGTGCCGGATCAACGCGCAGAGTTACCTCGTCGACATGTACGCCAAGCACGGATTCCTGCCCGACGGCGAGGAAGTTCTCGAGGACGGAATTCCGCACACTCCGATGCGTCGGGGCGGCGGCACAGCCTGGAGCGAGGCGTAACAACCGCCGCAACACCCGATCTGCGAATGCCACACACGGTCACACCGTGTGTGGCATTCGTGTGTTCGGCTGTAGTGTTCGATTCCGAAGTCGGTCGCGGAGAAGTCCTGTGTGAATCAGGCGCGGTCCCGCCACTGTGTTCAGGAAGGTCTTCGTTCAGCGAATACTCCTGTCAGCCAGATCGCCGCCCGGCTTCGCGATTTTCACCGAACGCCCGGCGCGGAACTCCGGGCACGAAGGGACGAAGCTGTGCAGGGAAATGGGAGTGGTCCCGAACCGGGATATCCGTTCAGTGCGATTGTCGGTCAGGACCAACTGCGCTTGTCGTTGATTCTGTGTGCCGTGCATCCAGGGATCGGCGGTGTGCTGGTTCGAGGTGAGAAGGGCACCGCGAAATCGACAGTGGTACGCGCTCTCGCGACGTTGCTGCCTGCGGTGCAGGACGCGGAGGGATCGCGTCCGGCGAAATTGGTCGAGCTTCCGGTCGGGGCCACCGAGGATCGGGTGGTCGGCTCCATCGACCTCGAGAAGGTGCTGCGCGACGGAGAACGCGCATTCCAGCCCGGCCTGCTCGCGGCGGCGCACCGCGGAGTTCTCTACGTCGACGAAGTGAACTTGTTGCACGATCACCTCGTCGACGTGCTGCTCGACGCGGCCGCGATGGGCCGGGTGCACGTCGAACGCGATGGTGTATCGCATTCTCACCCAGCGCAATTCGTGCTCGTGGGAACGATGAATCCCGAGGAGGGCGAGCTTCGCCCGCAGCTGCTCGACCGGTTCGGTCTGGCGGTGGAGGTGACGGCCTCGCGTGAGGTGGAGGTCCGCATGAACGTCGTGCGCCGCCGCATGGACTACGAGCGTGACCCGTACGCGTTCGCCACTGCATTCCGCGACGAGGATGCCGCCGTGGCCGAGCAGATTCTGGCCGCCCGAAAGATCCTCGACGATGTGGTCCTGAGCGATAAGGAACTTCGGCGTATCGCCGCCCTCTGTGCGTCCTTCGACGTCGACGGGATGCGCGCCGATCTGGTGCTCGCGCGCACCGCGTCCGCCCACGCCGCGTGGAGAGGTGCAGGGGAGGTGGCAGAAGAGGACGTGCGAGTTGCCGCCGAGTTGGCGCTGCCGCATCGGCGTCGACGCGACCCGTTCGACGAGCCCGGCATCGACGACAAGCAACTGGACGAGGCGATGCGAGACGCCGCCGAACAGGCCGATCAGCACCCCGATCCCGAGCCGGACCCGGACGGCGGCGGGGGTGCCCCCTTGCCGGACCGTGCCGAGGACACCGAATCCTCGGAAACTTCCCGGCCTCACGAGGACCGATCCGCTCAGCCGCGCCCCTCCGGAGCCGGCGGTGACAAGCAGGCAGGAACTCCAGGAGCGCAGTTCCGGGCCCGTCTGATCGAGCTCCCCGGAGTGGGTGAGGGTGCCCCGGGCCGACGATCGCGGTCGCGCTCCACGCACGGACGGTCGGTGCGGCCCACCGCCGAACGAAACAGGAGCCTGCATCTGATCGGCACCCTGTTCGCTGCGGCCGAGCACCAAGTCGTTCGAGGACGTACGTCGGGCAGATTGCGGCTAGAGCCATCGGATCTGCGGGGGGCCATCAAGGAAGGCCGCGAGGGGAACCTGATCGTCTTCGTCGTCGACGCCTCGGGATCGATGGCTGCGCGAGACCGGCTCTCGGCCGTGACCGGCGCTGTTCTGTCGCTGCTCCGCGATGCGTATCAGCGACGCGACAAGGTGGCAGTGATCACCGTCCGTGGCACGGCCGCCGAGACGGTGCTGCCGCCGACGTCTTCGGTGGACGTGGCCGTGACGCGACTGCGCACCATGAAGACCGGTGGAAAATCACCGCTGGCACAGGGCTTTGTGAAAGCCCGCGAACTGGTTCTGCGAGAACGGGTTCGAGACCCGCTCCGTCGAGCGCTCGTGGTTGCCCTGACCGATGGCCGTGCCACCGGAGGCGTTGATCCCGTCGGTCGGGCTCGGATCGCCGCCGGCCGTATCGCCTCGGACAAGATCGCCTCGGTCGTGGTCGACTGCGAATCGGGAATGGTCCGACTCGGATTGGCCGCAGAGTTCGCCGCGGCTCTCGGCGGCGGCTACGTCGCGCTGTCCGACCTGTCTGCCGAGCAGGTCACCGCCGTCGTCCGCGCAGCGGCGTAGGGGCCAGCGATGCCTCAGGGTGTACCGGCTCCGGGAACCGTTCCGCAGGACGGTCTCACGACCCGACAGCGACGCAACCAACCCGTTCTCGCCGTCCATACCGGCCCGGGTAAAGGAAAATCGACCGCAGCGTTCGGGATGGCGTTGCGGGCCTGGAATCAGGGCTTCGACGTCGGGGTGTTCCAGTTCGTCAAGAGTGCGAAGTGGAAGGTCGGCGAGGAAGCGGCGTTTCGGGCTCTCGGGGAACTTCACCGGAGCTCGGGTGTCGGCGGAGCGGTCGAGTGGCACAAGATGGGCGAGGGGTGGTCGTGGACCCGCAAGAAAGGGAGCGAGGTCGATCACGCCGCGGCCGCGGCCGAGGGCTGGCGCGAGATCGTCCGTCGGATCGAACAACAGACATACCGGTTCTACGTACTGGACGAATTCACCTACCCGCTCGAGTGGGGCTGGGTCGATGTCGCAGAGGTGGTCGAGGTTCTGCGCAATCGTCAGGGTGATCAACACGTCGTCGTCACCGGACGCTATGCGCCCCGCGAGCTGATCGAGGCCGCGGACCTGGTGACCGAGATGACGAAGATCAAGCACCCGATGGATGCGGGCCGAAAGGGACAGCGAGGCATCGAATGGTGAGCCCGACGTGTCCGGCCGTGGTGATCGCGGCTCCCGCGTCGGGTAGCGGTAAGACGACCGTGGCCACCGGTTTGATGGGAGCGCTGCGGGCCGCAGGCCGAAAGGTTGCACCGTTCAAGGTGGGCCCGGACTACATCGACCCCGGCTATCACGGCCTCGCAGCCGGGCTGCCAGGCCGCAATCTCGATGCGGTGATGGTCGGTGCCGATCGCATCGGCCCACTGTTTCGGCACGGCAGCCGGGGTTGCGATATCGCCGTCGTCGAGGGCGTCATGGGACTGTTCGACGGCAAGATCGACATGACCGGCCCAGGGGAGGCATCCGCAGAAGGATCGACCGCGCGGGTGGCCGCCATGCTCGGCGCTCCGGTGGTTCTCGTCGTCGATGCGCGCGGCCACAGCCAGTCTCTCGCGGCTGTGCTGCATGGGTTTTCGACCTTCGATTCCAGCGTCCGCATCGGCGGTGTGATCCTCAACCGGGTCGGCAGCACGCGTCACGAGGATGTGTTGCGTCAAGCGTGCGAGCGGGTGGGTGTGCCGGTGCTCGGCGCGTTGCCGAGAATGAGCGAACTGGTGGTGCCGTCCCGGCATCTGGGGTTGATCACCGCCATCGAACACGGGGGAGCGGCCACCGATGCTGTCGAAGCGATGAGCGCACTCGTTTCGCAGTTCGTCGACCTGGAGGCAGTGAGCGCCCTGGCCAGGTCGTCGGTGACATCGGCCCAGTGGAATCCCGAGGACGAGGTCGAAAGATCCGAGGGCGCACCGGTCGTGGCAGTGGCGGGTGGCCCCGCGTTCACCTTCGGCTACACCGAGCACGTCGAACTGCTTCGCGCCGCCGGGGCCGACGTCGCCGTTTTCGACCCGTTGCGTGACGGATTGCCCACCGGCACGGCAGCAGTAGTGCTGCCCGGCGGATTCCCCGAGGAACACGCCGGAGCGCTGGCCGAGAATCGAGTGTTGCTGTCCGACATAGGATCTGCCGCGGCCCGCGGATTACCCGTTCATGCCGAATGCGCTGGGTTGCTCTACCTGGCCAGGCGATTGGACGGTCACGCCATGGCCGGTGTCATCGATGTCGACGCGCGATTCGGAAACACCCTCACCCTCGGGTACCGCGATGCCGTGGCCCTCGAATCCTCGACCCTGTTCGATGCAGGAACTCGCGTCACCGGCCATGAGTTCCATCGGACCGCGCTCGTCGACGTTCGCGAGGGGGCCTCGGCAGCCTGGGGTTGGCACACACAACGCCCGGACGGCAGAACCGCAGTGCGCGAAGGCTTCGTCCGCGGCGGAGTGCACGCGTCGTACCTGCACACCCACGCCGCAGGCAATCCTCACGCCATCAGTCGATTCGTCTGCGCCGCAGTCGACTACGCGCGGGCGTAGAGCCGGTCGACCATGCGCGTGGTAGTCGGAATCGGAGCGCGGAAGGGAGTAGATGCAACCGAGGTGATACGCGTCGTCTCGACTGTGCTGCAGCAGAACTGGCAGGTCGACACGATCGCCTCGATCGACGGAAAAGCCGAACTGGTGTCGGCGGTGGCGTCGAACATGGGGGTGCGAGGGGTGACGTACTCGGGGTCCGAACTCGCGCAGGTCACGACGACGAGTTCCTCGCCGCGCGTTCTCGACGCCGTCGGCTCTGCCAGCGTCGCCGAGGCCGCGGTGCGCCTGGCCGGTGCGGCAGGACCGTTGCTGGTGCCGAGAACCGTCCAGGGTGCGGTGGTCGTCGCGGTGGGCGCGGTGAGCGAGGTGGCCGGTAATTTCGTGCCGAAGGCTGGTAAACGTCGACCGACCCGGGCACTGTGGATCGAATGAACCCCGACAGCGCTGTTGTGCTCGGCCCGATCGCCCGGTACGTCGGCACCGACACGGCGACCCTGTGGTTCGAGATGGCCGAAGCATCGACCGTCACGGTCGTCACCGACACCGGCGTTCGGGCGCAGGAACGCACGTGGGGCCTGTACGGCCATCATTTCGCGCTGGTCGCACTGGAAGGGCTGCCCGCCGATTCCACCGTGCACTACGAGGTGTTCGTGGACGAGCGCACGGTGTGGCCGCCTCAGGGCCGCCGAGCCGCCATCCATACCGTCGACGTCCACGGGCCTGTCACGTTGGCATTCGGATCGTGCCGACGAGGCGACAACTACAGCAAACAATCTCTCGATCAGATCGGGGCCGACGCCCTGGCCGGACTCGGGAATGCGCTGATCGAGCAGGATCCCGGTCAGTGGCCGCAGGCGTTGCTGCTGCTCGGTGACCAGGTCTACGCCGACGATCCATCGCCGGAGATCCTCGAGCGGCTGCAGGAGCGCCGACGGTCGGGGCAAGGGCCGACGAGTGCGATCGGCACCGATGCGGACAACGAGATCTGCGATTTCGAGGAGTACTCCTGGCTGTACCGGGAGTCGTGGGGGCTCGAGCCGGTCAGAACATTGATGGCGAGCATCCCGTCGTGCATGATCCTCGACGATCACGACCTACGCGACGACTGGAATTCCTCGGCCTCCTGGCGTCGGGACATCGAGACCCGGCCGTGGTGGAACGACCGCGTCGTCGGCGCGTACTCCTCGTACTGGGTGTATCAGCACCTGGGTAATCTGTCGCCGAACGAACTGGCGCAGGACCAGATGTACTCCGCGGTACGATCGGCCGCCTGCGATGCCGAGCGAGAGAAGTTGTTGGCGGACTTCGCCTTACGCGTGGACCGGAAGCCCGAGGCCGGACGGTGGAGCTTCTGTCGCGATTTCGGTGATACCCGGTTGATCATGATCGACTCACGCTGCTCGCGAAATCTCGATCCGAACAACCGAGAGATGGTCGATGCGAAGGAATGGGCCTGGGTACGTGAGCGAGCCATGGAGAGGACTCCGCGGCATCTGCTGTTCGGTTCCTCGTTGCCCTACCTGATGCTGCCTGCCCTGCATCACCTCGAACAGTGGAACGAGGCTGTGGCGCAGGGGAGTTGGGGCCGGTTGCCGGCCAAGGTGGCGGAGAAGATGCGCATCGGTCTCGATCTCGAACACTGGGCGGCTTTCACCAACTCGTTCCACGACATGGCAGCTCTGACCCGTGAGCTCTCCCGCGGGGAGAACACACCCGCCTCCATCCTGTGGCTCTCGGGAGACGTGCACTGCTCCTATGTCGCGAATGCGGACTTCGGGGTGGGCGGCCGCGCGGTACCGGCGACCTATCAGCTCACCATGTCGCCGTTCCGCAATCCGTTGGATCTGCCGATTCGCGCGGTCAACAAGCTGGCCATCAAGCGCCCTGCGGCCAGGGTCCTGTCGCAGCTGGCGCGCGCTGCGCACGTGGGGCCATCCGGTGTCGAGTGGGAGGCGGAGGCGGGGCCGTGGTTCGACAACGGCGTGATGTTGCTGACCCTGCACGGCGACTCGGCTCGGTTGCAGGTGCGCCATGCCAATGTCGACGATGCAGGCAAGCAGGTTCTCACGGAGACCGCGACCCTGGCCCTCGCCTAGAGACGGCTCGCCCTCGGCGGCCGAGAAACGATTGGCCATCGCGGGGCCGATGAGGTTGGCTGGTTCGTTGTGGCCCACCTCGAACTGAACGACATCGTCTACTTCCTGCCCGATGGACGGCAGTTGCTCAACGGCGTCGGATTTCGGGTGGGCGACGGTGCCAAGGCTGCGCTGATCGGCCCCAACGGAACCGGCAAGACGACGCTGACCCGGATCATCGCGGGCGACGAAACCGCGGATGAGGGCTCTGTGTCGAGCTCGGGCTCGCTCGGGGTGATGCGGCAGTTCGTCGGTCAGTTGCGCGACGATTCGACCGTCCGCGACCTGCTGCTGTCGGTGGCCCCGCCCGCAGTTCGAACGGCTGCCGCTGCGCTCGATGCAGCCGAGAACGCGATGATCGAGGTCGACGACGAGAAGACCCAGATGAACTACGCGCAGGCTCTGGCGGATTGGGGTGATGTCGGCGGCTACGACCTCGAGCCGTTCTGGGACAAGGTCACCACGGCAGCACTCGGAATGCCGTTCGATCGAGCGAAGTGGCGCAGTGCGTCGACTCTCAGTGGCGGTGAGCAGAAGCGCCTCGTACTCGAAGCGTTGTTCGCCGGCTCGGACACTCTGTTGCTTCTCGACGAGCCGGACAACTATCTCGACGTGCCGGGCAAGCGCTGGCTCGAAGCGACCATTCGCGATTCCGACAAGTCCGTCCTGTTCATCAGCCACGACCGGGAGCTCATTGCCAACGCCGCCAACCGGATCGTGACGCTGGAGCCGGGCGTCAGCGGTGCTACCTCGTGGGTGCACGGCGGCGGGTTCGGGACGTATCACGCCGCGCGCGAGGACCGGAATGCTCGGCTCGACGAACTGCGTCGGCGGTGGGACGAGGAACTGGTCAAACTCAGGGCATTGGTCCTGCGTCTGCGGGAGAAGGCCAAGTTCAACGACGGGGTTGCCGCTCGATATCACGCGTCTCAGACCCGGTTGGCCAAGTTCGAGGAGGCCGGACCGCCGGAAGCGGTGCCGTTGAAGCAGCACGTCACCGTTCGTCTACGCGGCGGCCGAACTGCCAAGCGTGCGTTGGTCTGTACGGCACTGGAA
Source organism: Rhodococcus sp. MALMAid1271 (assembly GCF_049195265.1). Taxonomy (NCBI): domain Bacteria; kingdom Bacillati; phylum Actinomycetota; class Actinomycetes; order Mycobacteriales; family Nocardiaceae; genus Rhodococcus; species Rhodococcus sp. MALMAid1271. The sequence continues at coordinate 134,831 of NZ_JBMIRQ010000097.1, read as the reverse complement.
CTGACCGGACTGATGAAGCCCTTCGACACCGAGATCTGGTACGGAGACCGCGTCGCCGTGCTGGGCTCCAACGGTTCGGGCAAATCGCACTTTCTGCGGCTGCTCGCCAACGGTGGTACCGATCCGGAGAAGGAACACCAGCCGGTGCAGGAGCTCGCGTTGGATCCGGTACCGCACACCGGCACGGCGGTCCTCGGGGCCCGGGTGCGGCCTGGACTGTTCGCGCAGACGCATACCCGCCCGGACCTGGCGGGCAACACGTTGCTCGACATCTTGCACATGGGCAACGAGCATCGGGACGGGATGGGACGGGAGGCCGCGGGGCGGGCACTGGACCGATACGGTCTGGCCCGCGCTGCCGAGCAGTCCTACGACAATCTCTCCGGCGGCCAGCAGGCCCGGGTACAGATCCTGCTGCTCGAACTCTCCGGTGCCACACTGCTGCTGCTCGACGAGCCCACCGACAACCTCGACCTCATGTCGGCCGATGCGCTCGAGGACGCGATCGCGGCGTTCGACGGCACCGTCATCGCGGTGACACACGACCGCTGGTTCGCCCGCAGCTTCGACCGATTCCTGGTGTTCGGCAGCACCGGTCAGGCCTACGAATCCGCCGAGCCAGTATGGGACGAGAAGAGGGTGCAGCGCGCGCGGTAGCGTTTCCTCTCGTGAACGCGACTGATTCTCCCTATCTGGTCGGCCTGAATCTGGACGGGCGACGCGTCGTCGTGGTCGGGGGTGGCACCGTCGCGCAGCGTCGATTGCCGCTGCTCATCTCCTCCGGTGCCGTGGTGCACGTCATCACTCGTGAGGCAACACCCGCCGTCGAGGCAATGGCGACGGCGGGCCAGGTGACGCTCGAATTGCGCGAGTATCGCGAGGGCGACCTCGCCGGGGCCTGGTACGCCATTGCCTGCACCGACGAGGCCGAGACCAACGTCGCGATCGTCGCAGAGGCCACTGCGGCCAAGATCTTCTGCGTCCGCGCAGACATCGCCAAGGACGGGACGGCAGTGACGCCCGCCTCGGCCGAGTGGGACGGCCTGACCCTCGGTGTGCTCGCAGGCGGGGAGCACCGGCGGTCCGCTGCTGTGCGCAATGCGGTGATCGAGGCCTTGCAGTCCGGTGTGGTTGCCGATTCGGCGCATGCCCCGATGACCGGTGTCGCGCTGGTAGGTGGTGGCCCCGGTGATCCCGATCTGATCACCGTCCGCGGACGAAGGCTGCTCGCTTACGCCGATGTCGTGGTGGCCGACCGCCTCGCTCCGCCCGAGCTGCTCGCCGAGCTGGGGCCGCACGTCGAGGTGATCGACGCCTCCAAGATTCCGTATGGCCGCGCGATGGCGCAGGAAGCGATCAACCAGGCGTTGATCGACGGTGCGCGAGCCGGGAAGTTCGTCGTGCGGCTCAAAGGCGGCGATCCCTACGTGTTCGGACGTGGATACGAGGAGCTCGAGGCGCTCGCGGCCGAGGGAATTCCGGTGACCGTGGTACCCGGCATCACCAGTGCGATCTCGGTGCCGTCATCGGCCGGAATCCCGGTGACGCATCGAGGCGTCACCCACGAGTTCGTCGTCGTCAGCGGCCATGTGGCCCCTGATCACCCCGATTCGCTCGTCGATTGGGCAGCTCTGGCCAAGCTCGAGGGCACCATCGTGCTGCTCATGGCCGTCGAGCGGATAGGGCTGTTTGCCGACGTACTGGTTGCAGGCGGCCGGGCGGCCGACACTCCGGTCATCGTCGTACAGGAGGGCACGATGCGTACCCAGCGCGAGGTTCGGGCGGATCTGAGCACTGTCGCCGAGGCCGTCCGTGAAGCAGGGATCAGGCCTCCTGCAATCGTTGTTATCGGAACTGTTGCCGGTTTCTCTGTCAACGCCGGTACCGTGAACTCTCGTGCCTGAAACACCGATACCCGACAACTCCGTCACCGAGATCAAATACCCGGTGACCACCCGCGCGTTCGGGATGGCCATCATCGTCCTGAGCGGCCTGCAATTGATGGTGGTGCTCGACGGCACCGTCGCCAACTTGGCGCTGGCACCGCTCCAGGCCGATCTCGGGCTGTCGGACGCGGGCCGCAACTGGGTGCTGACCTCGTACGCACTGGCCTTCGGCGGGCTGATGCTGCTGGGCGGCAGGCTCGGCGATGCCTTCGGACGCAAGAAGATGTTCCTGGCCGGCGTGGTGCTGTTCACCGTCGCGTCGTTGCTCTGCGGCCTCGCGGTCAACGAAGCCACCCTGGTCGCGGCGCGAGCGTTGCAGGGTGTCGGTGCCGCGGTGGCCTCGCCCACGGCATTCGCGTTGGTGGCGACGACCTTCGCACCGGGACCGGTGCGCAACCAGGCCATTGCGATCTATGCGGCCATGACCGGTGTCGGATCCATCGCCGGTCTGATCATCGGTGGAGCGCTCACCGAGGTGTCCTGGCGCTGGATCTTCCTGATCAACGTGCCCATCGGTGTGGTCATCGTGGTGCTCGCGGTCGTGTCGCTTCAGGAGACGGTCGGCGCGAAATTGGCGCTGGACGTGCCCGGCGCGATCCTGGCGACGCTCGGTTGTACCGGCGTCGTGCTGGCGCTGAGCGAGGGCACCGAACTGGGCTGGACCAATCCGATCGTGATCGTCTCGCTGGTGGCAGGGCTGCTCTTCCTCGGACTGTTCCTGATGGTCGAGCGGCGGGCCGACAATCCGCTGCTGCCGTTCTCGTTGTTCGGCAGCAGCGACCGCGTTGCCACGTTCGTGGCGATCTTCTTCGCCGGTGGCGTGATGTTCTGCCTGGCGGCGTACGTGGCCCTGTTCGTCCAGGACATCCTGGGCTACAGCCCGCTGCACGCGGGTCTGGCGTTCGTTCCGTTCGCCTTCGGTCTCGGTGCCGCGGCGTTCCTCGCCTCGCAACTGGTCACCCGGATCGCCCCGCGATGGCTGATTCTCAGCGGTGCGGTCATCATGATCGGCTGGTTGATGGTCTCGGTGACGACGATGAACGCGGATTCGGCATACTTCCCCGGGTTGTTCTTCCCCGTCATCGGCATCGGGTTCGGAGTGGGTCTGACGGTGGTTCCACTGCCGCTGTGCGCCATCGCCGGGGTCAGCCCCACCGAGATCGGTCCGCTGACCGCGATCGCGCTGGTTGCGCAAACACTCGGTGGTCCGCTGGCTCTGGCCGTGATCGGGGCGTTGGTCACCTCACGAACCCTATCCCTCGGGGGCACGTCGGGACCGGCGAATCTGATGAACGACCTGCAACTCGACGCCCTGAGCTCGGGCTACATGTTCGCGTTGTTCTGCTGCGCGGTCTGTGCCGTGATCGCGGGAGCCGCGGCGCTGTTCATCCGCTTCACCCCGCAGCAGGTAGCTCAAGCCCAGGCCGCTCAGGAAGACGCCCAGAAGAGCTGATCACACGCCGAGAACTGCCTTGGCGATGAGGAAGTAGACGATCAATCCGCTTGCATCGCAGAAGGTCGAGATGAACGGCGTCGAGAACACCGCGGGATCGACACCGATCTTCTTGGCAACCAGCGGCATGGCACCGCCGACCGTCGCCGCAAGGGTGCAGATGGACAGCAATGTGGTTCCGATCACGACGCCGAGGTGCCAGTCGTAGACGAGTCCGGCGATGACGAAGCCCAAGGTGCCTAGCATGGCACCCATCGTCGCTCCGACCCGAACCTCGCGAAACAGCACCGCGGCGATGTCTCGCGGTCGTACGTCGCCCAGCGCCAGAGCGCGGGTGACGGTGGTCGCGGCCTGCGAACCGGTGTTGCCTCCGGTCCCGGTGAGCAGCGGGATGAACAGGGCGAGAGTCACGACGGCGGCGAGTGCGTGCTCGAAGATCTCGAGTACCTGCACCGTGAGAATCGCAGACAGGGCCAGCACGAGCAGCCACACCACCCGCGAGCGAACGATGGACAGCACCGGCGTGGACAGATAGGGCCGCCGTAGCGGTTCCGAACCGCCCGCGCGAGCGGCGTCCTCGTCCTCGGCTTCCTCCAGAATGCGTGCGGACTGCTCGAGGGTGAGAATCCCGACGAGCCTTCTCTCGGAATCGACGACCACGACAGCGGGGCTGCGGTGCTCGAAGCATTGCCGGGCCGCGACCTCGGCGGACGAGTCCGCCTTCACCACAAGATGAACCGAATACAGATCGCCCACGGCTGTCGTCGACGCCGCGGTTGCCAGATCGGCGAGGGTGACCACACCGAGCAGCCTCCGCTGCTCGTCGGTGATCGGCAGAACATAGACCGATTCGGCATCCGAGCCGGTTCGGCGCACGGCATCGAGCGCCTCGGCCACCGTCGTATCGCTGTGCAGGCGCACGTATTCGGGGCTCATTCGCCGTCCGACGCTTCCCCGGTCGTATCCCAACATCGGTGCCGTGAGCGCTCGTTGCGTGGGGGAGAGTCCACGCATCATTCGATGCGCGACATTCGAGGGCAGTTCGTCGAGCAGTTCGACGCGGTCGTCCGGGTCGAGGTTCTCGAACAGTGCGATCACGTCGTCGCTGCGCAGGCTCTCGAACAGCTCACTGCGCACCGTGGCGTCGAACCGCTCGAACACCGATACCGCCTCGTCCTTGGGCAACAGGCGATAGAGCACCGCACGCTGAGCTGAGTCGACCCGCTCGAGTATCCGCACGGCATCCGTGGTCGACACCTCTGCCATCAACGTCGACAGGGCGGCCATATCGCGCTCGGCGAGCAATTCGGAGGTTCGCGTCATGATGTCGTCGAGAGTTTCGGGCACAGAACCATTTTGCCTTGGTGCTCGGGTCGGGCGAACGACGCGTCAGCGGGTGAGATCGGCTCGATCGGCCGCGGCATGACCGGAATCCCAACCCTCGGCGTCGAGGCGGGGTCCGCGCATCGGCTTGGCCGTCGGAAACAGCCGATCGAATTCCGCTTCGACGGCGACGGTCCGGGCCGCCAGCATCGGCAACAGATCCTCGGATTCGTGACCGACCTCGGCGAGAGTGTGCGCGTCGGCGTCGGACAGGCGGTCTCCGATACGAACGGCGTAGGCGTACAGGAACGCCTTGCCGAAGGCAGCCGAACCTGCTTTCTTGCGCTTCTTCGCTTCGGGGGAATGGCCGAGCGCCCGTGTTGCCTGCACCAACAGTGAGGTGAACAACAATTCGGTCTGCTCGACATCGACGGGCGATCCCACCAGAGTCGCCACAGCGAACTCGGGATCCCAGATGGCCTTGACGCGGTTGGCGGTTCCCACGACGTGGAGCAGTTGAGCCTTTGCAGGCGCATGCGGGCCGTCGACGTGCACGCGTCGACTGTGAATATCGATGTTGCCGCGGGAGAGCAGCATGGTGTCGATGGAGTAGCGGGTCATCAACTCCTGCGCCTTCGCCGTCAACGTCTCGGCTTCTTCCTCGAAATCCGTGGCATCGGCTTTGGCCAACAATCCGCGAATCTTGCTCAGCATCTTGGTGTTCGGTGCGTCGGAACCGGCCACACCGACCACCGTCGGGCGAGCCCGCGGCCACTGGGAGGGCTTCGGACCGAGCTGAGGCCAACGGGGAAGGGTCTGCCAGCGACCGAGCAGGGTCAGCACATCGAGCCATTGATCGCTCGCGGCGATGTAGTCGGACTTGCCGGACGCTGCGAGGTAGGCGGTCAGGAAATCCGGTGTGGCCTCCACCCGAGCCGCGACTTTCGGGAACTGTTCGCAGATCGAGGACAGCTGGTCCACCCAGTCCTGAGGTGCTCGTGAGTCGGCGTCGGTGAGATCGGCCTGATGCAGTAGGACCGCTGCGGCCAGTGCGGCCACCGCGACGGTGTGCTGACGGCGCACGACGTGCACCAGATCCATTGGCTGCCAACCGTTTTCGTACAGAACCTCGATCATGTTCGTCAGTGTCAGAGAGCCGAGTGCGGTCGCGTCCAGCGACACCAATCGATCGGCGACGTCGTCGGCGATGCGATGGCTCTTGGTCTTTCCGGACGACGCGTCGGCACCCTTGCGGAGCAGACCGGGAATATCGGTCATTCGGTGAGCACGATCACTTCGGTGTTCGAGGCCACTTCCACTCGCAAGCCTGCCTTCGAGGCCACGCGCGCAACAGCTTTGGCATCCTTGGGCTCGGCGGTGGTCAGGGTCAGCGCGCGAGCCAACAGTCCTTTGTGGTGCTTGTTGAAGTGGCTCACCACCGATCGACTACCGTCCGGTTTCTCGGTGAGCACCGTTGCGGTGATCGCGCCGGGGATCGGCCCGAGCTGTTGGTAGGTGCCCGAGCGTAGGTCGACGACAACCCCCTCGGCCTCGCTCAGGATGGCATCGGAGAGTTCAGGCTTCCAGTGCGATCGCAGTGTTCCGAAATCAGGGATCGACGAGCCCCCCGACAGCCGATAGGACGGAATCGGGTCGGAGGCGCGGACGGCCCCGAACAGCGCCGACCCGATCCACAATCTCGCGTGTGCCCTGGCGCGACCGGCACGGGTGAACGAACGCGCGTCCAGCGCGTCGTAGAGCACGCCGGTGTAGCGCGCCAGCGCGGGCGCGGTGGGTGAGGTCCACAGTCGAGCATTGCGTTCTATCTCGTCGATCTGGGTCCGGCCGAGCCCGAGCGCGGTGACCGATGCGTCGATGTCGGCGGAGAGCTCGACCAGCGCGTCGGCGAGTGTGCGGCGAAGGGGGAGCAGAGAGGGCAACGACAACCGGTTGAGATCGAGGGGTGCTCCGGAACCGCCGTCGGACTTCGTCTCGGAGGGAGGAAGCAGAATCAGCACGGGCTAGAGGCTACTCACTTCGCGGCCACCTGCTCACAGGCGCTGTACGAGCGACTAGTCTGACAACCCGTGATCACCCGCCTTTCGCAGTTGTTCCTCCGCACCCTTCGCGACGATCCGGCCGAGGCCGAGGTCGACAGCCACAAGCTGCTGGTTCGCGCCGGATACGTTCGACGTATCGCGCCCGGTGTCTACTCATGGCTACCGCTGGGGCTACGGGTGCTTCGGCAGGTCGAACGTGTCGTGCGTGAGGAGATGAATGCCATCGGCGCGCAGGAGATCTCCCTGCCCGCTCTGCTGCCGCGCGAACCGTACGAGACCACCAATCGATGGTCCGAATACGGTGACGCACTGTTCCGGCTGCAGGACCGCAAGGGCAACGACATGTTGCTCGGACCCACTCACGAAGAGCTGTTCGCGCTGACGGTCAAGGCCGAGTACAACTCGTACAAGGATCTGCCGGTCACGCTGTATCAGATCCAGACCAAGTACCGCGATGAAGAGCGACCCCGCGCAGGCATTCTGCGCGGACGCGAATTCGTGATGAAGGACTCGTACTCCTTCGATATGGACGAGGACGGCCTGAAGAAGTCCTACGCCGCTCACCGTGAGGCGTACCAGCGCATCTTCGCCAGGCTCGGCGTCAAGTACGTCATCGTCGCTGCGACATCCGGTGCCATGGGAGGTAGTGCATCCGAGGAATTCCTGGCCGAGAGCGATATCGGTGAGGACACCTACGTTCGCTGCCTCGAGTCCGGTTATGCGGCCAACGTCGAGGCCGTCACCACCCCGGCGCCTGCGCCGCTGCCCATCGAGGGTCAGCCCGCAGCACTCGACTACGAGACCGGTGACACGCCCACGATTGCGACCTTGGTCGAATGGGCCAACGGCGCTGATCTGGGTCGTACCGTCACCGGGGCCGACACACTCAAGAACATTCTGCTCAAGGTCCGCAACGCCGAGGGCGAGTGGGAGCTGCTGGCGATCGGCCTGCCCGGTGACCGAGAGGTGGACGAGAAGCGCCTCGAAGCCGCGCTGGAGCCCGCCGAGTTCGCGCTGCTGACCGATGCTGATTTCGAGGCCAATCCGTTCTTGGTCAAGGGCTACATCGGGCCTCGTGCACTGCAGGCCAACGGAGTTCGGTATCTCGTCGATCCGCGGGTGGTCGACGGGACCACCTGGATCACCGGTGCGGACGTCAAGGGCAAGCACGTGGTGAACCTCGTCGCCGGACGTGACTTCGTACCCGACGGCACGATCGAAGCGGCCGAGGTGCGCGATGGCGACATCTCTCCCGATGGTCGTGGCCCCCTGGTCAGTGCCCGCGGGATCGAGATCGGGCACATCTTCCAGCTCGGTTACAAGTACACCGATGCGTTCTCGGTCGATGTTCTGGGTGAGACCGGCAAGCCGGTCCGTCTGGTGCAGGGTTCCTACGGGGTGGGCGTCTCACGGCTGGTCGCGGTGATCGCCGAGCAGATGCACGACGACAAGGGCCTGCGCTGGCCGTCGGAGGTTTCGCCCGCCGATGTCCATCTGGTGATCGCGAACAAGGACGATGCCGCCCGTGCAGGTGCGGAGTCCATTGCAACACAACTCGATACGCAGGGAATCGAGGTTCTGTTCGACGACCGCAAGGCGTCACCGGGAGTGAAGTTCAAGGACTCGGAACTGATCGGGGTCCCGCTCGTGGTCGTCCTCGGACGCGGCTGGGCCGACGGCAAGGTCGAGATCCGCGATCGCTTCTCCGGAGAGAGTCGTGAACTGGACATCGATACGGCAGTCGAGGAGATCGTGAAGGCCGTCCGGCACACCGCGTAGGACAGTCTGCCGATCTCTCCGCGCCGTCGTGTACCCGCTGGTAGCTTCGAGTCAACGACTAGGAGAGGTCACACCGTGGGTCAGTATGCGTTGTTCGATCCGGCCACCTTCGATCCCACCGAGCTCGACGACGATTCTCGGAGACAGCTGCGTGCCCTGATCGAATGGTTCGAGAGTCGAGGCAAGGACAGGCTGCTGGCAGACGATCTGGACAGCGTCTGGCCCTCGGATTTTCTCGAATTCGTCGCGGAACAGAAGCTGTTCGCAACGTTTTCCACACCCGCCGCCTACGCGAACGGTCTTCCGAATACGCGCTGGGACGCCGCCCGCAACGCTGCGCTCAGCGAGATTCTCGGGTTCTACGGTTTGGCGTATTGGTACACCTGGCAGGTCACGGTTCTCGGCCTCGGGCCGATCTGGATGAGCGCCAACGACGATGCCAAGCGGCGGGCCGCGGCAGAGCTCGATGGTGGCGCAGTCATGGCGTTCGGATTGTCCGAGCGGACACACGGTGCCGACGTGTATTCCACCGACATGCTGCTGACGCCCACCTCCGAGAATTCCGAGGATTTCGAGGGCCCGGAGTTCACGGCATCGGGGGAGAAGTACTACATCGGGAACGGCAATGTGGCGGGCATGGTGTCGGTGTTCGGTCGGCGGACCGATGTGGAGGGGCCGGACTCGTACGTCTTCTTCGTCGCCGACAGCGCGCATCCTGCGTACCGGCTGCATGAGTCCGTCGTGCACGGACAGATGTACGTGAGCACGTTCTCGCTGGAGAGTTACCCGGTCCGCAGGCAGGACATCCTGCACACCGGAGCCGACGCGTTCTCGGCCGCTCTGAACACGGTCAACGTCGGCAAGTTCAATCTGTGCACCGGCTCGATCGGTATCTGCGAGCATGCGTTCTACGAGGCGATCACGCACGCGCACAACAGAATTCTGTACGGCAACCGGGTCACCGATTTCCCCCATGTGCGTGCCGCATTCGTCGACGGCTACGCACGCCTGATCGCGATGAAGCTGTTCAGCGCGCGAGCGCTGGACTACTTCCGTGCCGCCGGACCGGAGGACAGGCGTTATCTGCTGTTCAATCCGATGACCAAGGCCAAGGTCACGTCGGAGGGCGAAACCGTCGTGGGTCTGCTGCACGACGTGATCGCAGCCAAGGGATACGAGAAGAACACCTACTTCCGTGAAGCCGCCCAGTTGATCGGTACGTTGCCGAAACTCGAGGGCACGGTCCACGTCAACGTCGCGTTGATGCTCAAATTCATGCCTGCGTACATGTTCTCGCCCACCGACTACCCCGATATCGTCTCCTCGTCCGAGCCGGTAGACGACAGCTTCTTCTTTGCCCAAGGTCCGGCCCGCGGCGCGAGCGCGGTGCGATTCCACGACTGGAATCCGCTGTATCGGAAACATTCCGGCATACCGAACGTCGAGCGTTTTTACGAGCAGGCACTGGCGTTCGGATCGTTTCTTTCCGAGTGTGCGCCGGACGAAGCGCAACAGAAGGACCTCGACTTCCTACTCGTCGTGGGTCATCTGTTCTCGCTCGTCGTCTACGGTCATCTCCTGCTCGAGCAGGCCGACGAGATCTCGACCGAGATGATGGACCAGATCTTCGATTTCCAGATCAGGGACTTCTCCGGGTACGCGGTCGCACTGTACGGAAAGCCGTCTTCGACTGCGGCGCAACAGCAGTGGGCGCTCGATGCCATCCGTAAGCCCGTGGTGGACGCCGATCGTTTCGAGGCGGTGTGGAACGAGGTCGTCTCGTACGACGGTCGGTACGAGATGCGCCCCTAGTCGGGGTCTGCCGGAACCAACGTGGTTCCGAATGCGCACATCGTCATCTCGTGCAGTGCGACGCTGTCGTCCGGGTGCTCGGGTGCCTGCATCGACAACAGTACGTTGAGCAGCATTCCGTGCGCGATGAACTCTCTGGCCTGGTCCTGCGAACATCCTGTGCCGCTACGGATCTGAGTGTAGATCGCACCCATACCTTCTCGTGCTCGACGGCCGATCTCGGGTACCGCGCCGGCACCGAAGCCGTGCATCATCACCAGGAGTAGGTCGCGGTCGGCCACCAGATCGGCATAGGCACCGGCGAGCTTCGCCCACGTTTGATCGTCGGTGTGGTCGAGTGGGCCGCCGGCCAGTACGTTGTCGAAAGCCGCCATGATGCCGTCGATGGCGCGTTGGAAGACCAGGCAGAACAACTCGACTTTGGTTCCGAACATGCGGACGACGTACGGCTGCGAGACCCCGGCCTCTTTCGCCACGGCATCCGTGCTGGTTCCGGCGTAGCCCCCGCGGGCGAACGCGCGTGTCGCGGCGGCGAGAACGAGTTCTCGACGGTCGGCTGCGTCCATGCGGGTTGCTCTGGGCGTGGGGGTATCGGACATGTTGACAGGTTATCAGTCGATAACTTACGGTCGAAAATAAGTAATCATTCGATGCTTACAAGCCTGATTCGGGAAGGTCGCCATGACCGCTACAGCCACTCCCCATGCACTGCCACCCAGCTCTCGATCGATTCCCGTGTGGTTGGGAATTGCCGCAGCATCCATACCGATGTTCATGGCCACGCTCGACAACCTGGTGATGACCAGCGCGCTTCCGGTCATTCAGCAGGACCTCAATGCCTCGGTCGGCCAACTGCAGTGGTTCCTCAACGCCTACACGCTGAGCTTCGCCACCTTCATGCTCACGGCCGCAACGCTCGGGGACAGGTGGGGCAGGCGCTCGGTATTTCTCGGCGGTATCGCGATCTTCACCGCTGCCTCTGTCGCCAGCGCTCTCGCTGCGAGCCCGGCAATGCTCATCGCGGCCCGGGCGGTGCAGGGGATGGGTGCCGCCGCCATCATGCCGTTGTCGTTGACCTTGCTCGCCGCAGTGGTGCCAGTGCGCAAGCGTGCCATGGCAATAGGGATCTGGGGCGGGGTCTCCGGGCTCGGCGTGGCATTGGGACCCGTGGTCGGTGGTGCCGCCGTGGACGGAATCTCCTGGCAGGCGATCTTCTGGATCAACGTTCCGGTGGCGCTGGTCGCGATGCCGCTCGCATACATCGCGCTGAAGGAATCGGCGGGTCGTGTCCAGCCACTCGATCTGCTCGGCGTTCTGCTGTCAGGCTCCGGAGTATTCCTCCTGGTCTGGGCTGTCGTTCACGGAAACGACGACGGCTGGGCCTCGGCCACCGTCCTGGCCAGCTTCCTCGGTTCCGCAGTATTGCTCGCGGCATTCCTCGCGCGCGCAGCACGCATTCGATATTCGGTGCTGCCGCTTGCGCTGTTCCGCTCCCGTAGTTTCGCCGTCGCCAACGTCATCGGGATCACGTTTTCGCTCGGCATGTTCGGCGCAGTGTTTCTCCTCGCGCAATACCTACAGATCGTCATGCACTACACCCCCTTCGAGGCAGGTCTACGCACGCTGCCCTGGACTGCAGCGCCGATGGTGGTCGCTCCGATCGCGGGTCTGTTGGCCGAGCGCGTCGGACTGCGCGGCTTGCTGATCAGCGGCTTGTCCCTGCAGTCGGCGTCGCTGGTGTGGATGGCGCTGATCCTGGGTCCCGATACCGGCTACCGGTCGATCGTCCCGGCGCTGCTGATGGCCGGCGTGGGAATGGGACTGACGTTCGCACCGTCCGCGACCGCGGTCTTGCGAGATATGAACGACGACGATCACGCCACGGCGAGCAGTGCCAACTCCACTGTGCGAGAAGTGGGTATCGCACTCGGAATTGCTGTGCTCACCGCCGTGTTCCTCGGAAACGGTGGATCGCTGACGCCCACCGGCTACACCGATGCCTTGGCACCGGCCCTACTCGTCGGTGCCGGAGTAGTCGCGATCGGCATCCTGGCCGCACTGTTCATGCCGGGCCGTACCGCCGCTGTGGCACAGACGGTCACGGTTGACCGGGAAATGCAGTCGACGATGGAGTGACGCCCAGGATCTGCTGCCACGTCGCGAGACGAACCGCGGACTCGGTCAGGGCCTGCACTCCCATCTCGCGAGTGGCACCGGACTGGCTGCGCTCGATCAGTGAACGCCACGCGACGCTCGTGTCGGTCTCGGCCTGCACAGCCAATCGAGCAGCCGAGACGGCATCGGTCACCGGAAACGGAGCTGCGTAGGCCGCAGCGGGCTCCGGTACGGCAACACTCGCAGCCTGAAGCGCGTCGATGGTCGCATCGCGGCGCGCACGGTGCGCGGCGGTGTTCGACGCCACCAGTTCGGCGCGCGAGGAGTTGGAAAATGCGGCGACGACACCGTAGGCGAACACCGCGGCGTACTCGGCGTCGAGGGCGTCCACCAGCCCTTGCTGCTCGGGACCGAGATCGCTCATGCCAGGACCACCGAGGCCGAGACCGAGCACGCAGCGCTGATCGAACCGAGAAGCCCAGCGCGATATCCGCTTTCGTTTCGAGCCGCCTGCGCGGCACTCCGAGCAGAGGCGGTCAGCGTTTCCCGCACCGCGGCGATATCGGGCGGCGGAGGTGCGGCGGCAGTCGTCGTGGTGGACGTGGCGGAGGTCTCGGTCGTCGGGGTGTCGGTAGGTGCACCGGTGGCCCGGGCGATCTCGGTATCGAGAGCATCGGCGTGTTCGGCGCGCTGCGCTGCCACGATCTCGAGTGCTGTTGCATAGTCGGCAATCGCGGTCGACGCGGCAAGGGCGTCTGCGGCATCGCTGCGCGCGGCGCGCGCCTGCGCAGTCAGCGAGTCGAGCGCAGGGCCCGAGATCTCCTCGCGGCCGCAGGCGACCGTAGTGGACATGGTGGCCGCGGACAGGGCGGCGGCACCGGCGAGTCGGAACAACCCGCGGCGGCTGAGCGCGAAGGGGATGGTCGGCGTGGGCACCACGACATCGTGCCAGACCCCTGTGCCCCCGCGGTCTGTGCCCGCGTGCCGCGCCCGCGCGAAAGCGTCGGCTGTGCGTGGTCACGAGCATCGGCCGTGGGGCGGTAGGCTGTAGCTTCGGCTGATGCAGCCGGTCTGCCAGTTCGTCGTACCGCACACAACTACACACGAGGAGTTTTCCGACATGCCTGTTCCGTCGAAGGAGAGGGTTGTCGAACTGCTCGTCGACCTCGTTCGTGAGCGAGGGTACGACCTCGAAGACGTGAACGTCATCGCCGCCGGCAAACACAGCGCGGTGCGGGTGATGGTCGATCGCGAGGAGGGTGTCGATCTCGACGCGCTCCCGGAGCTGAGCCGTGAGATCTCCGATGCGTTCGATGCCGTGACCGATTTCGGTGAAGCTCCGTACACCTTGGAGGTGACCACTCCCGGAATCGACCGGCCGCTGACCGAGGCGCGGCATTGGCGTCGGGCCCGGGGCCGCAAGGTGCGCGTCGAACTCGCCGATGGGGGTGCATTCGAGTGTCGAGTCGGGGTACTCGACGGCGACTCGGTCACCGTGGTGATCAAGCAGAAGGGAGTGCTGTCCACCCGGGCGGTGTCACTCTCTGACATTGTCAAAGCTGTTGTGCAGGTGGAGTTCTCGCGCCCGAGTGCCGAGGAGATGGACCTGGCGGGAGGGGTTGTGGGCAGCCGCCCTTCACCCGCGAACACCGATGAGATCGTGGATGTGGAAGCACCGGAAGAAGGGTCCAACAAGTGAATATCGACATTGCGGCACTGCGTGCGATCGAGGCGGACAAGGGAATTCCGATCGAGATGGTGATCTCCACCATTCAGACCGCGCTGCTCACTGCCTACCGACACACCGAGGGGCATCAGTCGAACGCGTGGATCGACGTCGACCGTAAGACCGGGGCCGTTCGGGTCATGGCCAAGGAATTCGACGCCGACGGCAATCTCGTCTCCGAGTGGGACGACACCCCGGAAGGGTTCGGACGCATCGCGGCCACGACCGCGCGTCAGGTCATTCTGCAGCGCCTGCGTGACGCCGAGCACGAGCGCTCCTTCGGCGAGTACTCCACACACGAGGGTGAGATCGTCAACGGTGTGATCCAGCGCGATACCCGGGCCAACTCGAAGGGCACGGTGATCGTGCGCATCGGCAGTGACGCCAACGGTGCCGACGGTCTGTTGCCCCCCGCCGAGCAGGTTCCGGGTGAGACCTACGAGCACGGAGAACGCATCAAGTGCTACGTCGTCGGGGTCGCCCGGGGAAATCGGGGCCCGCAGATCACTCTCTCTCGCACTCATCCGAATCTGGTGCGCAAACTGTTCGCGCTCGAGGTGCCCGAGATCGCAGACGGTTCGGTGGACATAGTGGCGGTGGCACGGGAGTCAGGGCACCGGTCGAAGATCGCAGTGGTGTCCACGGTGGCTGGTCTGAATGCCAAAGGTGCCTGCATCGGACCGATGGGCCAGCGGGTGCGCAACGTGATGAGCGAACTGGCCGGGGAGAAGATCGACATCATCGACTTCGACGAGGACCCCGCCACGTTCGTCGGGAATGCACTCTCGCCGTCGAAGGTTGTGTCTGTGACGGTTGTCGATGCGGCCGCTCGTGCGGCGCGAGTGGTGGTTCCGGAGTATCAGCTTTCTCTGGCAATCGGTAAGGAAGGGCAGAACGCTCGACTGGCGGCTCGATTGACCGGTTGGCGTATCGATATCCGCAGCGATGCGGCGGCACCCGAGACGACCAGCGCATAGGGCCGGAATGCGGAGTTCGAGGCAAGACAGCGGTAGAGTGGTCTTTGGTTCGGTAACGACCTCTCCGCCCAGAGGCATGAACATGAGTATTCGGCTGTGAAAAGTCGGCCACTTCGTACATGCGTCGGGTGCAGGGAGCGAGTACCTGCCACCGATCTGTTGAGGATCGTGGTTCGAGAAGCTGGTTCGCACGAATTCGCTCTCGTCCCCGATGTCCGGCATTCGATGTCCGGCCGTGGTGCGTGGTTGCACTACAGCCGAGAGTGCCTGCACAATGCGGAGCGACGCCGAGCTTTCGGTCGTGCGTTTCGGATATCGGGAAATGTGGAATCGTCCGCGGTGACAGACGTGCTCGTGGAGCACGAACGGCTGCAGAACGAGAACACGACAAGAGCAACACCCGTCGACAAGAACAGGCAACAGCACTGATGAGCACACCGTGAAGCACCAACGATGAACGTCCATCGGAGATAACCCGAGGTCGTGCGGGCACCAAGCCTCGCTCGGCCTCTCAGTGAGGAGAGCAGTGGCAGGCAAGGCCCGCGTGCACGAGTTGGCAAAAGAACTCGGTGTCACCAGTAAGGAACTACTCGCACGGCTCAAAGAGCAGGGCGAGTTCGTCAAGTCCGCATCATCGACAGTCGAGGCCCCGGTGGCTCGTCGACTGCGCGAATCTTTCCCGTCCGAGAACGCGGACGCGCCGGCAGCACCCAACGGTCGCGCAGCGGCAGATCGCGCGGCCAGCAGCCCTGCGAAGCCAGGCGCTGCAAAACCGGGCGGACCCCGTCCCGGCCCCAAACCGGCACCCCGTCCGGCCGAGCCGGCAGCTCAGGCACCGGCAGCGCCCGCTGCTCCGGCCACGCCGACTCCGGCAGCGCCCGCTGCTCCGGCAACACCGGCAGCGCCTGCAGCTCAGCCCGCGGCCCCGGCAGAACAGGCTCCGGCTGCGGCTGCAGCCAGCGACGCCGCACCGGCTCCTGCAGCTCCCAAGCCCGCAGGTCCCGGCCCGAAGCCCGGCCCCAAGGCCCCGCGTGTCGGCAACAACCCGTACTCCTCGGCTCCCGTCGAGCGACCGGCTCCCCGCCCGGCACCCGGTGCCCCGCGTCCCGGTGGCGGACGCCCCGCTCCAGGACAGGCAGGCCCTCGGCCTGCCGCACCGTCCGGCGGTAGCCGTCCGGCCCCCGGGCAGGGTGGGCCCCGCCCGGCACCAGGACAGGCCGGACCTCGTCCGAGTCCCGGCTCGATGCCGCCTCGTCCCAACCCAGGTGCGATGCCGACCCGTTCGGCGCGCCCCGGCCCGGCAGCAGGACGCCCAGGTCGTCCAGGAGGCGCACCCGGCGGACGTCCGGGCGGCGGCGGCTACCGCGGTGGCGGCGCTCCCGGCGCTCCCGGTGGTGCTCCCGCAGGCGGCGCTCCCGCAGGTGGTTTCCGCGGCCGTCCCGGTGGCGGTGGCCGTCCCGGCCAGCGCGGTGCAGCGGCAGGTGCTTTCGGTCGTCCCGGCGGTGCTGTTCGTCGTGGCCGCAAGTCGAAGCGGGCGAAACGCGCCGAGTACGAGAGTATGCAGGCTCCGGCAGTCGGCGGCGTCAGGCTGCCCCGCGGCAACGGTGAGACCATTCGTCTCGCCCGCGGTGCTTCGCTGTCGGACTTCGCAGACAAGATCGATGCGAACCCGGCCGCTCTGGTGCAGGCTCTGTTCAACCTCGGCGAGATGGTCACAGCGACGCAATCGGTCAACGACGAGACGCTGGAGCTTCTCGGCGGCGAGATGAACTACGTCGTCCAGGTCGTCAGCCCCGAGGACGAGGATCGTGAACTGCTCGACTCGTTCGACCTCACCTACGGCGAGGACGCAGGGGGCGAGGAAGACCTCGAACAGCGTCCTCCCGTGGTCACGGTCATGGGCCACGTCGATCACGGTAAGACGCGACTGCTCGACTCGATTCGTAACACCACGGTGCGCGAAGGCGAGGCGGGCGGAATCACGCAGCACATCGGCGCGTACCAGGTGCTGACCGAGCTCGAGGGCAGCGAACGTCTCGTGACGTTCATCGACACCCCCGGTCACGAGGCCTTCACGGCCATGCGTGCCCGCGGTGCCAAGGCCACCGACCTCGCGATCCTGGTGGTCGCCGCGGACGACGGCGTCATGCCGCAGACGGTGGAAGCGATCAACCACGCCCAGGCGGCAGAGGTGCCGATCGTGGTCGCGGTGAACAAGATCGACAAGGAAGGCGCGAATCCGGACAAGATCCGGCAGCAGCTGACCGAGTACGGTCTGGTCGCCGAGGAATACGGCGGCGAGACGATGTTCGTCGACATCTCCGCCAAGCAGGGCACCAACATCGAGGCTCTGCTCGAAGCGGTGTTGCTGACTGCCGACGCCTCGCTCGATCTTCGTGCCAACCCGGACATGGAGGCTCAGGGTGTCGCCATCGAGGCGCACCTCGACCGCGGTCGTGGTCCGGTTGCGACCGTGCTCATCGCTCGCGGAACGCTCCGTGTCGGCGATTCGATCGTGGCAGGCGACGCATACGGCCGCGTCCGCCGCATGGTCGACGAGCACGGCGAGGACGTCACCGAGGCGCTGCCGTCCAGGCCCGTTCAGGTCATCGGCTTCACGTCGGTGCCCGGAGCAGGCGACAACCTCCTGGTCGTCGACGAGGATCGCATCGCACGTCAGATCGCCGACCGGCGCAACGCCCGCAAGCGCAACGCGCTCGCAGCGAAGAGTCGCAAGCGCATCAGCCTCGACGATCTCGATGCAGCTCTGAAGGAGACTTCTCAGCTCAACCTGATCCTCAAGGGCGACAACTCGGGAACCGTCGAGGCTCTCGAAGAGGCATTGCTCGGCATTGCAATCGGTGACGAAGTCGAACTGCGGGTCATCGACCGCGGTGTCGGTGGCGTGACGGAGACCAACGTCAACCTGGCGTCGGCGTCCAACGCGATCATCATCGGTTTCAACGTTCGAGCCGAGGGCAAGGCAACCGAACTCGCCAACCGCGAGGGCGTCGACATTCGGTACTACTCGGTGATCTACCAGGCCATCGACGAGATCGAGAAGGCCCTCAAGGGCATGCTCAAGCCGATCTACGAAGAGGTCGCACTGGGCCAGGCCGAGATCCGCGCGCTGTTCCGCTCCTCCAAGGTCGGAAACATCGCCGGTTGCCTCGTCACCTCCGGTACGATCCGTCGCAACGCCAAGGCGCGTCTGCTCCGTGACAGTTCGGTCGTTGCCGAGACCGTCACCATCTCCTCGCTTCGCCGCGAGAAGGACGACGTGGTCGAGGTTCGCGAGGGATACGAGTGTGGTTTGACGGTGACGTACTCCGACATCAAGGTGGGCGATGTCATCGAGGCGTACGAACTCCGTGAAAAGCCGCGCGACTAGCTGGTGGACGGAGTCGTCAGGCTCCGTTCCCGGTCGCGTCGGCTCGGTGGTGAAGCCAGGGGAGTGACACTGCGCTCCGACTTTCGAGCCGGTGGCGGTACGACAGTTGTACCGCCACCGGTTTTGTCGTCGGAGCCGATCGAAGGACGTCAGCGTGTATCTGGGTGCTCTGGAGTTGGACGTGTTGTTGGGGGACGTGCGTTCGCTCGCCGAGAAGCGGTCGATGGTGGAACCGGTTCTCGGTGACTTGCACAAGTTGGGAGTGTCGGCCGCCGAAACCGGTGAACGAGAACGAATCCGGCGGTCACTGCTCGGAGTCGCCGCAGCAGGCACGGATGTAGATCTACTGCACGACAAACTGGACGAGTGCGAGCGGCACGTCGCCGAAAGACACGATCTGGAACTGTTGGCAGTACGTCGGAGAATTTTCGGACCCGAGGATTGATTCGCGAAATCGGCCGAGTGAAGTGCACAACCGTCGGGACGTCGGATCGAATCGGCGTTCGGCCATGAAAGAGGAGTGTGATTGTCGTGGTGGATCAGGCCAGGGCTCGTAAATTGTCCAAGCGAATCGCCGCCATTGTTGCGACGGCGATCGATCACGAGATCAAGGATCCACGGCTGGCCTTCGTCACGATCACCGACACCAAGGTGACCGCCGACCTGCACGACGCAACGGTGTACTACACCGTCATGGGCAAGGACCTCGAGACTCCGCCCGACCTACAGGGCGCGGCGGCAGGCCTGGAGAAAGCGAAGGGTGTGCTGCGCTCGAAGGTCGGTGCCGGGACGGGCGTGCGGTTCACCCCGACTTTGACGTTCGTGACCGACACAGTCCCCGATACGGCCCGTCACATGGAAGAACTCCTCGAGCGTGCGCGCGTGGCCGACGAGGAGCTGGCCCGCGCGCGTGCGAACGCCACTCCGGCCGGGGACGCCGATCCGTACAAGGCCCCGCGCGAGGAAGCACTCGCGGGCCGGGACGATACAGAGGCCGTCGAGCCTGCCGAAGCCGACTGACATGTCGGATGATTCGCGGGCACTGGCCGAGCCCGTCGAGGTTGCGCGCGCGATCGAGATGCTCGAACGCGCGTCCTCGGTGACGGTTCTGTGCCACGTCCAGCCCGACGCCGACACCATCGGCAGCGGCCTGGCGCTCGGTACTGCCCTCGAACGGCGCGGCGTGCGGGTGCAAGTTGCCTTCGCCGCACCATCGTCCCTGCCCCAATCGATGGACGACATGCCGAGTCGTCACCTGCTGGTCGGCGCCCACGACGTGGCCGAGGCCGTCGATCTCGTGGTCACGGTCGACGCCGGAAGCCGAGATCGGTTGGGCTCGCTCGCCGACCGACTCGATACCGCGTCGGCGAGCCTCGTCATCGATCATCACCGCAGCAACACCCGCTTCGGAACGGTCAACATGGTCGTCGCGTCGGCAGAATCCACCACGGCAGTGATCGCGAATCTGTTCGATCGGTGGGGTGTGGAGATCGATGCCGATCTGGCGCACCTACTCTATGCAGGTCTGGTCACCGACACCGGATCGTTCCGCTGGGTTCGGCCGGGTTCACACCTGTTGGCTGAGAGACTGCTGGCGACGGGTATCGACGGCGCACGCATCGCGCGCACGCTCCTCGATACCCACCCCTTCAACTGGCTGCCGATGCTCGGAAACGTGCTGGGTTCGGCGGCCCTGCTACCCGATGCGGCCGACGGTGGCGGATTGGTCTACGCCGTCATCCGTAGCGAGGATGCGGCCGGGCTCCGGTCCGAGGAGATCGAGAGTGTGATCGACATCGTGCGCACCACCTCGGAAGCCGAAGTCGCCGCCGTGTTGAAGCAGCAGGACTTCACTTCGGTGTGGGTGGTCTCGCTGCGCTCGAAGACCAAGGTCGACGTGTCGGCAGTGGCCTACACGCTCGGCGGAGGCGGTCACCGCAACGCAGCGGGCTACACCGCGACGGGTCAGCTCGACGACGTGATCGACGCTCTGTGCAAGGCCTTGTCGTCGTCGTGAGCTCCACCCCCGTCACCGCTCGACGAATCCTCGGGCTGTCGCTGCCCTCATTGGGCGTCCTCGCCGCCGAGCCCCTGTACTTGCTGTTCGATGCCGCGGTGGTGGGCCGACTCGGCGCGTTGGCGCTGGCCGGACTGGCGATCGGTGGCCTCGTGCTGGCGCAAGTCAGTACGCAACTGACGTTTCTGTCGTACGGCACGACAGCGCGGGCGGCGCGCATGCACGGTGCCGGACGTGAACGCGATGCCGTGGGCGAAGGCGTGCAGGCAACCTGGTTGGCCGTCGCCATCGGAACGGCCATCGTGATCGTGGCCCAATTGGCCGCGGAGCCCGTGGTGTCGATGCTCACCGGAGGCGGCGACATCGCCGTCGAGGCGATCGCGTGGCTGCGGGTGGCTCTGCTCGGGGTGCCGTTCATCTTGATCTCGCTGGCCGGAAACGGATGGATGCGCGGGGTTCAGAACACCGTGTCGCCGCTCCGATTCGTCGTGCTCGGCTTCGGTGTGTCGGCCGTACTGTGCCCGCTCCTCGTGCACGGCGTGCTCGGGTTTCCGCGGCTCGGGCTCGTGGGATCGGCTGTGGCGAATGTGATCGGCCAGGGTGTCGCGGGCGTGCTGTTCGTCGTAGCGGTCGTCCGAGAAGGCACCGCATTACGTCCACGGTGGACGGTGATGCGGGCACAGCTGGTGCTCGGCCGTGACCTCATCGTGCGCAGCCTTGCGTTCCAGGCGTGCTTCCTCTCGGCTGCCGCGGTCGCGTCGAGGTTCGGGGCAGCATCGGTCGCCGCCAACCAGGTGGTACTGCACATGTGGAACCTGGTGTCGCTGACGCTCGATTCGCTGGCCATTGCCGCGCAAACCCTGGTGGGGGCCGCGTTGGGTGCCGGTAGGACCGAGGACGCGCGCGCTCTGGCCTGGCGTCTGACGGTGTGGTCGACGGTATTCGCCATCGTTCTCGCCGCCCTGTTCGCCCTCGGTCGGTCGTTCGTCCCCGGTCTGTTCACCAGCGATGCCTCGGTTGTCGATCAGATGCATGCGATCTGGTGGATCTTCGTGGCGATCATCCCTGTTGCAGGTGTGGTGTTCGCGTTGGACGGTGTTCTGCTCGGCAGTGGTGACGCGGCTTTCCTGCGGAACGCGACGATGGCCTGCGCCCTCGCCGGCTTCCTGCCGTTCATCTGGTCGGCTCTGGTCTTCGATTGGGGCCTGGTGGGGATCTGGATCGGCCTGGGTGTCTTCGTCGGCTTGCGCATGCTCGCGGTCGTGGGCAGAGTGCTGTCCGGCAAGTGGCTCGTGATCGGCAGTGACCGACAATTGCAGTGACCGACAACTGCAGTGACCGCCGATCACGGTCGCGAGGGCAGCGCGGGGTGCAATGCCACCTCGTGGCTCTTCACCACGAAGAACACGGTGCGTCCCGGCTCGAGCCCCAGATCCGCGACGGCTGCGGGGGTGATGTCGGCGGCCATCCCGGGTGAGCCGTCGGGATGGGAGCGAGAGCGGACGCGAATGCCCGATCCCTGGACTTCCAATTCTTCGATCACGACCTCGAATACGTTGCGGGGGCTGGCGTGCGGTGCCGTGAGATGCACCGAGACCGCGGCGGGGGAGAACACTGCTACCAGTGGCGTCCCGGTGGCGTACCGGTCCGAACCGTGAACCGTCATACCCCAGGTGGTGGTCAGCTTCGTCGTGTCATCGGCATCGACGGCGCGGCCCGAGATCAGGTTCACTCCGGCAATGCGGGCACCGAACTCGCTTCGGGGAGCGGTGAGTACCTCGGCCACCGAGCCGCGCTCTACCACGCGTCCGCCGTCGATCACGGCGACGGAATCGGCGAGTGCGACCACATCGAGCAGATCGTGGGTGACGATCAGCGTCGTGCAGCCGCTGTCGCGCAGAACCGTCCGCAGCACCCGCCGAACGGCCGGTGCGGTTTCGACATCCAGGGCCGCGAGCGGTTCGTCGAGCAGAAGCAGTCGAGGATCCGCAGCAAGGGCACGCGCAATCGCCACACGTTGGGCCTGACCACCGGACAGCTGAGCCGGACGCCGACCGGCCAGGTGTGATGCTTCGACGGCGTCCAGCCACCGATCGGCCACGGCGTTCGCGGTTGCTCGGTTCGCCCCGGTGCTCCGCGGCGCGAAGGCCACGTTGGTGCGTGCGTCCATGTGCGGAAACAGCAGCGCGTCCTGGGCGAGAGTGGCAACGCCTCGGGCGTGAATCGGGACGAACGTTCTCGCCGAGGTCTCGGTCAACATCTCCGACCCGAGTCGGACGATTCCGTCGTCCGGGGTCAGCGAACCCGACACCAGTTGCAGCAGTGTCGATTTGCCGGCCCCGTTGGGGCCGAGGATTGCGACCGTCTCGCCCTTGTCGACGTCGAGTTCGAGATCGATGCCGCGGACTCTCAGGCTGGCACGTACGTGCAGCGAGTTCACAGCGTGCCCGAGGATCGAGTGCCGCGTACGGTGACGACGACGAGTGCGGCGACGAGAATCAACAGCAGTGACAACGCCACTGCGGCATCCGGATCGGTCTCACGCTGCAGATAGATTTCCAGCGGGAGTGTTCTGGTCACGCCCTCGAGCGAACCGGCGAACGTCAAGGTGGCTCCGAATTCACCCAAAGATCGTGCGAAGGCGAGCACTGTGCCGGACATCAACCCCGGAAGTATCAATGGAATGGTGACGCGACGTAGAACGGTTGTCGGGGTGGCCCCCAGAGTCGCTGCGACCACATCGTAGCGACTGCCGGCGGTGCGCAGCGCGCCCTCGACGCTGACCACGAGGAACGGCAAGGACACGAATACCTGCGCCAACACGACGGCGGAGGTGGTGAACGCGATGCGAATTCCGAACGCTTCGAGATGTTCGCCCAGCAGTCCCTGTCGCCCGAAGGTGTAGAGCAACGCGATTCCGCCGACCACCGGAGGTAGAACAAGTGGCAGCACGACCAAGGATCGAAGGATCGACAGCCCGCCGATCGTGCTGCGCGAGAGCACGATTGCCATGGGCACACCCAACAGCACGCACAGGACCGTGCTGGCGGATGCCGTCTTCAGACTCAGGATCAGCGCCGCAACCGCCGAGTCCGAGGAGACGAGTCCGAAGAAGTTCGACCATTCGATTCGAGTGAACATCGCGGCCAGCGGTGCCACGACGACGAGCGCACCGACCGCCGCGGGAACGAAAATCCACAGCGGCACCCCGACCGGCCCCGCGCGGCGCGGACGCGGCCGCACGTCGGGTGTCTGCACGGTCACGGTGCCGCGAAGCCTGCACCGGCAAGTACGTCTCGCCCGACGGGGCCGGTGACGAACTCGGTGAATGCGCGAGCGGTGTCGTCGTTGTCGGAGGCGCGCAACGTCGCGATCGGGTAGGTGTTGACAGCCTCGCTCGATTCTGCGAGCGGTATCGCTGTCACGGCGTCACCTGCGCCGGAGGCATCGGTGATGTAGACGAGCCCGGCGTCTGCTTGGCCCGAGGTGACTTTACCGAGCACATCGGTGACCGAGGATTCCTCGCTCACCGCCGGTATGTCGGTGCCGGTTGCGGCCTCGACGGACGCGGCGGCCGCCCCGCACGGTACCTGCGGCGCGCAGATCACCGTCAGGACCGCGGGATTCGCCAGATCTGCGAACGAGGTGATGTTCTTCGGGTTTCCCGGTGCGGTGACGATGGTCAGGGTGTTGGCGGCGAAGTCGGCGGGTTCGCCCGCAACCAGGTCTGCGTCGACGATTTTGGTCATGTTGTTTGTATCGGCCGACGCGAAGACGTCTGCGGGTGCGCCTGCAATCAGTTGAGCGGCCAGATCGGAGGAACCGGCGAAGCTGAAATCGACGGTGGTGTCCGGGTGTCGGGACTGAAAGCGCGCACCGATATCGGTGAACGGTGCGCGCAGCGAGGCCGCCGCGAACACGGTGATCTTGCCGCCGACGCCGCCATCGGGCGGGGCAGAATCCGCCGCCGACGAACCGGTGGCGGAACTGCACCCGGCCAGCAGCACAGCTGCCGCGATCAGGGTGATGCAGGCCGGCTTCGTGGCTTTCACTCGGATCCCTTTCCGTTCTAGGGTGTTTCGACGATGACGGTGGTGGCCTTGATGACTGCCACGGTGACCTTGCCGGGTTCGAGTCCCAGTTCGCGAACCGACTTCGTACTCATCAGGGACACGATGGAAAAAGGCCCGCACTGCATGCTGACCTCGCTCATCACGGTGTCCGACACGACATCGGTGACCAGCCCGACCAGTCGATTCCGGGCAGAGCTGCCGCCCGAGGAGACTTCCGGCGGGGGAGCAGCATGCTCGCGGGCGTACCGGGCCAGGTCTCGGCCGGCGATGACCTTGCGGCCGGTCTCGTCTTCCAGAGAGGCAAGCGTGCCGCTGTCGATCCATCGCCGCACGGTGTCGTCGCTGACGCCGAGTAACGCGGCAGCGTCTCGTACTCGGATCGGAGGCACGGTCATTGTTGTGTCTCCTGCGCCGGTCTTTTCCGCAGAATCGTCATGAACAGCACCATATACCCGAATATGCGGACAATACGAGCCTGTGCCCGTCGCCGATGCCCACAGCGGCGTCGGTTTCTCGGCGCTCTCCGGCACCCGGCGGAGCGTGCCGCGGAATCTCCGTGGACCATGGGACGTTGAACCGTTCTCGGACGGTACGGGATACGTTCTCGGACGGTACGGCTACTCGACGCCGGCGGCCGAGCGCATCGAAAGGGGTCATCAGTGGCAGCGAAGCTGTGGGCAGTGAGCGACATTCACGTCGGACATCGAGGTAACCGTCCCGTCACCGAGGACATCTTCCCCGAGTCACCCGACGACTGGCTCATCGTGGCCGGCGACGTGTCGGAGAAGACCGACGACATCAAGTGGGCTCTCGAGCTGCTTCGTAGCCGTTTCGCACAGGTCATCTGGGTCCCCGGAAACCACGAACTGTGGACGACGGTGAAAGATCCCGTCCAGATCCACGGAGCCGCTCGGTACGAGTATCTGGTGAACCTGTGTCGCGAGATCGGCGTCGTCACCCCGGAGGACCCTTACCTGCAATGGGAGGGGGAGGGCGGACCGGCGACCATCGTGCCGATGTTTCTGCTCTACGACTACTCCTTCCTGCCTCGGGGAGCCAGAGACAAAGAACATGGACTGGCGATTGCGCGGGAGAAGAACGTCGTGGCCACCGACGAATTCCTGCTGTCCCCGCAGCCGTACGCGACACGTGACGCCTGGTGCCACGCGCGTATCGAAGCCACCCAGGAGCGGCTCGACGCGCTGGACACCACTGTTTCCACTGTGCTGATCAACCACTTCCCGATGGTTCGTCAGCCGACCGAGGTGTTGTTCTACCCGGAGTTCGCGCTGTGGTGCGGTTCCACTCGGACGGCGGACTGGCACACCAGGTACAACGCGATCTGCTCGGTGTACGGGCACCTGCACATCCCGCGCACCACCTATTACGACGGCGTCCGCTTCGAGGAGGTCTCGGTGGGTTACCCGCGTGAATGGCAGCGCCGCGGTCTACCGAACAATGTTCTGCGACAGATTCTTCCGGTCCCCGAGTATCCACCGGGCACGTTGAACAAGTGGGGCGGACACTTCACGGTGACGCCGGAGATGGAAGCGGAAGTAGAAAAGATGAGGGCGGGCAAGTGATCGAATCCATACTTCCGAACGGCGTGGTCGCGGCCGAGTTGTTCGCCGATCCACCGGACCTGAAGCCTCATCCGCTCGAAGCGCCGTTGGTCGCCAAGGCGGTGGACAAGCGCAAGCGGGAGTTCACCTCGGCCCGGCACTGTGCCCGCGTGGCCATGGAGAAGTTGGGGGTCGAGCCCGCAGCGATCATGCGGGGCACGTCGGGTGCGCCGCAGTGGCCGAAGGGAGTGGTCGGTTCCCTGACGCATTGCGACGGCTATCGCGGGGCGGTGCTGGCGTATTCGATGCAGGTGCGGTCGGTGGGAATCGATGCCGAGCCGCACGGTCCACTGCCCGACGGGGTCTTGGAAGCGGTCAGTCTGCAGGCCGAACGAGACTGGCTGGCGAGTGTCGGCCGCGAGGACGTCCATTGGGATCGCCTGCTGTTCTGCGCCAAGGAGGCCACCTACAAAGCCTGGGAGCCACTGACCGGACGGTGGCTCGGGTTCGAGGATGCGCACATCACCTTCGAGCGCACCGGCTCCGGTGACGACATCTCGGGGACGTTCCGTTCGGAACTGCTGGTGCCCGGCGATACCGACAGTGGATCCCCGTTGACTGCGTTCGACGGCCGATGGAAGGTCGAGGGCGGCCTGGTGATGACCGCCATCTCGGTGATGTGACGGTAGGCCCGGCCCGCCTGGCACAATGCACTCCCGTGAGTGCTCGCGAAAAGATTTCCTCCGGTCTCGTCGGTGCCGGCTTGCTGGTGGTGGACAAGGGTCCGGGTGTGACGAGCCACGATGTGGTGGCGTCGTGTCGAAAACTGCTGCGCACCAGGAAAGTCGGCCATGCAGGGACTCTGGATCCCATGGCCACCGGCGTACTCGTTCTCGGTGTGGAGCGGGCCACCAAGATGCTCGGTCTGCTGTCGTTGACCACCAAGTCCTACACCGCGACCGTCCGGCTCGGGCGCAGCACGACGACCGACGACGCCGAGGGAGAGGTCCTGTCCGACGCCTCCGCCGGGCACATCTCGGATTCGGAGATCGCCACCGCTGTCGCCGGATTGACCGGCGACATCGAGCAGGTCCCGGCCAGCGTCAGCGCCATCAAGGTCGACGGTCAGCGCGCACACAAGTTGTCTCGGGCCGGCGAGGAGTTCACGCTGGCCGCCCGCAAGGTCACGGTCGACCGGTTCGATGTCACGGCCAGACGTGATGTGGTGGAGCACGAGAGTAGTTTCGTCGACCTCGATGTCGAGGTCGACTGCACCTCGGGGACGTACGTGCGCGCTTTGGCGCGCGATCTCGGTACGGCCTTGGGTGTGGGTGGCCACCTGACGGCGCTGCGTCGCACTCGCGTCGGGCCCTTCACGCTCGAGCATGCGCGCACCCTCGACGAGCTGGCCGAGGATCCAGCGGTGAGCCTCGATATCGATCAGGCCGCTCGCACTGCGTTTCCGCATCGGCAGATCGATGCGGCCGAGGCCGAATCATTGAGCCAGGGCCGCTGGCTGGACCCGGTAGGGATCGACGGGGTCTACGCGGCGATCGACCCGACAGGTCACACCATCGCACTGCTTCAGGAGCGGGGGAAACGGGCGGGGTCGGTCATGGTGGTTCGGCCGGCGACGCTACGGGGCCACTGAGTTGTTGGGGGCCGGGGCGCAGTTGGGGGCCGGGGCGCTGTCGGGGCCGGGACGCGGACCCTGCGGCAGTCAGGTCGCGGGAACCATCCAGATCGCCTCGGCGGCACGGTGCCCGAGGTCGATGGAGTCCGTGTCACCGGTTCGTGCCAGTTCGATGGCGACGGTACCGGCGTAGTCGCGTCGTTCCTTCACCGTGATCGGCACGTCGAGAGCGATGCCGACGGAATCGAAGTAGCGGAGCATCGCAGGGTCGGAATCGGAAATTCTGGCTACTCTGCCGGATTGTCCGTCCAGATAGTCGCTGAGCCGGGTGGCGGACGGGGCGTCGACCGCACCATCGACCGAGGGAATGGGGTCCCCGTGCGGATCCCGTTCGGGATGGCCGAGTTTGGCGTCGATCCGTTCCATCATCAAGTCCGAGACGGCGTGTTCGAGGATCTCGGCCTCGTCGTGGACTTCGTCCCAGCCGTAGCCGAGTTCGCGCACGAGGTACGTCTCGATCAGACGGTGTCGACGCACCATGCCGATGGCGGCCAGGCGGCCCTTCTCGGTCAGCGAGATCGCTCCGTAGCGGGCGTGATCGACCATGCCCTGGTCGGCCAGTTTGCGAATTGCTTCGGACACCGTCGACGCGGACACACCGATGCGTTCGGAGAGCATCTTGGTGCTGACGGAGTCCTCGCTCCACTCGCTGGCAGTCCAGATCACCTTGAGGTAATCCTGCGCAACAGCGGACAGCTGGACGCCCTCGTCGGCAGAAACAGGATCGTCTTTTCGTTGCGCCACGAATCCGAGCTTAGGCAATCCAATAGGAAAAGACACTTCACTCGGCCGGAGCGAACGGCACCTGTCTGCGCCGACGCAGGGCACGGGTGACGATGCCCTGCGAGGGGCTGAACAAGTATGCGAGTACGAATACCAACCCCTGGGCCAGTACGACACTGCCGCCGGAGGAGACGTCGAGATAGAAACTCGAATAGATGCCGACCAGCGCGCATCCCACCGAAATCAGCGGTGCCAGCGCCAGCATCCGTCCGAAACTGTGTGTGAGCAGGTATGCAGATGCGCCGGGCGTGATCAGCATCGCCACGACGAGTATCACCCCGACGGCTTGCAGCGCGACCACGGTGGTCAGTGCCAGCAGGGTCAGCATCACCGCGGAGATCACCGTCGGGTTGATTCCGACGGCGCGAGCCTGGGTGCGGTCGAACGCGAACAGGGTGAAATCTCGACGCTTGACGATCATGACCGCCAACGCGATCCCGCCCAGGACGAATACCTGCAGCATGTCGGCCTGCGAGACGCCGAGCAGATTGCCGAACAGGATGTGATTGAGATCGATCTGACTGGGAAACTTCGAGATCAGCACGACGCCGAGCGCGAACAACGTGGTGAACACGACGCCGATGGCCGCGTCTTCCTTCACGATGGTCGTGTTGCGGACCACCCCGATCGCACCGACCGCGATGAGCGCGAACAACAGCGCGCCGATCGCGAACGGCGCACCCAACAGATACGACAGCGCGACGCCGGGCAACACCGCGTGCGAGACCGCATCACCCATCAGCGACCATCCGATGAGGACGAGCCAGCAACTGAGGACCGCGCACACGATCGAGGCGGTGACGGTCACCAGTAGTGCCCGCTGCATGAAGGTGTACTCGAGCGGGTCGAGCAGGAAGTCGATCGGATACACCGTTCAGCTCGCTTCCGGGGTTCGGGTGTGCGTCGGGGGAGTCCCTGCGCCCAGCTGGTCGACCGTCGAGGGGTCCATGCCGAAGGCCAGCGCGAGGTTCTCCGGGCGCAGTACCTCGGCGGGGCGGCCGTGCATCAGCACCCGCTGTTGGAGCAGGATCGCCTCGTCGCACAGAGCCGGTAGTGCGTGCAGATCGTGAGTGGACACCAGTACCGCCGCACCGTGCGATGCGAGCTCGCGCAGCAGCCGGGTGATGGTGGCTTCGGTCTTCTTGTCCACGCCCGCGAAGGGTTCGTCGAGCAACAGCAACGACGCCTCCTGGGCGATGGCACGTGCGACGAACGCACGTTTGCGCTGGCCGCCCGAGAGCTGGCCGATCTGCCGATTCGCTAGATCGGCCAGGTCGACACGCTGCAGAGCGTCGTCGACGGCTGCACGATCTGCAGCTCGGGGAGTGCGGAAGAAGTTCTGTTTTCCGTATCGCCCCATCATGACGACATCACGAACGCTGATCGGGAAGGTCCAGTCCACCGATTCTGCCTGGGGCACGTAGCTGACCGTGCCTGCTTTGCGTGCCTGCGCGGGGTCCGCGCCGAAGACCGTGATGGAACCGGTGTTCGGCTTCACGACTCCCATCACGGCCTTGAACAGTGTCGACTTGCCCGATCCGTTCATCCCGACCAACCCGCACACTCGGCCCGATGCGAGCGTGAGGCTGGCGTCGACGAGAGCCACGACCTCGCGATACCGCACGTTGACGGTGTCGATCGACAACGCGTCGACGCCGTCTGCCCGCGATGCGGTGTCGTGTTCGGTCATCGTTGCCCCACCAGCGCATCGGCGATCAGCCGGGCGTCGTAGCGCAGCAGATCCAGGTACGTGGGAACCGGGCCGTCGGCATCGCTCAGGGAGTCGACATAGAGGTGTCCGCCGAACCGCGCGCCGGTGTCCCCGGCGACTTGTTGCTGCGCTTTGTCGGAGACGGTCGACTCGCAGAACACTGCGGGTACGTCGTTCTCGCGAACGAAATCGATGGTGCGGACCACTTGCTTGGGTGTTCCTTCCTGTTCGGCATTGACCGGCCACAGGTACGCCTCGTGCAGATCGAAGTCGCGCGCGAGGTATCCGAAGGCCCCCTCGCAGGTCACCAGTGCACGCTGCTGCGGAGGCAGGGCGGCCAGGTCTGCGTCGAGTTCGCCCCCGACCTCTCGGAGTTGCTCGGTGTACTCGGCGGCATTGGCGCGATAGTCGGCGGCGTTGCCGGGATCGAGTTCGGCGAACGCGGCGGCGATGTTGTGCACGTACGTCTCGGCGGCGACCGGCGACATCCACGCGTGCGGGTTCACCTTCCCCGCGTATGCGTCGTCGCGAATGTAGACCGGATCCACATTCGCACTGACGACGGCATGCGGTACCGGCAGACGCTCGACGAATTTCTCGAACCAGGCTTCGAGCCCCAGACCGTTGTCCAGGATCAGCTCGGCCTGCTCGGCCGTCCGCAGATCTCCAGGGGTCGGCTCGTAACCGTGGATCTCGGCTCCGGCCTTCGTGATCGATTCCACTCGCAGGTGTTCTCCGGCGACGTTCGCGGCCATGTCGGCGAGGACGGTGAACGTTGTCAGAACCAAAGGACGATCGTCGTCGAGCACCAACGCGTCGTCATCCCCGACGGCACGGGCGCAACCATTGCTCGCCGCGACCAGTAGGCCCGCCAGCGCACAGGTCACGACTACTCGCTCGGTGCGAGATCCACGGCCGCGAAGAAAAAAGTTAGGCACACCGAAATATTTACCGTGGGGATACCTTTTTGTCTATACCCGGCGCGTGCGACACGCCAGTCCGAGAGTGACCGCGACGGCGACGGGCCGTAGGCTTCGCGGTGTGCAGAGGTGGCGAGGACTCGACGATGTACCTGCCGACTGGGGCAGATGCGTGCTCACGATCGGTGTGTTCGACGGCGTTCACCGCGGACACGCGCAGCTGATCGAGCGCGCAGTTGTCGCTGCGCGGGAGCGTGGTGTTCCGAGCGTGCTCATGACGTTCGATCCACATCCGATGGAAGTCGTGCGGCCGGGAAGTCATCCTGCGCAGCTGACGACTCTGACCAGGCGTGCCGAACTGGCCGAAGCGTTGGGAATCGATGTGTTCTGCGTCATGCCGTTCACACCCGAGCTGATGAAACTCACGCCCGAGCGATACGTGCACGAGATACTGATCGAGCGCCTGCACGTCGCGGAAGTCGTCGTCGGTGAGAATTTCACCTACGGAAAGAAGGCGCTCGGGACCGTCCCGCTGTTGCGGAAGATCGGCGAACGGTCCGGCTTCGCGGTGGACGGAGTGAACCTGCTCGCCGAGCATGCTGTGACGTTCTCCTCGACGTACATCCGATCCTGCGTGGACGCAGGAGACGTCGGTGCGGCGACAGCAGCGCTCGGTCGTCCGCATCGCGTCGAGGGTGTCGTGGTGCACGGTGACGGTCGCGGTCGTCAAATGGGTTATCCCACAGCTAATGTCGCGCCGCCGATGTACTCGGCAATTCCGGCGGACGGCGTCTACGCCGCGTGGTTCACCGTTCTCGGGCCCGGTCCGATCATGGGGACGGTGACCCCGGGTGAACGACATCCGGCGGCGGTGTCGGTGGGAACCAATCCCACGTTCTACGGCCGCAACAGGACTGTCGAGGCGTTCGTGCTCGACGGCGAGGCCGACCTGTACGGCCAGCACGTGGCAGTGGACTTCGTCGAGCGGCTGCGCGGGATGGAGAAGTTCGACTCGATGGAGGCGCTCGTGGAGGAAATGGGCCGCGACGCCGAGCGAGCACGCTCGATTCTTGCCGCGGACTCGGCCTGATAGGCTGTCCCCTCGGTGCTCGCTGCGGTCCGCGGCGGCTGTACCGGCTTCGATTCCGTCGTGCCAACGACGGCTGCGTTGCTTCCTTTCACGCGGACGTCATTGATCAGGAGTAGTACCAGTGGCATTGACCACCGAACAGAAGAAGGCCGTTCTCGGCGAGTACGGCTTGCACCCCACCGACACGGGTTCGCCCGAGGCGCAGGTTGCAATGCTCACCAAGCGCATCGTCGACTTGACCGAGCACCTCAAGAAGCACAAGCACGACCACCACTCCCGCCGCGGCCTGCTGCTGCTGGTCGGACGTCGTCGTCGCCTGCTCAAGTACATCGCGAAGGTCGACGTCACCCGTTACCGCTCGCTCATCGAGCGTCTGGGTCTGCGTCGATAATCTCGAACGACGAGTCGATCTCGAACGACGAGTCGGTGTCACCGATCCGCAGTTCGACGCGCCGGTGTCCACCGGACTCGATGCATTAGTGCAGAAGCCAACGAGGCAGTGCTTAGACTGTTCCTCGTTGGCTCTCTGTGTTTGTACCGCAAGAACAGTTACGCCAGCACGAGAAGCGGATGCACGGCATCCGAACATCGCCGTGTATGCCTGTCACGACGTGGTGTCGGTCTTCGGTAGTGGCCTTTCGGATACGAGATCCGGAGGGCTTCGATCGATGGCCGCCTCCGCGCAGCCGCGTCCCGAGACACGTTCTCGGAGATGGACGGCACAGGTATGCCGCCACAGCCAGGAGGGCTCGTGGTGTGTCCACGCGGGCACGGCAAAGACGAGAGGACGAAGACAGAACACATGACGGACACAACAACTTTGGACGCCGAAGAAGGCGTCTTCGAAGCCACCGCGATCATCGACAACGGCTCGTTCGGCAAGCGGAGCATCCGCTTCGAGACCGGTCGCCTCGCACAGCAGGCCGCAGGCGCAGTTGCTGCGTACCTCGACGAGGACACCATGCTGTTGTCGGCGACGACCGCAGGCAAGCACCCCCGTGAGGGATTCGACTTCTTCCCGCTGACGGTCGACGTCGAAGAGCGTATGTACGCCGCCGGACGCATCCCCGGATCGTTCTTTCGCCGCGAGGGCCGCCCGTCCACCGACGCCATCCTCACCTGCCGCCTCATCGACCGGCCGCTGCGCCCGACGTTCGTCGACGGTCTCCGCAACGAGATCCAGGTCGTCATCACGGTCATGAGCCTCAACCCGGCCGACCTCTACGACGTCGTCGCGATCAACGCGGCCTCGGCGTCGACGCAGATCGCCGGCCTGCCGTTCTCCGGCCCGATCGGCGGCGTCCGCGTCGCACTGATCGACAAGCAGTGGGTTGCGTTCCCGACCAACGAGCAGCTCGAAAAGGCCGTGTTCAACATGGTCGTCGCCGGCCGCATCGTCTCCGGCTCGGGTGCCGACGCAGACGTCGCGATCATGATGGTCGAGGCCGAGGCGACCGAGAACGTCATCGAGCTCATCGACGGCGGTGCCACCGCCCCCAACGAGACCGTGGTCGCCGAGGGCCTGGAGGCTTCCAAGCCGTTCATCGCCGCGCTGTGCACTGCGCAGCAGGAGTTGGCCGCCAAGGCAGCCAAACCGACCGGCGACTACCCGGTGTTCCCGGCCTACCAGTCGGATGTCTTCGAAGCGGTCGAGAACGCGGCGAAGATTCCACTGAACGAGGCACTGACCATCGCCGGCAAGGCCGAGCGCGAGAGCAAACTCGACGAGGTCAAGGCTCAGGTCATGACAGTGGTCGGAGACAGCTTCGCCGGCCGCGAGAAGGAGATCGGTGCCGCATTCCGCGCGCTGACCAAGAAGTCGGTTCGCCAGCGCATCCTCACCGATCACTTCCGCATCGACGGCCGCGGCATCACCGACATTCGCTCGCTGTCCGCAGAGGTCGCGATCATTCCGCGCACGCACGGATCTGCTCTGTTCGAGCGCGGCGAGACCCAGATCCTGGGCGTCACCACCCTCGACATGGTCAAGATGGCGCAGCAGGTCGATTCGCTCGGGCCCGAGACGTCCAAGCGGTACATGCACCATTACAACTTCCCGCCGTACTCCACCGGTGAGACCGGCCGCGTCGGTTCGCCGAAGCGTCGTGAGATCGGCCACGGCGCACTGGCCGAGCGCGCCTTGCTGCCGGTGCTGCCCAGCCAGGCGGAGTTCCCGTACGCCATCCGCCAGGTGTCCGAGGCGCTGAGCTCCAACGGTTCGACGTCGATGGGCTCGGTGTGTGCATCGACGCTGTCACTGCTCAACGCAGGCGTGCCGCTGCGCGCTCCGGTGGCCGGTATCGCAATGGGTCTCGTCTCCGACGAGGTCGAGGGCGAGACGCGTTACGTCGCCCTCACCGACATCCTCGGTGCCGAGGACGCATTCGGAGACATGGACTTCAAGGTCGCCGGAACCAAGGACTTCGTGACGGCGCTGCAGCTGGACACCAAGCTCGACGGCATCCCGTCCAAGGTGCTCGCGGGCGCGTTGTCTCAGGCCAAGGATGCTCGTACGACGATCCTCGAGGTCATGGCCGAGGCCATCGACGCCCCGGACGAGATGAGCCCGTACGCGCCTCGCGTCACTGCGATCAAGGTCCCGGTGGACAAGATCGGCGAGGTCATCGGGCCCAAGGGCAAGATGATCAACTCCATCACCGAGCAGACCGGTGCCAACATCTCGATCGAAGACGATGGCACTGTCTACGTCGGTGCAGCGGACGGCCCGTCCGCACAGGCCGCGATCGACATGATCAACGCCATTGCCAATCCGCAGCTGCCGAAGGTCGGCGAGCGATTCCTCGGAACCGTCGTGAAGACGACGGCGTTCGGTGCATTCGTCTCGCTGCTCCCGGGCCGCGACGGACTGGTGCACATCTCCAAGCTGGGCAACGGTAAGCGCATCAACAAGGTCGAGGACGTGGTGAGCGTCGGATCCAAGTTGCGCGTCGAGATCGCCGATATCGACAACCGCGGCAAGATCAGCCTCGTCCCGGTCGAGGACGACAACGCGGCCGCTGCCGCCGATGCTCCCGAGGCACCAGCCGAGGCCAGCGCTGAGTAAGAAGCAGTCGAGTCGAACGGTACGTCCCCTCGGGACGTACCGTTCGGCCGTTACGGACAACAACGACATCGGCACCGGCGTGCAGCGCACTACTCTGCCGGGCGGTCTTCGAGTCGTCACCGAATTCGTTCCGGGTGTTCGCTCTGCCTCGGTCGGGGTGTGGGTGGGTGTCGGCTCGCGGGACGAGCAACCGAGCGTGGCCGGTGCCGCCCATTTCCTCGAGCACCTTCTCTTCAAGTCGACGCCGACGCGCAGTGCGCTCGAGATCGCTCAGGCCATGGACGGTGTCGGGGGAGAGTTGAACGCGTTCACCTCCAAGGAGAGCACGTGCTTCTACGCGCATGTGCTCGACGAGGATGTGGCGCTGGCCATCGATCTGGTCAGCGATGTGGTGCTTCGCGGGCGGTGTCGCTCGGCAGATGTGGACGTCGAGCGCCAGGTGGTACTCGAAGAGATCTCCATGCGCGATGACGATCCAGAGGATCTGCTCGGAGACGCATTTCTCGAGGCGATGTTCGGTGATCACCCGATCGGCCGTCCGATCATCGGATCCGTCGAGTCCATCGAGTCGATGTCCCGTGCGCAACTGCACTCGTTCCATGTGCGGCGGTACACACCGCAGCGGATGGTCGTCGCAGTGGCAGGCAACGTCGATCACAAGCAGATCGTGTCGCTCGTGCGTCGCGCATTCTCCGGTCACCTGGTCAAGGGCGTGAAACCCGCCGAACGACGGGGTGGCACGGCGCGGGTACGGAGCGCCCCGACCTTGAGTCTGACGACCCGGGACAGCGAGCAGGCGCATCTGTGCCTGGGCGTACGTGCTTTCGGACGTCACGAAGGGCATCGTTGGGCGCTGTCGGTGCTCAACTCCGCAGTCGGCGGTGGGCTCAGTTCTCGGCTGTTCCAGGAGGTCAGGGAAGAGCGGGGACTGGCGTACTCGGTGTATTCCTCGGTGGATACGTTTGCCGACAGCGGTGCGTTCTCGGTGTACGCGGGATGTCAGCCGGAGAATCTCGGCGAGGTCACCACGGTGATTCGTGAAGTCTTGGCCAGGGTTGCGGCCGAGGGCATCACCGATGCGGAGTGTGCTCGTGCGAAGGGCTCATTGCGCGGCGGATTGGTTCTGGGACTGGAAGATTCGGGTGCCCGGATGAATCGTATCGGTCGCAGCGAACTCAACTACGGCAATCACCGCGACATCACCGACACACTCTCGCGTATCGACAGCGTCGGCAACGACGAGGTGCGCGAGGTTGCCGCCATGTTGCTCGAGCGTCCTTTCGGTGCCGCTGTGGTGGGGCCGTACAAGAACGTCCGCCAACTGCCTGCGTCGGTCAGGTCTCTGGTTCGGTAGCCTCCCCGATCACCTCGCAGACCGTGCGGCGGATCACCGGTCCCATCTCGATGTGGCCGGTGATCGGTTCGAAGGCGCGTGTGGAGTTGAGCGCCGCTATTCCGTGTACGGAGGTCCACAGTCGTAGGGCCGTGAACTGTGGATTTTGCGGCGACACAGCGCTGACCGCCGAGATCAGCGCCTCGAACAACGGGCGTGAGCTCTGTCGCAGGTCTTCTCCCGAGCCCGCGAGGATGTCGTGCCGAAAGGCGAGTGCGAACATCGCCGGTCGCTGCGCGGCGAACCGCACGTATGCGTCGGCCATGGCGTCGAGCGCGTTCCGCGGCGAATCGGCTTGCCGCGCGGCAGTGTTCAGCGCCACGCCCAGATCGTCGAGTCCCACTCGCGCCACGGCTGCGGCGAGCGCATTCAACGTCGGAAAATAGCGTCTCGGGGCTCCATGCGATACGCCTGCTTCACGGGTGACCGCTCTGATGGTCAGCCCTTCTCGTCCTTCGCTCTCGAGCAGTCGTACGCCGGCATCGATCAGCCGCTTCCGGAGGTTGTCTGCCACGTAGACATTGTCTACTCTCGGCGTTGACGCTGTCCACCCGAGAGGATCGAACGATGTGGTACCTGCTGTTCAAACACGTGCTGATCGGGCCGATTCTTCGCATTCTCGGCCGACCGACCGCGGTCGGGATGGACAACCTCCCGACGACAGGACCGGTGATTCTGGCCGGCAACCACCTCACCGTGGTCGATTCGTTCTTCCTCGTTCTCCTGGTGCCCCGTCGAGTCACTTTCATCGCCAAGAGCGAATATTTCACCGGTCGCGGCATCAAGGGGGCCGCGCTTCGATGGTTCTACTCTGCGACGGGCCAGGTACCCGTCGATCGACGCGGGGCAGATGCATCGGCTCCGGCCCTCA
Source organism: Rhodococcus sp. MALMAid1271 (assembly GCF_049195265.1). Classification (NCBI taxonomy): domain Bacteria; kingdom Bacillati; phylum Actinomycetota; class Actinomycetes; order Mycobacteriales; family Nocardiaceae; genus Rhodococcus; species Rhodococcus sp. MALMAid1271. Next base: position 97,072 of record NZ_JBMIRQ010000097.1, on the reverse strand, counting down.
TGGCAGCGAAAACTGTTCTGCAGCAAGGGAACGTGTGGGCGGTGTACCCGGAAGGAACCCGATCTCCTGACGGTCGACTCTACAAGGGCAAGACCGGCGTGGCTCGCGTCGCGATCGAGACCGGGGCACCCGTCGTGCCGATCGTGATGCACGGAACGCTCGGGGTCAACCCGGTGGGTTCGAGAATATGGCGACCGGGCAAGGTGACGATGACGGTAGGCAAACCCCTGCATTTCACGAGATACGCAGGGGGAGAGAACAACAGGGCCATCCTACGAGCGGCCACCGATGAAGTGATGGCAGCGCTGTCGAACCTGTCGGGACAGGAATACGTCGATGTCTACGCCGCCACGGTCAAGGACGCAGCATGAGGTTCAGAGCTTCTTCTTGCCCAGCAACAGTTTCCACGGCACCAGCGCCGACTCCAGCTGAACCGACAGGCTCATCTTGGATTCACCCTCGCTGCGCTCCTCGAACCTGATCGGCACCTCGGCGAGAACGAGGCCGTGCTTGACGGTTCGGTAGTTCATCTCGACCTGAAATGCATATCCGTTGCTCTCGACCGAGGCCACGTCGATGGTGCGGAGGGTGCGCGCGTGCCATGCCTTGAAGCCGGCGGTCGCGTCCTTGACGCCGAGGCGCAGAATCGTGTTCACGTAGAAATTCGCCCAAGCCGACAACGCTTTGCGATGCCAGGGCCAATCTGCGGCGACGGCCCCGCCGGGAACGTAGCGCGAGCCGAGAACGACGGCCGCGTCGGTGGTGGTCAGCTTGTCGATCATCGCCGGGATCACCTCGGTAGGGTGCGAGAGATCGGCATCCATCTGGATCACGATGTCCGCGCCTTCGTCGAGTGCCTTCGTCATACCCGCGACGTAGGCACGGCCGAGTCCGTTCTTCTCCGTGCGATGCAGAACGCTGACGTCGAGAGGACCGTCGAGTGCCAATTTGTCGGCGACATCACCGGTACCGTCGGGTGAATTGTCGTCGACCACCATCACGCCGAGCCCCTCGACCTTCAGCCCGGCGAGAAGCTCGACGAGCTTGGGGAGGTTCTCGCGTTCGTTGTACGTCGGTACGACGACGGTGGTCTTCGGGGCGGTTCGTTCCGTACTCACCACCGTATGATCCGTGATGAGGGTGTCCGATCCAAATATCGGACATCCTCGGCCGTGTCGGTGCAGCGCTTCGGGGCCGCCGTGACACTCGATCGAGCGGTCACCGCGTCGCGTCGGCGAACATCCCGCCGCGAAGAACCGGAACGCAGCAACTCGATCCGATCTCGGCGGCGATCGTCACGTCCTCGGGATGACCCAGGGCGTCCAGTTCCCGGCCGGACGCGCAGCGCCGCAGCTCGGAGCCTGCATCGTGTTCGACGGCTCGCCACGCCGCCGCTGCCATCACGGCCTCAGGAGACGCGTCGACGGCCCCGGTGTTCAGGAGTGCGGACATGACCGCCCCGGCACCCCACAGGTCCTCAGCGGGCCGCAACGATCCGTCGGGCCATCGCTCGCCGGCCGCTATGACGGCAATCACCGCGTTCGGGCTCGTGGCTCGGATCCACTGCGCGGCTGCGTCGGCGTTTCTCAGCGAAGCGCCGACGCACACCCCGACCCTGCCGGCCAGCTCGTCCGCGATGGTGGATCCGTTGGGTGACGGCAACACCAGGCGTGCAGGCGCAGGCGCGGCACGGACGGTTGCCGGGCACAAGCTGATCTGCCCCGATGTGGTCGCCGCACGTCCAACGGCGAGAGCTGCGTCGAACTGATCGGCCAGCTGCTCGGCTCGGGAGTCACGCCAGCGGCTGGGGACGACCTCTATTCCCGCATCCACCGCGACCGTCAGCGTTGTGGTGAACGAGAGCACATCGACGATCACGGCGACATCGGCTCCGTCGCCTATCGCATCGGCCCCCGACAGACCCCACTCGAAGCGGAGCCGGTATGCGCTTTGGGACATGCTCGGGTCGACAGGCATCACCGAACGGTAGCAACAGGGGAGACGGTGATACGTTCGGCGCGGAATCGAGTGGGGGAGCTGGGGATGCAGTTGGAGTTCGATACCACGGTGATCGTCCTCGCGGCGAGTCTGTTGTTGCTGTGGGCGTTGGGCTTGGGGGTGCTCAAATACCACCAGATGTCGACATCGGCGGACGGGGCGGCGCATCGCTACGTCGACATCGCCCATCGAGCCGCGCTGATGTATTCGTTCGCCGCACTGATATTGGCCGTTCTCGCGCAGTTCAGCGCCTGGTCGGTCCCGGTCGATCTGACGGCTGCATCCGTGGTGCTGCTGTTCTTCGTGGCTGCGATCGCCGGGTACACCGTGCACGGGATCCGCCGGGACACCGAGAATCAGTTCGTCCATCCAGTCCCGGGGACTCACGTGTTCATGCTGCTGTTGATCATCGGTGAGATCGGAGGAACTGCGGTCCTCGTGGCCGGATTCGTGGCCGAGCAGTTCTGAGCTGTGACCGGCGGCAAGACTGCCTGTTGCGGTTCGCAGCGGGCGTCGGATGGTGTTCGGCGCGGCTGCGGTGGAACGTTCAGTTGCCTGGGTGTCGGTTGTATTGCTGCGCAAGGGATGATGGCTGCTGTGGTGCGGCACCGGATGGCCTGCACCTGATCCGGTTCTCATCTGGGGTCGAGGTAGAGCTCCGCGGTCTCGGTGGCGACCGCCGAGACCGCAGCTGCGAGCCCTGGTTCGAGGTCGAGTGCAGCTGTGAGCCGCTCGCCGCGCAGACCCTGCGTCCGAAGTATCTCCCAGGCCTGCTCCACCAGCCGAACCGAGGTGGGATGGTCCAATTCGGGGCGGTTCGAGCGCAACGCCGTGGCCGCCCAATCGGCGTCGAATGTGCCGTTGGGTGGACCGAACACGCGCTCACCCGAGGAATAGCTCTTGGGCTCCATGTTCCGACGCTAGCAGAATCGACCGTCGGTGCGATCGTGACCGAATCGCGGTCGAACAGCACTACCGAACCGAACGGTATCTTCAGTACGGTGGGTCGATGGACCACAGCCGCGATTCCGCGACCATCCCGCTCGCGGTCGCGGCATCGGTGTTGACCGGCCTCCTGGTGGGCTGTTCCGGCAGTGGCACCCCCGAGGTCGTCGAGGAGGTCTCGGCGAGCACGAACTACACCACGATCACCGGATCGCTGATCGTGGGAGATCCCTCGCCTGTTGCGCCGACCGCCGAGGTTCCGCCCCTCGTGATCCCGACGTTGCCCGACGGTCTGGGCGGTGCCCGTGCCTCGGGTTCGTCATCGGTCGGCGTCACCGAAGTGAATGTCTCGGGGTCCTCGGCCGTCGAATATCGGCTGGCAGGAAACGGGTCGGTGTCGTACACGGTCAGATACGTCGACGAGGCCGTCCGATACGGCACGAGTGAACCGCTGGCGGTGCCGGGGAAGTCGGTGCTGCAGGTGGACCTGTCCGGTGCGTCGGCGGAATCGGACGACAGCTTCGCTCCGTACACCGGGCCGGAACGGATTCGAGTCGGTGCCGACTCCGCCGTGGTGTCGGTCGACTTTCTGGCCGATCCCGACGGAATCTCTCAGTCCTTCATCGCAGTGAGTACCGATCGCCCCGAGTTCACCGTGACTACGACCGAAAACCCTGCCGCGGTGATCGTCACCATCGCGTCCTGACGGACTCGGCGTGCGTCGAATGCATGTCGGCCGTGGCGGTTTCGGTCCGTCCTCCACGACCCCGCGGTAGCATCGCGATGTGTCTGACGTCACAGCGGGACAGAATCGACCACCTCGTGTGCGGGTGCTCGTCTACAGTAGCGACGCGAACACGCGGGCTCGGGTGAGGTCCGCGGTGGGGAATCGACCGGACCCGGCAGTGGGTGAGATCGAGTACACGGACATAGCCACGGCAGCTGTCGTCGTCGAGCACATGGATGCGGGCGGGGTGGACCTGGCGATTCTGGACGGCGAGGCCTCACCGGTCGGCGGCATGGGCCTGGCGAAGCAGCTCAAGGACGAGATCGACAGTTGCCCGCCGGTGCTGGTGCTGATCGGACGTCCCGACGACAGGTGGCTGGCCGATTGGTCGCGCGCCGAAGCGGCGGTTCCGTACCCCCTGGACCCGATACGACTGGGGCGTGCAGTGGTGGATCTGCTGATCGAGCATGCTGCGCACCCGAGGTCCGGAGCGCCGTCTCGCTAGAGCTGTGCAGCTCCGAAGGAGAGCGCGGGAAGTGGTGACCGCTGCACCCTCGAAAAGCAAGTGATATAGATCACAGTCCGCGGGCCTCTGGATGCGGGCGAGCTATGGGCGTCAACGGTTTACGAAACTCGACTGCTCGAAATCCCGCGAGATTCGCACCGAACCCATACTGTGTGTTTCAGGTCACATTGGTACGGCCGTCGCATTCGGTGTGCGGCGGCGCGGTCGTCGATCGAGGGAGCGGATGTCCGTGAACGCCTACGTTCCGATTCTTGTTCTCGGTGCCATCGCGATCGTGTTCGCGGTGTTCTCGGTGATGGTCGGCACCATGGTGGGACCCGCCCGATACAACCGTGCCAAGTTCGACGCGTACGAGTGCGGTATCGAGCCGACGATGCATGCACCGACGGGGCAACGGTTTCCGGTGAAGTTCTACCTCACCGCGATGCTGTTCATCATTTTCGACATCGAAATCGTCTTCCTCTATCCCTGGGCCGTCCATCTCGACGTGCTGGGAGCCTTCGGCCTCGTTGCGATGGGGCTGTTCGTCGTCAACGTGTCGGTGGCCTACGTCTACGAGTGGCGACGAGGCGGACTCGGTTGGGACTGATCGACGAAAAGACAGTGCATTGTTCTCCTTCTGCGGAACCGAAAGAGCGTGATCGATGGGACTCGAAGAGAAGCTGCCCAGTGGATTCCTGCTGACCACGGTCGAGGGCCTGGCCGGTTACGCCCGCAAGGGTTCGCTGTGGCCCGCCACGTTCGGTCTGGCGTGCTGTGCGATCGAGATGATGGCGACCACCTCCGGCAGATTCGACCTCGCGCGATTCGGTATGGAGGCGTTCCGCGCATCCCCGCGCCAGGCGGATCTGATGATCGTGGCGGGGCGCGTCAGCCAGAAGATGGGACCGGTGCTCCGGCAGGTGTACGACCAGATGGCCGAACCGAAATGGGTTCTTGCCATGGGAGTCTGCGCATCCTCGGGCGGAATGTTCAACAACTACGCGGTGGTTCAGGGGGTCGACCACATCGTTCCGGTCGACATCTACCTGCCTGGTTGCCCACCTCGACCCGAGATGTTGCTCAACGCAATCTTGGAGCTGCACAAGAAGATTCAACAGATGCCGCTCGGTGTCAATCGTGAGCAGGTGCGCGCGGCCGCGGAAGCGGCGGCGCTCTCGTCCACCCCGACGATCGATCTGAAAGGAATGCTGCGATGACCACGCGCGGACCTGGCGGGATGTTCGGTGTGCGGGGCACGGGTGACACCTCGGGCTACGGACGACTGCAGCCGCCGGTGGCAACGGCGGACACCGCCGAGCGGCCGTACGGCACCTACTTCGACGCCCTTGTCGACCGACTGGCCGCAGTTCTCGAATCCGGTGATGCACCGGTGCCGTCCGACGACGCCATCGAGCGGGTGGTGATACACCGGGGCGAGCTGACACTGCACATCGCGCGTCAGCATCTTCCTGCAGTGGCCCACGCGTTGCGCGACGACGAGGAACTGCGATTCGAATTGTGCACTGGCGCATCGGGTGTGCACTATCCGGACCAGGTCGGCCGCGAACTCCACGTGGTGTACCACCTCGTCTCGATCACGCACGGGCGCCGGGTGCGACTCGAAGTCGCCGTCCCCGACGCAGATCCGCACACTCCCTCGCTCTGCGGGGTGTATCCGACCAACGACTGGCACGAGCGTGAGGTCTACGACTTCTTCGGACTCGTCTTCGACGGTCACCCCGCTCTCACGCGAATCGAAATGCCCGACGACTGGGTCGGCCATCCGCAACGAAAGGACTATCCGCTCGGCGGAATTCCGATCGAGTACAAGGGCGCTCGAATTGCGCCTCCCAACGAGCGCAGGTCGTACAGCTGATGAGCGCAACGAACGAGACGATCTACGCGGTCTCCGGTCAGGACTGGGATGACGTCGTCGAGCTGGCACGCGGATCGGGTACCGAACGGATCGTGGTCAACATGGGACCGCAGCACCCGTCCACCCACGGCGTGCTGCGACTGATTCTCGAAATCGAGGGTGAAACGGTCACCGAGGCGCGATGCGGGATCGGCTACCTGCATACCGGAATCGAGAAGAACCTGGAATATCGCAACTGGACCCAGGGCGTCACTTTCGTCACTCGCATGGACTATCTGTCGCCGTTCTTCAACGAGACCGCATATTGCCTGGGGGTGGAGAAACTCCTCGATATCACCGACGACGTTCCCGAGCGGGCGACAGTTGTACGAGTGATGCTGATGGAGCTCAACCGCATTTCCTCGCATCTCGTCGCATTAGCCACGGGCGGAATGGAATTGGGAGCGGTGACGGCGATGCTGTTCGGCTTCCGCGAGCGCGAGCTGATCCTCGACGTCTTCGAGGCCATCACCGGACTTCGCATGAATCACGCCTACATTCGTCCGGGAGGACTGTCGCAGGATCTGCCGGGGGACGCGATCGAGAAGGTTCGCGAGCTGCTGCGGGTGATGCCCGGACGACTTCGCGATCTCGAACTCATGCTCAACGACAACCCGATCTGGAAGGCCAGAACCGAGAACGTCGGATATCTGGATCTGACCGGATGCATGGCCCTCGGCGTCACCGGTCCGGTGCTTCGGTCCACCGGGCTGCCCTACGATCTGCGTCGCTCCGATCCCTACTGCGGATACGAGAACTACGAGTTCGATGTCATCACCGACACCGGAAGCGACTGCTACGGGCGCTATCTCATTCGGGTGGAGGAGATGAAGGAATCGTTGAAGATCGTCGAACAAACCCTCGATCGTCTGCGTCCCGGGCCGGTGGTCATCGACGACAAGAAGATCGCCTGGCCTGCCGAGTTGGTGTCGGGCCCAGACGGGCTCGGAAACTCGCAGGATCACGTCCGTACCATCATGGACACCTCGATGGAGTCGCTGATTCATCACTTCAAGCTGGTCACCGAGGGTATGCGGGTCCCGGCTGGTCAAGTGCTCTCCTCGGTGGAGTCGCCGCGAGGAGAACTGGGCGTGCACATCGTCAGCGATGGCGGAACACAGCCGTACCGGGTGCACTTCAGGGATCCGTCCTTCACCAACCTGCAAGCGGTCGCCGCGATGTGCGAGGGCGGAATGATCTCCGATGTCATTGCGGCAGTGGCCAGTATCGACCCGGTGATGGGCGGGGTCGACCGATGACCGCACAATCGCAGTCGGAGCCGGTTCTGATCCAACTCGGAGCGCGGCCGGAGGAAGCGGTGCAGCTCGCCCGTCCCGGCGCACGAGCCTCGTATTCTCCCGAGCAGCGCACTCGCCTACGTGCCGACGCCGACATCATCCTCGCGCGTTACCCGCAATCGCGTTCTGCGCTGCTCCCACTGCTGCATCTGGTGCAATCCGAGGACGGTGCTCTGACACCTGCCGGCATCGAGTTCTGTGCCGAGGTACTCGACCTCACCGGAGCCGAGGTGACGGCCGTTGCCACCTTCTACTCGATGTACCGGCGCGAGCCCACCGGCACGTATCGCGTCGGAGTGTGTACCAACACCCTGTGTGCTGTCATGGGTGGTGACGCGATCATGGAGGCATTGACCGATCACCTCGGCATCGGCCACGGCGAGACGACCGAGGACGGCACGATCACCCTCGAACACATCGAGTGCAACGCTGCCTGCGATTACGCGCCGGTCATGATGGTCAACTGGGAGTTCTTCGACAACAGCTCTCCGTCGACGGCGCGTGCTCTGGTCGATGCACTTCGATTTGGAGCGCAGGTCACCCCGACGCGCGGCGCTCCACTGTGCACCTTTCGACAGACCGAACGCATTCTTGCCGGTTTTGCCGACGAGCGGCCCGGTGCACTCGAATCGAGCGGTGGCGCAGGTGAAGCCAGCCTCGTCGGTCTGCGCTACGCGCGAGAACACGCTATGTCGGCTCCCGAAACGGAACCGAACGTGCAGGACGAACATCCCGATCTCGGAGCAGAAGCAGTGTCGGAGACGGTGCGGGAGAAGCCTGCACCGGCTCCCTCTGCCACCGTGCCACCACGCGCGAACACCGCCGAGACCGATCCACCGACGAAGGGGAATTGAGATGGCCCTGACGCCGGTGTTGAGCGAGTTCTGGGACGAGAAGAACTCCTGGACACTCGAAACCTATCGAAGTCACGAGGGATATCGAGGGCTGGAGAAAGCCCTCGCCATGGACCCCGACGACCTCATCGCATTCGTCAAGGAATCGGGCCTGCGGGGCCGTGGGGGTGCGGGATTCCCGACCGGCACCAAATGGAGCTTCATACCGCAGAACGACGGTAAAGAGCACTATCTGGTGGTCAACGCCGACGAGTCCGAGCCGGGCACCTGCAAGGACATGCCACTGCTGATGGCCAGTCCACACACCCTGATCGAGGGAATCGTCATCGCTGCGTACGCGATTCGCGCATCGCACGCGTTCGTCTACGTGCGCGGGGAAGTGGTTCCGGTGCTGCGGCGGTTGCAGGCCGCGGTGGCCGAGGCCTACTCGGCGGGGTATCTGGGAATGGGCGTTCTCGGTTCGGAATTCGATCTGGAGTTGGTGGTCCACGCCGGTGCAGGCGCATACATCTGTGGTGAAGAGACAGCCCTGCTCGACTCGCTGGAAGGACGGCGCGGACAACCCCGGTTGCGTCCACCGTTCCCGGCGGTCGCGGGCTTGTACGCGCGTCCGACGGTGGTCAACAACGTCGAATCGATTGCCAGCGTTCCGGTGATATTACGGAAGGGAATCGAATGGTTCCGATCGATGGGCACCGAGAAGTCGCCCGGCTTCACGCTGTACTCGATCTCCGGTCATGTATGCCGACCGGGGCAGTACGAGGCACCACTGGGAATCACGTTGCGGGAACTCCTCGATTACGCAGGTGGGGTCAGACCGGGCCACCAACTGAAGTTCTGGACGCCGGGCGGCTCGTCGACGCCGATCCTCACCGACGATCATCTCGACGTGCCTCTCGATTACGAGGGTGTCGGAGCAGCCGGATCGATGTTGGGTACCAAGGCATTGCAGATATTCGACGACACCACGTGCGTGGTACGAGCAGTGTTGCGATGGACCGAGTTCTACGCACACGAATCCTGCGGCAAGTGCACACCGTGCCGGGAGGGCACGTACTGGCTGGTGCAGATACTGCGTCGACTCGACACCGGTACCGGCACCGAGGACGACCTGGACACGCTGCTCGATATAGCGGATGGCATCGCAGGAAAGTCGTTCTGCGCGTTGGGAGACGGGGCCGCGAGCCCGATCGTGTCCTCACTGGCGCACTTCCGTGACGAATACGTTCGACACGTGACCGAGCACGGATGCCCGTTCGATCCGCACCTGTCGACGTTGATGGCAGAGGAGTTCTCGTCATGACCGACGTGTCGGTGGAGCTGGTGACGTTGACCATCGACGATCACGAGATCAGTGTTCCGAAGGGCACTTTGGTGATCCGTGCCGCCGAGTTGATGGGGGTGCAGATTCCACGCTTCTGCGACCATCCGCTGCTCGATCCCGTGGGCGCGTGTCGGCAATGCCTGGTGGAGGTCGAAGGGCAGCGCAAGCCGCTGGCATCGTGCACGACGACTGTGGCGGAGGGCATGATCGTACGCACGCAGGTGACGTCCGAGTCTGCCGAGAAGGCGCAGCGCGGCGTCATGGAACTGCTGCTGATCAATCACCCGCTCGACTGCCCGGTGTGCGACAAAGGCGGCGAATGTCCGCTGCAGAATCAGGCGATGGCCGCAGGACGGACCGAGTCCAGGTTCACCGAGACCAAACGTACGTATCCCAAGCCCATTCCGTTGTCGGCCGAGATCCTGCTCGATCGGGAACGCTGCGTTCTGTGCGCTCGATGCACTCGGTTCGCGGAGCAAGTTGCCGGCGACCCTTCGATCGAGCTCCTCGAACGCGGTGCGGTGCAACAGGTGGGCATCTTCGGTGACGAACCGTTCGACTCCTATTTCTCGGGTAACACAGTTCAGATCTGTCCGGTCGGGGCTCTGACCAACATCGAGTATCGGTTCCGTGCGCGGCCGTACGATCTGACGTCGTCGCCGAGTGTGTGCGAGCACTGTGCGGGAGGGTGCGCTCAACGCACCGATCATCGACGCGGCACGGTATTGCGTCGTCTCGCAGGGGATGATCCGCAGGTCAACGAGGAATGGAACTGCGACAAGGGTCGCTGGGCGTTCAAATATGCCACTGAACCGGATCGCATCACCGCACCGATGATCCGAGACGAGTCGGGTGCCCTCATCGAGACGTCGTGGTCGGCCGCACTGGCCGCCGCGGCAAGGGGATTGGCCGCCTCTGTGGGGCGTGCGGCGGTGCTCGTCGGCGGACGATCGACTCTCGAAGACTCCTACGCCTATGCGAAATTCGCCCGAAAAGTACTGCGCACCAATGATATCGACTTCCGAAATCGTGATCACAGCACGGAGGAATCGAACTTCCTGGCCAGTCGCGTGGCAGCGACCGGGCTGGGGGTCACCTACTCCGACTTCGCGAATGCTCCGGTCGTCCTCCTGGTGGCCTTCGAGCCCGAGGAGGAATCACCACTGATATTCCTGCGGCTGCGTGCGGCGCACCGCACCAACGGCGTCCGTGTGGCATCGATCGCCCCCTGGGCAAGTCGAGGGCTGAGCAAGCTCGGTGGTGCGCTCGTGCAGTCGATTCCCGGTGACGAGCCGCAGTGGCTGGACGCCCTGCGTGTCGGCGACCGCGATACCGACTCGATTGCTCAGCTCCTCCGAGAGCCGGGGGCGATCGTTCTCGTGGGCGAGCGGCTCGGCTGCGTTCCCGGTGGATTGTCTGCGGTGTCGGCTCTGGTCGACAGCACGGGAGCGACCATGGCCTGGGTTCCACGTCGAGCAGGCGAGCGGGGTGCACTCGACGCCGGCGCGCTGCCGAACGTGCTGCCGGGTGGACGGCCTGTGGCGGACTCGGCGGCACGCGCCGAGGTTGCAGCTGTATGGGGTATCGACGACCTCCCTGCGGACGCGGGCCGCGACACTGCCGCGATCCTGGCCGATGCCTGCCCGGATCGCGCAGTGGTCACAGCAGGAATCGATATCGACGACCTGCCCGATCCGCGTGGCGCACTCGATGCGCTGGATCGATCGGCGTTCGTGGTCAGCCTCGAACTGCGCCACAGCGCGGTGACCGAGCGTGCCGATGTGGTGTTCCCGGTGGCCCCGGTGGTCGACAAGCCCGGAACGTTCGTCGACTGGGAAGGTAGGCCCAGGGCGTTCGGCACGGCACTCGGTTCAGGCGCACTGATGCCCGACCAACGCGTACTCGACGCCATCGCCGCCCAGATGGGCGTCGAACTGTCGCTTCCGGATGCGACGGCTGCGCGAGACGAACTGGCTCGTCTCGGCACCTGGACAGGCCAACGCCAGATCCTCGCTCCGGTGCCAGCGCGTGGCGATCTGCCGTCGCCTGCCCCCGGCCACGCGATTCTGGCCACGTGGCGAATGCTGATCGATTCGGGACGGATGCAGGACGGCGAGGACAATCTCGCGCGGACCGGGCGGTCACCGGTGGTCCGACTGTCTGCGAGGACGGCGTCGAATATCGGCGCGGAGGAGGGTGATCTGGTCGTCGTCGAGACCGAGCGTGGTTCGATCACGCTGCCGCTGACGATCACCGATCTGCCCGACAACGTGGTGTGGGTGCCGATGAACTCGCCCGGCTCGGCGGTGTATCGGACTCTCGGTGCGGCCTCGGGCGATCTGGTGAAGCTGCGGACGGGGCCTACGGCTGCGACAGGACAGCTCGATGAGGAGGTCTCGTCATGATCGTCGCCGCACCGACCGATCTGTCGATGTTCGGCACCGACCCGTGGTGGTTGGTCGTCGGAAAGGCAGTGGCCGTCTTCGTCTTCCTGGTGCTCACACCACTGATCGCCATCTATGTCGAACGCAAGATCATGGCGTGGATGCAGATGCGGGTGGGGCCCAACCGTGTCGGTCCGTGGGGACTGCTGCAGTCGCTGATGGACGGGATCAAGCTCGCCCTGAAAGAGGGAATCACTCCCGCCGGCGTCGACAAGCCGATTTACATTCTGGCACCGATCATCTCGGTGGTTCCGGCGTTCATGGCCTTCGCCGTGATCCCGTTCGGACCGCAGGTGTCGGTGTTCGGGACGACGACCGAGCTGCAGATGACCGATCTTCCGGTGGGGGTTCTGTACATTCTCGCGGTCACCTCGGTCGGTGTGTACGGCATAGTCCTGGCCGGATGGGCATCGGGTTCGACATACCCGCTGCTCGGAGCACTTCGCTCGACCGCCCAGGTGATCTCGTACGAGGTCGCGATGGGTCTGTCGTTCGCCGCGGTATTCCTGTACGCGGGCACGATGTCGACATCCGGAATCGTTGCTGCGCAACAGAACACTTGGTACGTGTTCCTGCTGCTGCCCTCGTTTCTGGTGTACGTCACGGCCATGGTCGGTGAAACCAACCGCGCCCCGTTCGACCTGCCCGAGGCCGAAGGAGAGCTGGTCGGCGGGTTCCACACCGAGTACTCGTCACTACGCTTCGCGATGTTCATGCTCGCCGAGTACATCAATATGGTCACCGTCTCGGCACTCGCCACCACCCTCTTCCTCGGAGGCTGGCACGCGCCGATTCCGCTGAGCCTGTGGAGCGGTGCCAATTCCGGGTGGTGGCCGGTGCTGTGGTTCACCCTCAAGGTCTGGATGTTCCTGTTCGTGTTCATCTGGCTGCGCTCGACTCTGCCGCGTCTGCGGTACGACCAGTTCATGAATTTCGGGTGGAAGATCCTCATCCCGGTCGCGCTGATCTGGGTGATGGTCATTGCAACAGTGCGAGTACTGGGTACCGGGCGATTCGACGTTCCGCTCGTCACGTTCATCGTCTCGATGGTCTTCGCTCTCGCCGTCCTGGGCTCGTTGTTGTCGATGCTGCGAAGACGCACCCGCGATCGACACGTGTCGACGTCTGCTGCCGAGGCAGAGTTCGACGCCCTGGCCGGAGGATTCCCGATTCCTCCCACTCCTGCGCAGGGCTCGCGATTTTCGAGCCGGCACGCCGGTACCCGGTCCCCAGTGACCACGCCCGAGAAGGAGAATGCCGATGCCTGAATTTCTCGGTCCCATCGCCGGTTTCGGCGTCACGTTCGCCACGATGTTCAAAAAGCCCGAGACCGAACTGTATCCCGAGCAGAAGAAGCCGACCGAGGTCCGCTACCACGGCCGCCATCAGCTCAACCGGTACGCGGACGGCCTCGAGAAGTGCATCGGCTGCGAGCTCTGCGCATGGGCCTGCCCGGCCGATGCCATCTACGTCGAAGGTGCCGACAACACCGAGACCGAACGATTCTCACCGGGCGAGCGATACGGTGGGGTCTATCAGATCAACTACCTCCGCTGCATCGGCTGCGGGTTGTGTGTAGAGGCCTGCCCCACAAGGGCTTTGACGATGACCAACGAGTACGAACTCGCCGGTGACAACAGAGCAGATCTGATCTACGAGAAGGATGCTCTGCTGGCACCGATGGAGCCCGACATGGTCCCGCCGCCGCATGCGATGGCACCTGGGTGCACCGCCGAGGACTACTACCGCGGCACCGTCACCGGCACCGAGGGTGCGGTCGAGACCGACAGCGGACCGGTTCGATGACTGCGCAGGCAGCGGCCGTACAACTGGCACTGGAGTCGACGTCCACCGGTGAGGCGGTGCAGTTCTGGACCTTGGGTGTCGTTGCGGTCATCGGCGCGCTCGGGGTGGTGATGAGCACCAAAGCGGTCTACTCGGCGCTGTTCCTCGCGGCCACGATGGTGGTGCTGGCGACGTTCTACATGGCTCAGGGGGCACTGTTTCTCGGTGTCGTGCAGATCGTCGTCTACACCGGCGCGGTGATGATGCTCTTCCTGTTCGTGCTGATGCTGGTCGGAGTCGACACCTCGGAATCGTTGTCGGAGACGCTGCGCGGGCATCGCGTCGCGGCCGTCGTCATCGGGATCGGCTTCGGACTGCTGATCATCGGGGTCCTGCTGCGTGACGCGGCCAGTACCGGTCGGCTCGAATTCGCAGGGCTCGACGCAGCCAATTCCACCGGCAACGTCGAGGGCCTGGCCGAGCTGATCTTCGTCGAATACGTGTGGGCGTTCGAGCTGACCGGCGCGCTGTTGATCACTGCAACCATCGGGGCGATGATCCTGGCGCACCGCGAAGCACTCGGACCGGTCAAGGGGCAGCGCGAAATATCCCGGGATCGGTTCCGAGACGGCACCAGAGTGACGCCCTTGCCGAGCCCGGGTGTGTACGCCCGACACAACGGCGTCGATCGCCGCGCTCTGCTGCCGGACGGGACCGAATCGCAGTCCTCTGTCAATGCCATGTTCGCCGAGCCACGAACCGACGGTGACGAGCGATGAATCCCGAGAATTACCTCTATCTGTCGGTTCTGCTGTTCACCATCGGCGCGGCGGGTGTCATCGTCAGGCGCAACGCGATCATCGTGTTCATGTGCATCGAATTGATGCTCAACGCAGTCAATCTGGCGTTCGTCACGTTCTCCCGCATGCACGGAAATCTGGACGGACAGTTGTTCGCGTTCTTCACCATGGTGGTCGCTGCTGCCGAGGTGGTGGTGGGCCTGGCGATCATCATGGCCATCTTCCGCTCTCGTCGCTCGATCTCGATGGACGAGAACTCCTTGATGAAGAACTGACGGGGGAGCTGAAACGATGTCGATACTGTGGCTTCTCCCGGCTCTGCCGGCGTTCGGTGCGGCCGTCCTGCTGCTCGGCGGGCGGCGCTGCAACTCCTGGGGGCACCTGGTTGCCACAGCTGCAGCCGTGGCCTCGTTCGTCGTCGCGGCACTGGTGTTCGTCTCGATGCTCGGACGTGACGAGTCGAGCCGAGCGCTCGGTCAGTCGCTGTTCCGATGGGTGCCGGTCGATCAGCTGCAGGTCGACTTCGGCCTTCGCGCCGACCAGCTGTCGATCTGCTTCGTCCTGCTGATCACCGGCGTCGGATCACTCATCCACGTCTACTCCATCGGCTACATGAGCCACGACCCCGGACGCCGACGATTCTTCGCGTACCTCAATCTGTTTCTCGCAGCCATGCTGCTGCTGGTCCTTGCCGACAACTTCCTCGGCCTCTATCTGGGGTGGGAGGGCGTCGGGCTCGCGTCGTACCTGCTCATCGGGTTCTGGCAGCACAAGCCGTCGGCAGCATCGGCCGCACGAAAAGCCTTCGTGGTCAACCGGGTCGGTGATATCGGCCTCGCCATTGCGCTGATGATCATGTTCGTGAATTTCGGATCGGTGCAGTACGACGTCGTGTTCGCCGGAATCGGTACCGCCGGTGAGTCGGTCGCGACGGCGATGGCGCTGATGTTGCTGTTGGCGGCCTGCGGCAAGTCGGCCCAGGTGCCGCTGCAGTCGTGGCTCGGTGATGCGATGGAGGGCCCGACGCCGGTGTCGGCTCTCATCCACGCGGCGACCATGGTCACTGCAGGTGTGTATCTCATCGTGCGCTCCGGCCCGGTGTTCGAGGCGTCGCCGGTCGCCCGAGCCGCTACCGTCACCGTCGGTGCCATCACGTTGCTGTTCGGTGCCGTGATCGGCTGCGCCAAGGACGACATCAAGAAGGCGCTCGCGGCGTCGACGATGAGCCAGATCGGGTACATGGTGCTCGCCGCCGGGCTCGGCCCGTCCGGATACCCCTTCGCCATAGCGCTGCTGCTCTCGCACGGGTTCTTCAAGGCCGGTCTGTTCCTGGGGGCGGGCTCGGTGATGCACGCGATGAACGACGAGACCGACATGCGACGGTTCGGCGGGCTTCGCGCCGCGATGCCGATCACGTTCGCCACGTTCGGCCTCGGCTTCCTCGCCATCATCGGGGTACCACCGTTCTCCGGCTTCTTCGCCAAGGACCCCATCATCGAGGTCGCGTTCGCGGCCGGGGGAGCGGAGGGTGTGGTGCTCGGCTGCGTGACGTTGCTCGGTGCGGGACTGACGGCGTTCTACATGACCCGGGTGATGCTGATGACATTCTTCGGGCCGAAACGATGGGCGGCGCAAGCACATCCGCACGAGGCACCGCCGACGATGACCGCCCCGATGATCGTTCTGGCCATCGGCTCGGTCGCTGCGGGTGCCTTCCTCACGGTGGGCGGACGCCTCGAGACGTGGCTGGAGCCGGTGGTGGGGTCGGCGCACGAGGAGCACACGATACCCGCCTGGGTCGTGACGGTCGCAGTGCTCGTGGTGGTGCTCGCGGGCGCGAGCGTCGCCTACCGCAAGTACATCGCCCACGAGGTTCCCGAGACACCACCGGAGAATGTGTCGGGCTTGACCAGAGCGGCGCGAGTGGATCTGTACGGAGATGCCGTCAACGAGGCCGTGTTCATGCGTCCGGGCCAAAAACTCACGCGCACATTGGTACTCGCCGACACAGCGGGCATCGACGCCGTCGTGGACGGGGTGGGGAGATCGATCGGAGGCGTATCGACTCGATCTCGGCGCCTGCAAACCGGATTCGTTCGGTCCTATGCGCTGGCGATGTTCGCCGGGGCTGTTCTCGTCGTGCTGATGGTGGTGGTTCTGTGACGATTCCCGGGTTGACCGTCCTGTGGGTGCTTCCCGTTCTGGGCGCTGTCGTCGTCGCCCTTCTCCCAGCTGATCGACCGAGGTTGGCGCGTAGCGTCGCAGTGGGTTTCGCCACCGGTACCCTCGCGGTGTCGGTCGCACTCGCGGTCGCCTTCGACACCGGGGGAGATCGGTACCAGTTCGTCGAGGACCATTCCTGGATAGCGGCGTTCGGTGCGCGCTACACGCTCGGTCTCGACGGACTCGGCCTGGTGCTGGTGTTGTTGACCACCGTTCTGACGCCGCTGTTGCTGATCGCGGGCTGGCACGATGGCAGCCGGGTGGCGAACCACGGTTCTCGACGGTCCCCGCACACGTACACGGCGTTGATCCTGGTGGTCGAGTCCATGGTGATCGTCTCGTTCTTGTCGCTGGACGTGTTGCTGTTCTACATCTTCTTCGAGGCGATGCTGATCCCGATGTACTTCCTCATCGGTGGTTTCGGGGGCGTCGAGCGGACGCGAGCCGCGGTGAAGTTCCTGCTGTACAACCTGTTCGGTGGACTGGTGATGTTGGCTGCAGTCATCGGGTTGTACGTCGTCACGGCCAGGGCGGGGAGTCCGTTCGACGGGGGTACGTTCGATCTGCGCACCATCGCGGATGCGGCGGCAGCGGGCGGGCTCGGCGTGGATTCGGCGGTGCTCAACGCGCTGTTCCTGGGCTTCATGTTCGCCTTCGCGATCAAGGCGCCGCTGTGGCCGTTCCATACCTGGCTGCCCGATGCCGCCGTGCAATCCACTCCCGCGACAGCCGTGCTGATGATGTCAGTGGTGGACAAGGTCGGCACGTTCGCGATGCTGCGCTTCTGCCTCGAGCTCTTTCCCGGATCATCGCAGACTTTCGCGCCATGGATCATCACCCTGGCGGTGATCGGCATCGTGTACGGAGCGATCCTCGCGATCGGCCAGACCGACATGATGAGACTGATTGCGTACACCTCGATTTCGCATTTCGGATTCATCATTCTCGGTATTTTCGCGATGACGGGGCAGAGTCAGGCCGGTGCAACGCTCTACATGGTCAATCACGGGATTTCCACGGCTGCGTTGTTCTTGATCGCGGGCTTCCTCGTCTCTCGTCGTGGTTCACGGGCAATCGCAGATTACGGTGGGGTGCAGAAGGTCGCGCCGGTACTCGCCGGAACTTTTCTGATCTCGGGACTGGCCACGCTCTCGCTTCCTGGACTGGCCCCGTTCATCAGTGAATTCCTGGTATTGATCGGCACATTCGGTCGGTACGGTGTCGCGGCGATCGTGGCCACCGGCGCGCTGGTGCTGTCGGCGATCTACATTCTCTGGCTCTATCAGCGGGTGATGACGGGTCCGGTCCGAGTGGGCAACGACAAGATCTCCGATCTCGTCCCTCGTGAGTTGGTGGTGGTGGTTCCGCTGCTCGCATTGCTCATCGTGTTCGGGGTGTATCCGAAGCCGGCGCTCGATGTCATCACTCCGGCTGTGCAATCCACGATTGTCGACAGTTCAGGAGGTCAGTGATGACCACACCCGAGGTGCAGTACGGTCTGCTCTCGCCGATGCTGATCGTCTTCGGAGTCGCGGTTCTCGGAGTCCTCGTCGAAGCATTCGTCCCGAGGCGGGCACGTCGGGCAACGCATCTGGGTCTTGCGCTCGCCGGTCTGGTGGCGGCACTGGTTGCAGTGATCGCTCTGGCCGGCACCGAGGCTTCGGCGATGTCCGGTGCGGTGGCAATCGATGGGCCGACGCTGTTTCTGCAGGGAACCATTGTGTTGGTGGCGATTCCGGCCCTTGCGCTCCTGGCGGAACGCACCGTCGCCGTCACCGAGTCCGGTGCCGAGCGCCGAATCGACTCGTTCACCCCGCAAGCCTCCACCATTCCCGGAAGCGTGGCCGAACGAGAAGCCGTCGACGCAGGAGTTGCTCAGACCGAGGTCTTTCCGCTTGCGATGTTCGCGATCGGCGGCATGCTGCTGTTCCCGGCGTCCGCGGATCTGCTGACGATGTTCGTCGCCTTGGAAGTGTTCTCGCTGCCGCTGTATCTGCTGTGCGGTCTGGCACGGCGACGCCGGTTGCTCTCCCAGGAAGCGGCGCTGAAGTATTTTCTGCTCGGAGCTTTCTCTTCCGCGTTCTTTCTGTTCGGAGTCGCGTTCTTGTACGGCTACGCCGGTACCGTCCGGTTGGACGGCATCGCCGAGGCCATCGCGGCAGATGGACAGGGCAGATCGCTGGCGCTGATCGGTGTCGCATTGCTGGCTGTGGGGCTGCTGTTCAAAGTCGGTGCAGTGCCTTTTCATTCGTGGATTCCCGATGTCTATCAGGGTGCGCCCACGCCGGTGACCGCATTGATGGCGACGGTGACCAAGGTGGCGGCCTTCGGCGCGATCGTGCGGATCTTCGGGATGGCGCTGCCTGGACTCGAGTCGAGTTGGCGGCCGATGCTGTGGGTGATCGCGGTCGCGACGATGGTGCTCGGTTCGGTTGTCGCAGTGACGCAAACGGACGTCAAGCGGATGCTGGCCTACTCGTCTGTGGCGCACACCGGCTTCATCCTCACCGGAGTGACCGCGCTGGGTAATTCGGGTGATGTGGGTGATTCCGGTGTCTCGGCCACCATGTTCTACCTCGTGGCCTACGCGTTCAGCACTCTCGGTGGATTCGCGATCATCGGTCTGGCCCGAGACGAACGTGGTGAGGTGGGCGATCTGGACCGGTGGGCAGGGATCGGTCGACGTTCACCGCTCGTCGCTGCCGTGTTCGGGCTGTTTCTGCTCTCTTTCGCCGGTATCCCGCTCACCAGTGGTTTCATCGGCAAGTTCGCGGTGTTCAGCGCTGCCTCGGGCGCCGGCGGAGCCGCACTGGTGGTCGTCGGGGTGGTGTGCAGCGCGATCGCCGCGTTCTTCTACGTTCGAGTGATCGTGCTGATGTTCTTCACCGATCCCACCGACCGCACCGCCACGATGGTGCGTCCGACGGCGTCGGTGACGCTCGCTATCGGAGTATCGGTGGTAGTCACCGTGGCACTGGGAGTGTTCCCGCAGCCGGTGCTGGACCTCGCGTCGCGGGCCGGCACCTTCCTGTAGGGCCACATCGTCAGTGCCCGCGGGTCATTCGCTGCTTCCACGTCTGCGATCCGGGGCCGACCTCGGTGCCTCCCAGCGCGGCGGCCAGACCGAACGAGGGCATGTTGACATAGATCGATTCGCTGTTCGTTGCGCTTGCGGTGTAGGTCTCGTGCCACACCCCGACGTGCCTGGTGGCTGCCACCGCTCGATTGAAGGAGCGCCACGCGGGAGCATGGGGCGCATCGGGATCCGATGCGAATCGCGTCAGGTCCTCGGCGCTGCGCCAGTAGCTGACGAGAACGGTCGTGCGGCCGAACCACGAGTGGTAACTCAGCAGTCCCGATTTCGGGTCGCGTTCGAGATGGCGAAGCATCTTCGGCATCGCGCCTGCGACGGGAAGCCAGGAACGAATCGCCACAGGATTGTTGATGCGCATTCCGATGAGGAACACCGTCACGGTCTCGCGATCGGATTCGACGGTGCGGCGACCTTCGATGATGGGTGGCATGGGGGTCCAATCTTTCATGGGCTGCTCACTATTTCGTCACACTGTTATAAAACACTGTTGTGGTAGGTTTCGCAAGTGGCGAGACCGAGAATTCACGACGCGGAGCTACGTTTCAGGCTGCTCGAGGCTGCAGCGGAAAGCGTCGCTCAGCACGGCGTCGAATCGTTGTCACTGCGCAAATTGGCCGCAGCCGAAGGGACGTCGACCACGGCCATCTACTCGTTGTTCGGTGGTCGTGCGGAGCTGCTGGTGGCGTTGTTCTCTGCGTCGTTCTCCAGTTTCGGTGACGCACAACGTCGAGTTCCCGTCACCGGCGATCCCGAGGTCGATCTGCGCGAACTCGCGGCGGCGTACCGGGACTGGGCACTGCGTAACCCCAACCTGTACGCGGTGATGTTCGGGGGTGTGCTCGGCGGAGTCGATGTAGCGGACGAGGCGCATCTCGCCGATGCAGCGATGGATCCGCTCCGGGCGGCAGTCACGAGCGCTGTCGGAGGCGGCGTTCTGCGCGGCGCGTCGGTCGAGTTGATCACCCACTCGTTCTGGGCGATCGTGCACGGATTGGTGTCACTCGAGCTGGCAATGCTTGCCGATTCGGACGAACAGACCCGTCGATCGATGTTCGAGGCGGGAACGGAATCGGTACTGCGGGGATGGTCGCGTCAGTAGAAGCGCGGGATTCCGAGGATCTTGGTGGCATCGACGGTCATGCCCAACCGCGAGGTGGGAGCGAGTGCAGGAAGATCGGGTATGTCCTCGGGAGTTGTGGTGGCAGCACCGATCACGTCGGCACCGGCAATCTCGAAGTCCGACATTGCGCGTCGCAGATGGCTCGGAGTCGTTGCCAGTACGATGGACTCGGCACCGATCTCCGCAGCCAGCGCGGTGGCATGCTGCGCGTTCTGCACCGTCGAGTTCGCAGTGGATTCGGCATGAATGCGGTCCGTTTCGATCCCGTTGTCGATCAGCCATCGCCGCATCGCCTCGGCCTCGGTGATCCCGTTCTGCGGATTTCCGCCGGTGACGATGATGGGCGAATCGGGGGAGAGCTCGGCTGCCGCGACGGCGGAGCGTAGCCGCTGAACCAGCTCCGCTGCCATACTGCCGTCACCGTTCAGGCCCAGACCCAGCACCACTATCGCGGTGCGCGGACCGTCGGTCACCGGTGCGAAGTCGATCTCTTCGGTTGCTGTGCGATCGATGACGGCGATAGCCCGGTCGACCGCATCGGCGAGTGTCGGAGACAGCTCCCGTAGGCGGGCCGAATGCCGAACGCGGGCATCGGCATCGGCGGTCGCGTTGGCGTAGAACGTCTGCAGTGCCGCTACGTTGGCATCGTCGGGGGCCGCGGCCGCCAGCGCCTCCAATGCGGCGAACCCGGAATCGTAGCGGCCTTTGACCAGAGCGTTCTGTGCATCGTTGTACTGCTGCGCATCGGCCGACCTGACGGTCTCTACTGCGCTGACCGAAGAAATGGAGGTGTCGGGCTGTGCCGTCGCCACACCCGCGCCGACGCCCAGCGTGAGAGCAGTACTCCAGGCCAGGACGGTAACGCGCATCGTCGGGCGAGCTGGGCGGTGACGCACGGCTGATGCCTTTCGGAGGTGACGGGTTTCCGCCACCCTAGCTCAGTTCGGTGCCAGTGTGACTGGTGTGGGTGAAGTTTCCAGAGTTACACGAATGTGCTTCTGAGCAGGCATTCCGTGGTGGCTACATGGTGACCGGGGCCCGGCCGCGATCGGCAGGCTCGATCGTCACCTCGGCGTCGGGAAGAAACACTCGTTCGGTCGTGGTGGTTCCGTCGACGCCATCGGTGACGGTGATCGCAACATTTTCGGCCACCTGCCCTGCGCTCTCGATGAACCCGGTCGCAACGCCTTCCTCGATGAGCAGATGATCACCCACCAACAGGAGTAACTCGTCAGCTGTCACCGTTCGTCTGCCACCGATGTCTTCGATCGTCATGAACACCACCATAGTGCGGTTTGCGTGCAGTGCGGTCCTGCGCAAACTGCACTCGATGCTCTCGCTGTTCGCAATCGTTCGGTATCGCGCACCGAAGGGCGACGCGACCTGATTCGTTGGCGTCACCGGCCGCCTGAGGGCATACCGTAGAACCACGATCAGGCCCACACACGGAAGAAGGCGTTTCAGTGACCGACTCCGATGCAGGACTCGACCCGACTTCGCTGCGACCCTCACTGTTGATCGACGGGCAGTGGCAAGGATCCGGTGACGGCGGTACCCGAGAGGTCATCGATCCCGCGAACGGCAGCACGGTCGCAGTGGTGGACGAGGCCACATCCGATGACGCCCTGCGCGCGGTTGCCGCGGCGCGGACCGCGTTCGACGACGGGCCGTGGCGTTCGGTGACCGTGGGCGAGCGCAGCGCTCTGCTCACCCGTATCGCAGATCTCCTTCAGCGCGACAAGGCAGAACTCGCGCGCATCGAGACTCTCGACACGGGAAAGACGTTCGGCGAGAGTGAGATCGACATCGACGACGTGACGTCGGTATTCCGGTTCTACGCAGATCTGGTTGCGGTGCAGGCGGATCGACTGATCGACGTCGACCGGCCCGAGATTCTCAGCCGTGTGGTCCACGAACCGATCGGTGTCTGCGTCATGATCGCGCCGTGGAACTATCCGTTGCTGCAGATCTCGTGGAAGATCGCGCCCGCGTTGGCGGCAGGTTGCACGATGGTGCTCAAGCCCAGCGAGGTGACTCCGCTCAGCACCATCGCGTTCACCAAGTTGATCGAGGAAGCCGGCGTGCCGTCCGGGGTGGTCAATCTGCTCCAAGGCAGCGGCGCGGTTCTCGGGGACGCGCTCACCAGAAACCGCGACGTGGACTTCATCTCGTTCACCGGCGGGTTGGCAACCGGTAGGACCATCCTCGCCGCGGCGGCGGAGAACGTCACCAAGGTCGCCGTCGAGCTCGGAGGCAAGAATCCGCACATCGTGTTCGCCGACGCGGTGGCTGACGATCAGTCTTTCGCCGATTCGGTCGACAACGTGTTGACAGGGGTGTTCCTGCACTCGGGTCAGGTGTGTTCGGCCGGTACTCGGCTGATCATCGAGGAGTCCGTTGCCGACAGGTTCGTCGCTGCCGTCGCCGCGCGCGCCCAGGACATCGTGATAGGACCGGGTATGGACCCTGCCACCGAGACCGGACCACTGGTATCGCAGGCGCAGCGCGAGAAGATCGAGGGATTCGTCGCAGGGGGGATCGCAGAAGGCGCGACTCTGGTGATCGGTGGGACCAAGCCGGACAATTCGGATTTGGATGAGGGTAGCTATTTCTTGCCGACGATATTCGACCATTGCGACAGGTCGATGAATATCGTGCAGGAGGAGACATTCGGGCCCATACTCACTGTGGAGCGTTTCGACACCGAGGCCGAAGCGCTCCTGCTGGGAAACGATACGAATTATGGTCTCGCCGCGGGAGTTCGGACGTCCGACGCCGCTCGAGGCGAAAGAATGGTGCGTGGGCTGCGCCATGGAACGGTGTGGCTCAACGATTTCGGTGTTTATACGGCCGCCGCGGAATGGGGCGGCTTCAAGCAGTCCGGAAACGGCCGCGAACTCGGTCCGTCCGGTTTGTCCGAATATCAAGAAGCGAAGCATATTTGGCACAACACCTCACCCACGGCGGCGGGGTGGTTCGGCACCCGGTAATGCACGATGGGAAAGGCCGCGAGTATGGCATCGATACAGGACAGCTCGAGTGGGATGAGCGATTTCGGCTACAAGGAATCACTCGACCGCAGTCTCGGTAAATTCGCCAGCTTCGCCGCAGGCGTCAGCTATATCTCCATTCTCACCGGCACATTCCAACTGTTCTACTTCGGCTTCGGCACCGCCGGGCCGGCCTACCTGTGGTCGTGGCCCGCGGTCTTCGTGGGGCAGCTCTGCGTGGCCCTGTGTTTCATGGAACTGGCCGCCAAATATCCGGTAGCCGGATCGGTGTACAACTGGGCAAAGCTGTTGGGCCGTAGAATCGTCGGATGGTCAGCGGGATGGTTGATGCTGACGGCCTCGATCGTGACGCTGGCCGCCGTCGCCCTCGCGCTGCAGTTGAATCTGCCACGCATCTGGAGCGGGTTCCAGATCGTCGGTGACGGTAGCGGTGCCCGAGACTTCGCGGCCAACGCCGTCCTCCTCGGAGCGATTCTGATCGCGATCACCACCACGATCAACGCGCTCGGAGTTCGCCTGATGGCGATGATCAACAGTGCGGGTGTGTTCATCGAGCTCATTGCTGCCGTGCTGATCGCGATTCTGCTCGCGGCCAACATCACTCGTGGCCCCGAGGTGTTCTTCTCCACCAACGGTTACGGTGCCGGGGAAAGCGGCGGGTACCTCGGTGCGTTCTTGGTCGCGTCGCTGGCCTCGGGCTACGTCATGTACGGGTTCGATACTGCGAGCTCACTCGGCGAGGAAACCGTCGAACCTCGGCGCACCGCCCCCGCGGCCATCCTGCGCGCCATCCTCGCCTCGTTCGTGATCGGCGGAGCCATCCTCGTGTTCGCCGTCATGGCTGCGCCGGACCTCGACGATCCCTCGCTCGGCAGCCCGGACGGCAGCTTGCAATCCATCGTCGAAGCGGTGATGTGGGGCCCGCTGGGCACCGTTTTCCTGATCTGCATCGTCATCGCGGTCTTCGTGTGCTCGTTGGCAGTGCACACCGCGGCGATCCGACTCACGTTCGCCATGGCTCGAGACAACGCGTTGCCGTTCGGTGAGAGCCTGGCCAAGGTGAATCCGAAGACCCAGACCCCGGTGGTGCCCGCGGTGACCATCGGCGTACTGGCCATCGTCATCCTCGTGGTCAACATCGGTCAGCCGCAGATCTTCACGGTCCTGACCTCGATCGCGATCATCATGATCTACCTCGCGTACCTGATGGTGACCGGCCCGCTGTTGGTCAAGCGGGTGCACGGTCAGTGGCCTCCGAAAGAGGTGAAAGCCGAGGGGTACTTCACGATAGGTAGGTGGGGGCTGCCGGTCAATATCGCAGCAGTGCTGTGGGGCGGCGGAATGGCCCTCAACCTCGCGTGGCCGCGCGAGGCGGTGTACGGCACCCCCTGGTACAACACATTCGGCGCGTTCGTCTACATCGGCGGCATCCTGGGCGTGGGCTTGCTGTGGTACGCAGTGAAGGGACGCAATCACATCGGCACTCTGAAATCTCATGCCTCCGCGGGCGATTAGAAGGAGCGTGCAGTGACAGACACTCAGTTCGACTACGTCGTCGCAGGAGGTGGGACGGCGGGATGTGTGCTCGCCGCGAGACTGAGCGAGGATCCCTCCGTGAGCGTGTGCCTGGTCGAGGCAGGACCGACGGACGTCGGTGACAGGGCGATTCTCGAACTGAGCCAGTGGATGCATCTCCTCGACTCCGGCTACGACTGGGACTATCCGGTAGAACCGCAGGAGCGCGGAAACAGCTTCATGCGGCATGCGCGAGCGAAAGTGCTCGGTGGCTGCTCGTCGCACAACTCCTGCATCGCATTTCACCCGCCGCCGGAAACTCTCGACGATTGGGCCGCCGCCGGTGCGACCGGTTGGGGAGCGTCGGACATCCTGCCGTTCGTCGCGCGTGTGGAGAACAACGACACCGGTCGTGGACAGGCTGGGCCTGTGCGAATTCGCGACGTGCCCCCCGGTGACCCATGCGGTGCGGCGGTACTCGCCTCGGCCGCCGAGGTAGGGATTCCCACAGTCGCCTTCAACCGCGGTGCGACGGTTCTCAACGGTGCAGGCTGGTTTCAGATCAACGCGGACGCCGACGGCCTGCGGATGTCGACCTCGCACGCGTACCTGCATCCGATCATCGGCACGCGGACGAACCTCGAGGTGCGTACCGACTGCTGGATCAGCGACATCCTGATCGACGAGTCGCTGACGGCGACGGGTGTGCGGTACCAACGTCCGGACCTGACCGGATACGACACCGTGTCCGCGCGACGCGAGGTGATCGTGACCGCAGGTGCCATCGACACTCCGAAGTTGTTGATGCTCTCCGGAATCGGCCCCGCAGCACAGCTACGGGAGATGGGAATTGCCGTACGGGTCGACTCGCCCGGGGTCGGCGAGAACCTCGACGACCACGTCGAGGGTCTGGTGTTCTGGGAGGCGAGCAAACCCATGACCACCACATCCTCGCAGTGGTGGGAGATCGGTGTGTTCGCACAGACCGACTCGACACTGAACTACCCGGACATCATGATGCACTACGGCAGCGTGCCGTTCGATATGAATACGCTGCGGTGGGGCTATCCGAGCACAGACAACGGGTTCTGCCTGACGCCCAATGTGACCCAGGGGCGGTCGAGGGGCACTGTTCGATTGCGGAGCAGGGACTTTCGGGACCGCGCAAAGGTGGATCCGCGGTACTTCACCGACCCGGACGGCCACGACGACGCAGTGATGCTCGCTGGTCTGAAACTGGCGCGCGTCATCGCCGCGCGCGGTCCACTGTCGGGATGGATCGAACGCGAACTCGCACCGGGGCCCGATGCCGTCACCGACGATGACCTGCTCGACTACGTCCACAAGACGCACAACACGGTCTACCACCCCGCCGGCACCGCGCGGATGGGCTCGGTGGACGACGCCATGGCCGTGCTGGATCCGGAATTACGCGTCAAGGGAGTCTCGCACCTGCGCGTGGTCGACGCGTCGGCGATGCCCAAGCTGCCCTACGTCAACCCCAACATCACCGTCATGACGATGGCGGAGAAATGCGCCGACCTGATCCGTGGCGGATAGCTCAGCGCTCGCCGACTTCCTCGGCGCGCACCCACCGTTCCAAGGAGCGCCACCCGCGGCGCTGGCCGAGATCGCCGCGGCTGCCGTCGAGCACGAATATGCCAGTGGTGCATGGGTTGTGGGTCCGGGACGAGCGACCGAGCAGACCGCCACCGACACAGTGTTCATGGTGCGCACCGGACGAGTGGTGATTTTGCACCCGGACCACGCCCAGCCCGCCGAGGTACCGATCGACACCATCGGAGTCGGTGGGGTCTTCGGATTTTCGGCGCTGCTCTCGGGCGGCACCGTCGAATTCGGTGTGCGGGCAATCGAACCGAGCGTCGTACTCGAGCTGCCCGGCGAGCTGAGTCGACCGTGGTTCGCGACGCCGACCGGGCTGGCGTTTCTGGCCGATGCCGTCACGTCCGCTTCCGCGCACCGGGCCGGACCGAGGGAAGGCACTGCCGGCCGCACCGTCGGCGAATTGATTTCTGCCCCTGCTGTGTTCACGACCGTCGGCACCACCGTACGAGACGCGGTTCGACACATGACCGAGCAGGGCAGTTCGTACGTTCTGATCCCGCTGCGAGGTTCGCGGTATGCGATCTTCACCGACCGTGACCTCAGAGTGCGCGTGGTGGCCGCCGGGGTCGGCATCGACACCCCGATCGAACGGGTGATGACCTCGCCCGCCGAGACCGTCACTGCGGACCGTCTCGCAGGCACTGTGCTGATGGACATGCTCGAACGTGGACTGCGGCATATGCCGGTGGTGTCGACCCGCGGTGAGATACTCGGCGTCGTCGACGATTCCGACCTGTACGCCGCGTCCACCAGGCGAAGTTTCGTGGTCCGTCGAGCAGTCATGTCGGCGTCGACCCCCGCCGAACTCGCCGAGGTGGGAAAGCTCGTGCCGCGCCTCGTTGTGGACCTGTTCCGAGGTGGGACCGACGCCATGGCAGTCAGTGCAATCCTGTCGGTGGTGGCGGACAGTCTCGTGCGGCGAGCCGTCGAGATCGAGTGGTCGGCTCGGCCGGAGGTACCGCGCAACAACGTCGCCTGGATAACTCTCGGCAGCGTCGCGCGTCGAGAAGCGATGCCGTCCTCCGATATCGACAGCGCTTTGAGCTGGTTGGATGCCACGGCCGACCCCGATTCGACTGGACAGTCGGATGCGATGCCGAGAACCCGCGACGAAGCACTGATGGAGTTGGCCGTCCGAGTGCACGCAGATCTCGACGGTGCCGGACTGCCCTCGGACACCAATGGCGCGGTGGCGAGTTCGCCGCGCTTCGCGCGCTCGGCACGGCAGTGGGAATCCGCCGCCGAGCACTGGCTCAGCAACCCCTTCGGCGATCGTGGCAATCCGGCAGGGGATTCCGGTCTCATCATGTCCTCGCTGATGATCGACGGCAGGGTGGTCTGGGGACCAAGTGAACTGCACACCGTCCCCGAGGCCTACCGTCGACAACTGGTCGATCACCCCGACGCGCTGCGGTTGCAACTGCGTGAGGCACTCGCCGGACGAGCCCGGCTGCGCTCACTTCGAGATGTGCTGGCTCGCAGAGGCGGCACCTTCGACCTCAAGGCCCACGCGCTGACCCCCATCGTCAACCTCGCTCGCTGGGGTGGACTGTCGGTCGGGATCGGGTCGTCCTCGACCCCTGCGCGACTGGAGGCGGCGTCGGGCAACGGCCTGCTCTCCGAACGCGATGTCGCCACACTGACCGAGGTGTTCGCACTGTTGCAGCGTCTTCGTCTGTCGCATCAGGTGAACCAGCTCGTGGCGGGACATCGACCCGGAGACGTGTTGATCATGGCGGAGCTGTCCCCGCTCGAACGGAGCATGCTCACCGATGGCGTCCGAGAGATTGCCGCAGTCCAACGCCGCGTCGGGTATCTGGCGGCAAACGTCGGCGTGCATCGTTGAGCGCGAACGACCAGACTGTGTGCCGTGACCACCAACCCCGTGACCGTTCCCACCCCGTCCACCGTCGAACACACTCGGTTGGCAGAATCGCCCGGAGTCAGCGGCCCGTGGCGTCAGTGGGGTCCGTACCTGGCGGGACGTCAGTGGGGCACGGTGCGCGAGGACTACTCCGAGGACGGCAACGCCTGGGCGTCGTTCCCGTTCGATCAGGCGCACAAGCGGGCATACCGCTGGGGTGAGGACGGCATCGGCGGAATCTGCGACCGCTTCGGGTTCCTCAACTTCTCGTTCGCACTGTGGAACCGCAAGGATCCGATCCTCAAGGAACGACTGTTCGGCCTCGCCAACGAGGAGGGCAATCACGGTGAGGACGTCAAGGAGTACTTCTGGGCGGTCGATGGAACGCCGACGCACAGCTGGATGCAGTGGCTCTACCGCTATCCGCACGCAGAGTATCCCTACGCTCATCTGCGCGAGGAGAACGCCCGACGTGGGCGTGACGACCGCGAATACGAGCTGGCCGACACGGGCATCCTCGACGAGAACCGGTTCTTCGACGTTCAGGTCACCTACGCGAAAGCCTCACCCGACGACATCTGCATCACCATCTCCATCACCAACCACGGCCCCGAGGCGGCCTCGGTGGACCTTCTGCCGCACCTGTGGTTGCGCAACACCTGGTCCTGGGGACGCGACGAGCGCGGCGGAAAATTGACGCAGCTCAGTCCGCCGGACCTCGTGGCAGGTGGTCTCGAAGCCATCGCCGTCGACCACGGATTTCTCGGTCGCTACTACCTCAGCGCCCAAGGAACACCGGCAGTTCTGTTCTGTGACAACGAAACCAATGCCGAAGCCCTGTGGGGGCAGGAGAACATCTCGGCCTACCCGAAGGACGGCATCGGCCGCCGAGTCGTCGACGGCGATCTCGATGCGGTCAACCCCGAGCAGACCGGGACGAAGGCCGCCTTCTGGTATCGCTTCGACGACATCGCCCCCGGTGCAACGGAATCGGTCCAACTGCGCTTGTCGCCCAACCGGCCGGACGAGCAGACCTTCGGGGCCGGATTCGACGCCGTCAACGTCGACCGTCGGGCCGAGGCCGACGAGTTCTACGGCGCGGTGATCGGTGCCGACCTCACCGAGGCCGATCGGCACGTGGCGCGGCGCGCCTACGCCGGACTGTTGTGGACCAAGCAGCTCTATCGCTACGACGTCGACCAGTGGATCGAGGGTGACAAGGTCGGCGCGCCGACCCCGGAATCGAGGCAGGATCCGGGCGGGCGTAACGCGCACTGGCGGCATCTGGCGCTGGCCGACGTGATTTCCATGCCCGACGAGTGGGAATACCCGTGGTTCGCCGCCTGGGACTTGGCGTTTCACACGATTCCACTGGCACACGTCGATGCCGATTTCGCCAAGGAACAACTGGTACTCATGTGCCGGGAATGGGCCATGCACCCCAACGGCCAACTGCCCGCGTACGAGTGGGAGTTCGGTGACGTCAATCCGCCCGTGCACGCGTGGGCGGCATGGCACGTCTATCGCATCGACGGGTATCGGGATCGCGAGTTCCTGGTGCGGGTGTTCACCAAACTGCTGCTCAACTTCGCCTGGTGGGTCAACCGCAAGGACTCCGAGGGCTCGAACATCTTCGAGGGCGGCTTTCTCGGCATGGACAACATCGGCTTGTTCAACCGGTCCGCGCCGCTGCCTCCCGGATTCCGGCTCGAGCAGTCCGATGCAACGAGTTGGATGGCGTTCTACTGCCAGCAGATGTTCAAGATCGCCCTGGAACTCGCCCGCCACGACAGCGCCTGGGACGACGTCGCGACCAAGTTCTTCTCGCACTTCCTCTCGATCGCGAAGGCCGTCAATTCGTTCGGTTCGCGGCACATTTCGCTGTGGCACGAGGAAGACGGGTTCTTCTACGACGTCCTGGTTCAGCCGGAGGGCGATGCCGTCCCGATGCGGGTTCGATCCATGGTGGGACTGCTGCCCATCCTCGGTGCCACCGAGATCCCGCCCTGGGTGGAGAAGGAGTGCCCCGACCTCGCGGCACGGCTGCGGTGGGTGCAGCACCGACGGCCGGACATGGTCAGCCCGCTGCTGGCGCGGCGTGAGGGCAACGAGGTTCGGATGTTGCTCACGCTCGTTCAGCCGGAGCGACTCAAGCGGATCCTCGCGAGAATGTTCGACTTTGAGGAGTTCTTGTCGGAGTTCGGAATTCGTTCGCTCTCCGCCTCGTATCGCGAACCGGTGACCTTCGACGTCGACGGCAGGAGCATGTCCATCGAATACGAGCCGGGGGAGTCGCGCACCGGAATGTTCGGTGGAAACTCCAACTGGCGCGGGCCGGTGTGGTTCCCGGTGAACGTGCTGTTGGCCGACAAACTTCGCGCCTACGGCCGGTACTACGGCGACTCGTTCACCATCGAAATCCCCACCGGTTCGGGAAATCATCGCACCCTCACCGACGCCGCTGATCTGATCGACAACGGTCTCGCCGGACTGTTTCGTCCGGTCGACGGCAAGCGGCCGGCCGACGGCGATCGCATCGAATCCAGCCTCGACCCACTGTGGAGCGAGCATCCCAGTTTCAACGAGTACTTCGACGGCGACACCGGTGAGGGACTCGGGGCCACCCACCAGACCGGCTGGACGGCATTGGTTGCGCACCTGCTCAGGCCACGTCTGCCGCTGTAGTGCGCTACGCGCAGTGGTGCGGTTATGTGCCCCCCCACGGCACTTTTCCACACCACTGCGGCGGAGCCGCATAGTCTGGCGGGATGAAGATTCGCGGCGCTGTACTCGAAGAAATCGGCCGATCTCGTCCCTTCGCCGACTCGCATCCCATCACCGTCTCCGATCTCGAACTCGGCTCGCCGGGCGACGGGGAACTGCTGATCAGGATCGAAGCCGCGGGACTGTGCCACTCGGACCTGTCGGTGGTCGACGGCAACCGTGTCCGCCCGGTTCCGATGCTGCTCGGCCACGAGGCAGCAGGCAGGGTCGAAGAAGTCGGGTCGGGTGTCGACGACATCGCGGTCGGCACTCGCGTCGTCATGACGTTCCTGCCGCGATGCGGCGACTGCGCCGGATGCGCCACCGACGGCCAGATGCCCTGTGTTGTCGGTAGTGCGTCGAACAATGCAGGAACGCTGCTCGGCGGCGGCATCAAACTGCACCGCGACGGTGCCGAGATCAAGCATCACCTCGGGGTCTCCGGATTCGCCACCCATGCGGTAGTGAGCCGACAGTCGATCGTCCCGGTCGAGGACGACATTCCAGCCGAGATCGCAGCCGTCCTGGGGTGCGCAGTGTTGACCGGTGGTGGCGCGGTACTCAACGCCGGGACCCCGAAGCCCGGACAGTCGGTCATGGTCGTCGGCCTCGGCGGCGTCGGCATGGCAGCGGTGCTGACGGCAGTATCGATCGGTGCAGGTGAGGTGATCGGTGTCGACGGCGTCCCGGACAAGCTCGCCACCGCGACCGATCTGGGCGCAACGCAGGTCTACTCGCCGGCCGAGCTCGCCGAGAAAGGCATCAAAGCCGATATCGTGATCGAGGCCGCAGGCAACGCCCGAGCCTTCGAGACCGCCGTTGCTGCAACCGCGCCCGGCGGAAAGACCATCACCGTCGGCCTCCCCGCACCCGACGCGCGGTCGTCCATCTCGCCCCTGGGCCTGGTTGCCGAAGCCCGCACGATCATCGGCAGCTACCTGGGCTCGGCCGTACCGGCGCGCGACATCCCGACGTACGCCCAGATGTGGCGTGAGGGACGACTTCCCGTCGAGAAGTTGATCTCCTCTCGCATCACGCTGGACGAGATCAACCGCGGCATGGACGAATTGGCCGACGGCAACGCGATCCGTCAGGTCATCGTCTTCGACTGATGGGTCAGCTCGGGGAGGCCGTGGCCAGCCAACGGCCGCGCTGCTTGGTGATCTCGACGGGATGGTCGAAACAGGCGCTGACGTTCTCGGTGGTCAGCACCGCATCCACGGTGCCCTGCGCCAGTACTCGTCCGTCTCGGATGAGGAGCGCATGGGTGGTCGAGACCGGGATTTCCTCGAGATGATGAGTGACCAGAATGCTGGCCAGACTCGGGTGCTCGGATCGAAGCGAGTCCAGTGCGCTGAGGAGTTGTTCGCGGGCAGCGAGATCGAGACCGGTGGCGGGTTCGTCGAGCAGCAGCACCGCCGGGTCGGGGAGTAGGGCACGGGCGATGAGCGCTCGGCCACGTTCGCCCTGGGAGAGCGTGTGCCAGGACGCGTTGCTGCGGTGATCGACCCCGAGCGATGCGATGAGACGGTGAGCGCGGGCGATCTGAGCCTCGGTGGCCGACCATCGCGGGATCAGGTCGGGTGTGTTGGTGAGTCCGGTCAGTACCACCTCGAACAGTGTCAGGGGTGCGTCGATCGTCAAGCGTGGATCGACATGGCCGATGTGCGTTCGCAGTTCGCGCATGTCCACCCGTCCGAGGCGATGACCGAGCACGTGCACGACGCCGCGGGTGGGATGCACGACCGCGCCGAGCAGGCTCAGCAAAGTGCTCTTGCCTGCGCCGTTGGCCCCGAGCAGCACCCAGTGTTCGCCCTCGTCGACCCGCATCGTCGCGTCGCTGAGCAGGTGACGGCCACCGCGGACGAGATCGACTCGGTCGGCGAAGAGGACGGTGGTGTTCACCGGTCGACCGTAGCTGCCGGTGCGTGCCACCGGGAAAGTAGGCTTCGTGGTCGAAGGACCAGTGGACGATGACGAAATGAGTGTGGGTACGACGTGAGTGCAACGGCACCTGTTCGAGTAGGGGTACTGGGATCGCGCGGCAAGGTCGGGCAGGCGATCTGCGCCGCCGTCGAGGCAGCCGCAGACCTCGAGCTCGTGGCAACCGTCGACCAAGGCGATCCGCTGGCGAACTTCGTCGACAGCGGAGCCCAGGTGGTGGTCGATTTCACCCATCCCGACGTGGTGATGGACAACCTGCAGTTCCTCGTCGAACACGGCATTCACGCCGTCGTGGGCACCACCGGGTTCGACGATCAGAGGCTCGAGCAGGTTCGCGAATGGTTGGACGGATCGCCGCAGACCGGAGTGCTGGTCGCCCCCAACTTCGCTATCGGCGCAGTGTTGTCGATGCGATTCGCCCAGCAGGCCGCCCGGTTCTTCGATTCTGTCGAGGTGATCGAACTGCATCATCCCAACAAGGCCGACGCCCCCTCTGGCACCGCGTACCGCACTGCCGCGCTGATCGCCGAAGCGCGCGCCGCGGCAGGTACACCGCCCAGCCCCGATGCCACGACGACCGAGCTCGACGGCGCACGCGGTGCAGATGTCGACGGGGTGCGGGTGCATTCGATCCGACTCGCGGGACTCGTTGCGCACCAAGAGGTTTTGCTGGGTACCCAAGGCGAGACGCTGAGTATTCGGCACGACTCGCTGGACCGGACGTCCTTCGCGCCCGGAGTGCTCCTCGGAGTCCGTGAGATCGCAGCTCGCCCGGGGCTGACCGTTGGCCTCGATCCGCTACTGGATCTGTGAGCTGATCGACGGTGAACAAAGCGACCAAAGTCGTCGCCATCATCGCGGTGATGGTGCTGATCCTCGGTTTCTATTTCTTCCTGCTCGGCCAGCGCGGTGTGACGCTGATCCAGAGCGGAGGCGCGGCGAGCATCTCGCTGGGGATCGGGGTTCTGCTGCTGCCGATCATCGGACTGTGGATCGTGTGGGCGACGCTCAAAGCAGGATTCGACCATCAGCGGTTGGCGTCACGCATACGGGAGGAAGGTCTCGAACTCGACGTCGACGATCTCCCGCGGATGCCGTCGGGACGGATCGACCGCGATGCCGCCGACGAGCTGTTCCAACAGATCAAGGCCGAATGGGAGAAGGACCCGGACAACTGGCGAAGCTCGTACCGACTGGCTCGGGCCTACGACTATGCAGGCGACCGGGGACGCGCCCGCGAGACCATGAAACGCGCAGTGGCACTCGAACAAGCAGAACGCTGACAGCGCATGAGGCGCACTCTGCTGGTGGTTCACCACACCCCGAGCCCACTCACCCGAGAGCTGCTCGAGGCCGTTCTTTCCGGTGCACGTGATCCCGAGATCAGCGGTGTGGACGTGCGTAGTGTGCCTGCCCTCGGTGCGACGATCCCGGATGTGCTCGGCGCCGACGGCTTCCTCTTCGGCACGCCCGCGAACTTCGGCTACATGAGCGGGGCGTTGAAGCACTTCTTCGACACCGTGTACTACCCATGCCTCGACGCGGTCGCCGGAAAGCCCTACAGCGCATGGATTCACGGCAACAACGACACAGTGGGTGCCGGTCGCGCCCTCGAAAGCATCGCCGCGGGGTGGGGCCTGGCACAGGTGTTCGGCACGGTACACCTCGCCGAGGGCGGCAGAGATGCTCGCGAGCGGTGCTACGAATTGGGCGGCACAGTGGCCGCGGGATTGTCCGACTGACGGCTACGATCCGGGTATGGATTGGGTCCGATATGACCGATTTCTTCCCGAGCGGTACCACTCGGCTTCTGCACACCGCCCGGAGCCGACCTACTGGACATGGAAAAATACGAGCGTCCATATCGCGCGAGCGTCTAGACCCGAATCGAAGGTTCGGGTGATTGCAGTGCACGGTGCCGGGGGATATTCCGGACTGCTGTGGCCCTACGCCGCTATCGCAGCGGCTGAGGGATTCGAGGTTCTGTGCCCCGATCTACCGTTGTACGGAGATACCGACGTTCCCGATCCCTCGGCAGTTCGCTACCGAGACTGGATCGATCTCCTCTGTGACCTCGTCGTTGCGGAGAAGTCGAAGGACGACCGTCCTCTGATCCTTTTCGGCGCGAGCATGGGCGGGATGCTCGCCTATGAGGTGGCGCACCGAACGGCACTTGTGGACCGGGTTGTTGCCACGTGCTTGCTCGATCCATCGGATCCGGACGCCCGTCGGGCAGCAGCTCGATTCGCGGTACTCGGCGGGCCGGCTCCATGGCTGCTGCGTGCGTGCGCGGTCCCGGCCGGTCGGGTTCGTGTTCCCGTCAGGTGGATGGCGGACATGGCGAACATGAGCCGCAATTCCGAACTGTCCACCCTGTGCGCCGGAGACACCAAGGGTGGAGGCGTACGGGTTCCCGTCGGCTTTCTCGCCGACTACTTCGGTTACGCGCACGTCCGGCCGGAAAAGTACGATGGCCCACCGGTGTTGCTTGCCCATCCCGCCGAGGACCGATGGACGCCGCCGCACGTCAGTATCCGATTCCTGCAACGTCTCCGGGCAGAGACCGCGATCGTGATGCTCGACGGGTGCGGTCATCTGCCAGTGGAGGAACCGGGCCTGACGCAGCTGGCCGACGCGCTGAGATCTGTCCTGAAAGACTACTGACTCAATCGGAATCAGCGGGGGAGTCCGGGCGCAGAATGTCATCGGCAGGGATCGGCAGTGGTATCTCGAGTAGACGCTCCGGCCAACTCGGGTACGCGGGCCGGATCCAGACTCGATTGTCGTCGAGTTGGGTCATCAGTACCCGCCGCCACTGCCAATCATCCTGCGGTGCAATCAGATCGGTTTCCGGTGCGAGCGGCAACGGCGCTTTGGTCCAGTGCGGTGCCGACAGTGATGCCAGCCCACGCTCTTCGAGGTGAGCGACGGCTGTCTCGATCGGAACGCCCTGTGCAACAGTGATCCCAACGGGGTTGACGGCATCGACCAGATATCCTTCGTCGTGTTCGTCGAGAGGTGCCGATGCGTGCGATCGATGGGCCACGGTCCACCCGATCACCTCGCCGTCCGAGGCTCGCTTCACTGGCAATCTGCTGCGCCACCGCTCGATATCCACTGGCTCCAGAATACGCGCGCCGAGGATACGAAGCCGATGTTGTGAGTTCGGGGAAGAAACTATCCTGATTGTGAGCAAGCAGGGTGGTTCTCGTGTTTGACTGCACGCAATAGTTGATCTTTCTACCGCTCTCGATTCCAAGGGATTTCGATGACCCTCCCCATGCTCGACCGCTCCGCAATAGTGGCCACGCCCGAGTGGAGCCGCTGGTTGATACCGCCGGCAGCCCTGTCCATCCACCTCGCGATCGGCTCTGCATACGCCTGGAGCGTGTTCAAGAACGCCATCTCGCAACCGGAAGCCCTCGGGCTCAGCGGCACCGTCACCGCCATACCGTTCCAGCTCGCCATCGTGATGCTCGGCCTGTCCGCCGCGATCTTCGGAACCCGCGTCGAGAAGAACGGTCCGCGTTGGGCGATGGCCGTCTCACTGGTCTTCTTCGTATCGGGTCTGCTGATCTCCGCGCTCGGCATGGCGCTCGGGCAGTTCTGGTTGGTGATCTTCGGCTACGGGTTCGTCGGTGGCATCGGCCTCGGCATCGGCTACATCTCACCCGTCTCCACGCTGATGAAGTGGTTCCCGGACCGGCCGGGAATGGCCACCGGCATCGCCATCATGGGATTCGGCGGCGGCGCTCTCATCGCGTCACCGCTCACCAGCCAGCTGATGATCAACTTCGGCGGCTTCACCGACGGTTCGATCGCCAAGACGTTCCTCACCCTCGGCGTGGGATACGCCGTCTTCATGGCGTTGGGTGTCGTGCTCATCAGAGTCCCCGCCGAGGGCTGGACCCCGGCAGGCTGGACCCCGCCTGCGGCATCGGCGATGGTGTCCCGGCACAACGTCTCGGCCGCCAATGCCGTCAAGACCCCGCAGTTCTGGCTGCTGTGGGTTGTGCTGTGCTTCAACGTCACTGCCGGGATCGGCATTCTGGAGCGCGGCTCGGGCATCTACCAGGACTTCTTCCCCGACGCGACTTCGCCGCAGGCCCTGGCCGCTGCCGCCGCAGGCTTCGTCGCCTTCCTCTCGCTGACCAACATGATCGGCCGGTTCATCTGGTCCTCGGTCTCCGATCTGGTGGGCCGCAAGAACATCTACCGGCTGTACCTGGGCGTCGGCGCACTGCTGTACCTGTACATCGCCGTGTTCACCAATACCAACAAGGTCTTGTTCCTGGTGTCGGCACTGCTGATCCTGTCGTTCTACGGCGCGGGATTCGCCACCGTTCCCGCCTACCTGAAGGATCTTTTCGGCACGTACCAAGTGGGTGCGATCCATGGCCGACTACTCACCGCGTGGTCGGTTGCCGGGGTCCTGGGGCCACTGATCGTCAACGCGATCGCCGACGCCGGAGAGCCGGGAACCACTGCTCGGTACCTTCCGGCCTTCTACGTGATGATCGGGTTGCTCGTCGTCGGCTTCCTGGCGAACGAAGCGATCAAGCCGGTGGCCGAGAAGTTTCACGAGCCCGATTCGGCCGTCACCGCAGACACCACGACCTCGACGGGAGCACAGTCATGAGCGGCGGGCAGATGCGGGTGACGATGACAGTCGCCTGGTTGTGGGTGACCGTTCCGTTCGCGTACGGAGTGTACGAACTCGTCCTGAAGGCGAAGAACCTCTTCGGTTCCTGATCGATCGTGTCGGTGGGGCGTGACAGGCTTGGCCGATGCGAGAGATGAGTGCCGCTGCGGCTCGTCGCACAGCGTTGGGTGCCCAAGGACTGGCATCGACGCGTTCACGGACGCGTCCGGCGAGCAGAGCGGCCGTTCACCGTGCCATCGACACCACCGGTCTGTTGCAGATCGACTCGGTGTCGGTGGTGGTCCGCGCGCACTACGCACCGGTGTTCAGTCGGGTCGGTGCCTACGATCGAACGATCGTGGACGATGCCGCATGGGCGGACTCCACGCGACGCCCCCGCAGGTTGGTCGAGTACTGGGCTCACGAGGCTGCACTTGTGCCGGTAGAAGACTGGCCACTCATGCGATGGCGCATGGAGTTGTATCGACACGGTCGGTGGGGTGGAGCGGCTCGAATCCTCGACCGTGAACCCACTCTGGTGGACGATGTTCTGGCTGTGATCGAAGATCGTGGCGCGAGCAGCGCAGGCGAGATCGAGAAGCATCTCGATCTCGACACACCCGGGCGCAAGGGCCCCTGGTGGGACCGGAGCGATGTCAAGGTCGTCTGCGAGCAACTCTTCGCCGCGGGAGTGGTGAGCGTGCCTGCGCGAACCGGGTTCGTTCGTCAGTACGAACTCAGCGAGCGGGTGCTTCCCGACAGCGTGCTGCGCAGGCGGGTCGACGAATCCGATGCGGTGCGTGCGCTGGTCGAAAAGTCATCTCGTGCATTGGGAATCGGCACCGAGCCGGACCTGCGTGACTACTACCGCCTTTCGCAGAAGCAGACCAAGTCGGCGATCGCGGATCTGGTCGAGGACGGCGTCCTCGACCAAGTATCGGTGCGAGGGTGGAATGCACCGGCCTACATACACAGCGAAGCCCGAACACCGCGTACCGCGACCGCTGCCGCCCTGTTGTGCCCGTTCGATCCGATGATCTTCTTTCGTCCCCGGGTGGAGCGAATCTTCGGCTTCCACTACCGCATCGAGATCTACACGCCGCAGCACAAGCGAATTCACGGCTATTACGTGTTCCCTTTTCTGCTCGACGGGCACCTGGTGGCACGAGTCGACTTGAAGGCTGTGCGGGCGCGGTCGGAGCTGCACGTCATCGCGGCGTACATCGAGGGGGACCGCGACGCCGGCACGATTGCTCCCCGTTTGCGCGAGGTTCTTCACGAGATGGCGCAGTGGCTCGAACTCGAACGCGTCGTGGTGGGGGACAGGGGAGACCTGGTCGACGCGTTACGACGATGATTCACTCGGCTGAATCGGAGGCCACCGATGTGCGCTCGGCGAGAAACGATGCCAGTATTTCCAGTGTGACTTCACGCCGGACCGAGACCGTCTCCGAACTTCCGCCCCAGGTGGTCGTGCTGTTCGGCGCGACCGGAGACCTGGCCAAACGCAAACTCCTGTCCGGGATGATGCACCTGGCACTGTCCGATCTGGCACCGAACATCCGGGTAGTGGGCACCTCGCTCGAAGAGATGTCCACCGAGGAATTCCGTACGCTCGCGCGCGAATCGATCAACGAGTTCTCCAGTCGTAAGGTCGGCGACGAGCAATGGCGACAGTTCGCCTCGCGGTTGACCTATGTTTCGCAGAAAGCCGGACCGGCAGCGCTGGGTCAAGCGGTTGCCGAAGCCGAGATCGACCTGGGCGGGAGCGTACGCAGGTTGCACTACCTGTCCGTTCCACCGAGAGCAGCGCTGGCCGTGGTGGATACGCTCGCGTCCGCCGATCTGGTGAAGCGCTCACGGATCGTCATGGAGAAGCCGTTCGGTACCGACCTCGAGAGCGCGATCGCGTTGAACGCTCGGGTACACGAAACATTCGACGAGGACCAGATCTTTCGAATCGATCACTTCCTCGGCAAGGAGCCGGCGCAGAACATTCTGGCCTTCCGTTTCGCCAACGGGCTCTTCGAGCCGATCTGGAACCGCAACTTCATCGACCACGTACAGATCGACATACCCGAGAAGCTCGGTTTGGACGGCAGAGCCGGATTCTACGAATCCACCGGTGCCTACAAGGACATGGTCGTCACTCACCTGTTCCAGGTGCTCGCGTTCATGGCAATGGAACCGCCCACGGCCCTCGAACCCCGCGCCATCGGCGAGGAGAAGAACAAAGTATTCAGATCCATGGTGCCGCTGGACCCGAAAAACGTTGTCCGAGGCCAATATACGGGGTATCGGTCCGAGGAGGGAGTAGCTCCCGATTCCGATACCGACACCTTCGTCGCACTCAAATGCGAGATCGACAACTGGCGCTGGGCGGGCGTGCCGTTCTACCTCCGCAGCGGCAAACGTCTCGCCGAAGGGCAGCGCATCATCTCCATCGCGTTTCGCGAACCACCCAAGTCCATGTTCCCGGCGGGCTCCGGTGTCGGTGCGCAGGGCCCCGATCACCTGACCTTCGACCTCGCGGACGCATCGAAGGTATCGCTGTCGTTCTACGGCAAACGACCGGGACCCGGTATGCGCCTGGACAAACTGAGCATGCAGTTCGCGATCCAGGAAACCGAACGTGTCGGAGATGTCCTCGAAGCCTACGAACGGCTGATCCTCGACGCCATGTACGGCGATCACACGCTGTTCACCACCGCCGAGGGCATCGAAAGGCTGTGGCAGGTATCGGAGCCGTTGTTGGCCGATCCGCCGCCGGTGCGCTTGTACTCACCAGGATCCTGGGGTCCCAACGCCATCCATCAACTCATCGCTCCACACGCGTGGCGGTTGCCGTTCGAGCGCGAGTGGCGCGAGAAGAAGTAGGTGCCCCCGAGGGCTCAGTCGTTCCAGCCGGTCAGTTGTTCCAGCCGCGGTCCTTGCGCATCTGCTCGCGCAGTGCACCCTGAACCGCCTGTGACAACCAGGAATTGAGGGATACTCCGCTGTTGTTCGCGGCGTCCTCTGCCCGCTCCTTGATCTGCTCGACCAGTCGCAACGTCACTCGACGAACCTCTCCTGAGACATCGTCCATCGTCGGGTAGTCCTCGGCTGCGGCTGCCTCCGATTCGCCCGAGTCCACGGTCGGGAGATCGCGTCGAACATCGGCATGCGCCCGGGTGCCGTCGAGACGAACGGTCACGGTGTGGCCGTCCAGGTCGTTGGAGATCTCGGCCGCGAAATCGGACAGCGCGGTCAACAACATCAATCGGGCCGAGGCCTCGGCAGTCTTGCCGAGCGCCTCGGCCGTCTGCCGAGTGTGCTCGTCGCCCAGGGCTGCGGCGGCCAGAAGATCGGTACGAAGCGTCTCGGTGTACTTGTCGAGTTC
The DNA here is from genome assembly GCF_049195265.1 of Rhodococcus sp. MALMAid1271. Taxonomy (NCBI): domain Bacteria; kingdom Bacillati; phylum Actinomycetota; class Actinomycetes; order Mycobacteriales; family Nocardiaceae; genus Rhodococcus; species Rhodococcus sp. MALMAid1271. The sequence goes on along the minus strand of NZ_JBMIRQ010000097.1, from coordinate 55,293 downwards.
CATGACGCCAGTGTGACGCCATAGATGACGTCAGTCAAGGCAGTCGAGTGGCGTCCGGTGACGGCATCATGGCGTCAACTTTGGTCGAATCGGGGGGACCGCACTTACTGTTGTGCGGTGTCGAGTGAAAACGAAGGTAGAGCAGCGCCCCGAACGGTGACACTGAACGTGCAGTTGGTTGCCCGGACCGAGTTCACACCGCCGACGGACATTCCGTGGGAGACCGATGCGGACGGTGGGCAGGCGCTCGTCGAGTTCGCCGGGCGGGCGTGCTACCAGAGCTGGTCCAAACCCAATCCGCGCACCGCCACCAATGCGTCGTATCTGCGTCACCTGCTCGACGTCGGACACCTGTCGGTCCTCGAACACGCGAGCGTGAGCTTCTACATCACCGGGATATCGCGCTCGTGTACCCACGAGTTGATTCGGCATCGGCATTTCTCGTACTCCCAACTCTCCCAGCGCTTCGTCCCCGAACACGACGCACACGTCGTCGTTCCGCCTGCGGTGGAAGGGGATCCCGAGCTCGAGGCGCTGTTCGCGTCCGCTACCGAGGCCAGTCGCGCCGCGTACACCGAACTGCTCAGCGCACTCGAGGGGAAACTGGAGTCGGTCACCAATGCTGCATTGCGCGGAAAGCAGGCGCGGCAGGCCGCGAGGTCGGTGCTGCCCAATGCCACCGAGACGCGGGTGGTGGTGAGCGGCAACTATCGGGCATGGCGACATTTCGTCTCGATGCGTGCCTCCGAGCACGCGGACGTAGAAATTCGCCGCGTTGCCGTCGAATGTCTGCGTAAGCTGGTGGACGTGGCGCCGGACGTGTTCGGTGACTTCGAGATCTCGACGCTGCCCGACGGCACCGAAGTGGCCCGCAGTCCGTTCGTCACCGAGGTCTAGCGGCGAGGCACGGTCGTCGCAGGTACCGGGTATCCCCGCTGCGCAGGAGTGGGCAAAGCACCGGGTAATCTGCTGCCATGACCTACGGTGACGCCGCTCCTTCCGTTGCGCCTGTGTTCGGTACGGTGCTCACCGCCATGGTGACCCCGTTCACGCCGGACGGTAAGTTGGACATCGATGCCGGCGTTCGGCTGGCCCATCACCTCGTCGAGCAGGGCAACGACGGCCTGGTTCTGGCTGGTACGACGGGCGAATCGCCTACCACCACCGAGAACGAGAAGCTCGAACTTCTGCGCGCAGTCATCGCGGCGGTGGGGCATCGAGCTCGAATCATCGCCGGGGCAGGAAGCAACGACACCGCGCACAGTGTCGAACTTGCCCGCGATGCCGCTCGTGCCGGAGCACACGGCCTCCTGGTCGTGACCCCGTACTACTCTCGGCCGCCCCAGGCCGGTCTCTACGCCCACTTCACAGCAGTCGCCAGTGCCACGGACCTGCCCGTGATGCTCTACGACATTCCGCCGCGATCGGTCGTTCCGATCGAGACCGAGACGCTGCGCCGCCTCGCCGAACACCCTCGGATCCTCGCCGTCAAGGACGCGAAGGGCGACCTGAACGCCGGTGCCGAGCTGATCGCATCGACGGGCCTGCAGTTCTACTCCGGTGACGATCCACTGAACCTGCCCTGGCTCTCGGTCGGAGCCACTGGATTCGTGAGCGTGATCGGACATCTGGTTCCCGCCCGCCTGCGCGAACTGCACACCGCCTTCATGATGGGTGACATCGCGCGTGCGCAGGCAATCAACGTCAGCCTCATCCCGGTCATTCGCTCGGTCGCACGCCTCGGTGGCGTCAGCGCCTCGAAGGCCGGCCTCCGCCTCATCGGACTCGATGTAGGCGATCCACGACTTCCCCAGGTGCCACCGAGCATCGACCACATCGAATTGCTCGCAGCCGAGCTGCGAGCGGCAGGAGTTCTTGTATGACACGACCCAACAGATCGCGCGGACGCGCAACCCGAAACGCTGGACCCCCCTCCGAGCGCAAGACCCCGACGCAGGGCCAGCCGTCGGGAGCACGGCAGGGCAAGCCGATGGTGCAGAACTCTGCGCGAACCCAACGCCCCGACGCGCGACGGGAATTCGACCCGACGCAGCGACTCGGGACGCCGCCGAAGGCACCGTTCAAGGGCCTTCGCGTCGTTGCGCTCGGTGGCATCGGCGAAATCGGTCGCAACATGACCGTGTTCGAGCACCAGGGCAAGTTGCTGATCATCGACTGCGGCGTCCTGTTCCCCGAGGACCAGCAACCGGGCGTCGATCTGATCTTGCCCGACTTCCGGCACATCGAGAACCGTATGGCCGATGTCGAGGCCGTAGTTCTCACGCACGGCCACGAGGACCACATCGGAGCCGTTCCGTTCCTGCTTCGCCTGCGTCCCGATCTGCCTGTCGTCGGATCGAAGTTCACCCTCGCCCTGGTCGCAGCCAAGTGTCGTGAGCATCGGCTTCGGCCGAATCTCGTCGAGGTGATCGAAGGCCAGCACACTCAGCACGGCCCGTTCGACTGCGAGTACTTCGCGGTCAATCATTCGATCCCCGATGCGCTTGCCATCGCGGTCAGAACCGATGCCGGTCTGGTTCTGCACACCGGTGACATCAAACTCGATCAGCTACCACTGGACGGTCGTCTGACCGACCTGGCCGGATTCTCGCGACTCGGCGACGAGGGCGTCGACCTGTTCCTGGTCGACTCCACCAATGCCGAGGTACCCGGATTCGTCACTCCCGAGCGGGAGATCGGCGGCGTGCTCGACACGGTCATCGGCAAGGCGAAGCAGCGCGTCATCGTCGCGTCGTTCGCCAGCCACGTCCACCGTATTCAACAGGTGATCGACGTGGCCGAGCGATACAACCGGCGGGTGGCGTTCGTCGGCCGGTCCATGGTGCGCAACATGCAGATTGCCCAGGATCTGGGCTACCTGCGGGTGCCCGACGGGCTCGAGGTCAACATCGACACTGCCGCGACGCTCCCCGACGATCGGTTGGTTCTGATCTCCACCGGTTCGCAGGGCGAGCCGTTGTCGGCGCTCTCGCGGATGGCGCGCGGCGAGCATCGCCAGATCAACGTCAAGGCAAACGATCTCGTGGTGCTGGCGTCCTCGCTCATTCCCGGCAACGAGAACTCCGTGTTCGCGGTGGTCAACGGTCTCGCCAAGCGCGGTGCGACCGTTGTGACCCAGCAGAACGCGAAAGTTCACGTCTCGGGCCACGCATCTGCGGGCGAACTGCTGTACCTCTACAACGCGGTGCGGCCCACCAATGCCATGCCGGTGCACGGTGAGTGGCGGCACCTGCGGGCCAATGCTGCGCTGGCCAAGGCGACGGGAGTCCCCGAAGACCGCGTGGTGCTGGCCGAGGACGGCGTGGTGGTCGACATGGTCGACGGTCTCGCCGAGATCGTCGGGCAGGTACCCGTGGGGCATGTGTACGTCGATGGCCTCTCGGTCGGTGACGTCGGTGATTCGACCCTGTCCGATCGACTGGTGCTGGGTGAGGGCGGTTTCATCGCGATCAGCGTTGCCGTCGACTCCGCAACCGGGCGCGCCGTGACCGCACCCGAGGTGTCCGGTCGCGGGTTCTCCGACGATCCGGCCGCACTGAAGGAGGCCGGGCAGCTCGTGGAAGCGGAGCTGCATCGACTGGCGTCCGATGGGGTATCGGACACCCATCGCATCGCGCAGGCAGTGCGCCGCGTGGTGGGTCGTTGGGTGGCGGACAAATACCGCCGCAAGCCGATGATCGTTCCGACGATCATCGCGGTCAATCCGCAGTCGCAGCCGAAGTAGACCTGCTAGACCAGCAGTCGCCACAGTCCGATCAGTCCGAGCAGGACGATGGCACCGCGTAGGGCCGCCGGTGAAAGCCGGCGGCCGTAGCGGGCCCCGACCGCGCCGCCGATCAGCGATCCCACGGCGATGAGCCCGGCCGCCTGCCAGCTGATGTCGTCGAATCGAAAGATCGTATAGGTCACTGCGGCAACGACATTGACCACCAGCGACAGCAGATTCTTGGCGGCGTTCATGCGCTGCATGGTCTCGGGTAGCAATGCTCCCATCACGCCGATCAGCAGAATTCCCTGCGCGGCAGTGAAATACCCGCCGTAGACGCCCACCAAGAGGGTGCCCACGGTGATCAGGGCCATCCGGGTGCGGCTCAGGTGGCCCGCGGCCTTACCCGCGGCGTCCGAGCGTCGTTTCGCCCAGGCCTGAATTCTCGGTTGTGCGACAACGAGAATCAACGCTGCGATGAGCAGTACCGGTACCACTGAGGCGAACACGGTTTCGGGCAAGTGCAGCAACAGCCATGCGCCGCCGAGTGCCCCGAAGAACGAGGCAGGCAGTTGCCAGCGCAGTCGGTGCCACTGCCCGCGCAGTTCTCGGCGGTAACCCCAAGTGCCGGAAACGCTTCCCGCGACCAGACCGATCGCGTTGGACATCGTGGCCACCACCGGCGGATAGCCGAATGCGACCAGAGTCGGAAACGTGATCAGCGTTCCGGATCCGACGACGGCATTGATGGCCCCGGCTCCGAGGCCGGCGAGCAAGATCACGAGAATTTCCGATACCGGCACTATTGGGAGGCTACTCAGACATCGGTGTGCAGCGCCGAGCAGGATGCCGTCGGTTCCGGCGCGACGTACCGTGGACCTGTGAGCCTCGCCCAGGATGAACGTTCCCAGCTTGTTCGTACCCTTCTCGACGTCGGTCCCGACGCGCCGACTCTGTGTGGAGAATGGACGGCAGCAGATCTGGCCGCACATCTGGTGGTGCGTGAGCGACGACTCGATGCGGTTCCGGGGATCTTCGTGCCGGCGCTGGAGGGCTACACCGAACGGGTGCAGCGGTCCGTCGCCGATCGACCGTTCGCGGCGGTTGTCGAGGATGTTCGTACCGGTCCACCGATCTGGTCGCCGTTCGTTGTGTTGGATCCATTGATCAATCTCGGTGAGATGTTCGTTCATCACGAGGATGTGCGCCGCGCAGGCGCGGGTTGGACCCGGCGGACGATGCCGGCGGCGGTGGAGTCGCGGCTGTGGCCGCAGGTCCGATTGATCGGGCGGGCCGGACATCGCTCTGCACCCGTTCCGGTGCGCGTCCGCACACCCGATGGCCGGACAGCCACGTTCAAGGGCGGTGCCGGTGTCGGGGTGACGGTGGAGGGCGAGCCCTCCGAATTGCTTCTCTACGCCTTCGGTCGCGATCAGGTCGACGTCGAATACGTGGGTTCGGAGGACGATATCGCTGCGGTGAAGGCGCTCGATCCGAGTTTCTGACACATTCACCTCCGCTGTTACGGGTGTTGCGGATGGTTTCGGCGGGGCTGTTGCGACTAGCCTGGGGGCATGGCAGGAAAGACCAGCACCTCCACCGCCAGGGCCGGATCCACCGGATCCGGCTCTTCGCGCACGTCCGGTAGCGCACGTAAGTCCGGTTCCGGCCGTACCGCTCGGACCGTCACGACGCCGAAGAAGCCGACCGCACCGCGCAATCCGGCGACGGCTCGGGCGAGCGCCACGTCGCGCGGCAAGGGACCAGCGAGAGGTGCGGCGTCTCGGCGGCCGGCCACCAAGACGAAGTCCCGCGGTGCGCTCGACGCGATCGGCCGCGGCATCGCGTCCACCTGGTCCATGGCGGCCAAAGGCGTCGGTGCCACGACCAGGACGGTCGGCAAGGCTGCTGATATCGAACACGGCCATCGCCGAGACGGGATCGCCCTCGGATTGATCGCTGCCAGCGTGGTCCTCGCCGCGAGCGTGTGGTTCAGTGCCGGGGGACCGGTCGGACGATGGATCGAGATCGGCATCCGCGCCGTCATCGGTGAAGCCGGATATGTCGCACCCGTTCTCGGCGTCGGCATCGCCGTGGTGTTGATGCGTTCCGAACCTCGACCCGAGGTGCGACCCCGACTCGTCCTCGGCTCGATCCTGCTCGCCCTCCCGATCCTGGGCTTGTGGCACATGGCCACCGGTTCGCCCAACGACGCCGCCGGTCGATCCGCAGGAGCGGGCTTCGTCGGATACGTCGCCGGGGGACCGATCGCCGACGGCCTCACCGTGTGGTTGGCGGTCCCGCTGCTGCTGCTCGCAGGCCTGTTCGGCGTGTTGCTGCTGACCGGAACCACGGTCCGCGACGTCCCGGACCGCCTGCGGGCGCTGTTCGGCACCGACAGTCGCGGCGACGAATACGAGGACTACGACCCGGCCGACTTCGGGTCCGAGTTCGCAGACGAGGGCTACGGCGCGTACGACGCCGATTTCGACGCCGACGGATATCCGGTTCACGGCAGCGCCGATCCGTACGACAACTACCCGACCGAGGAGTACATCCCGGTCGCCAAGTCGCCGCGAGCGCGCAAGACCCCGACTCCGGAGGCAGCCACCGAGGTCATCCCGCCCGCCGCCACGCCCACCGCTGCGCCCGAGCGGCCGAAGCCCAAACCGATCGTCAAAGCCGCCGAACCGAAACCGATGGCCGAGGACGACAAGATCGTTGTCGATCGCGTCGTCGACGGGGACTACACACTTCCGTCGTTGTCGCTGCTCATCGACGGCGATCCACCCAAAACCCGTAGCCAGGCCAACGATGCCATGATCGAGGCCATCTCCGAGGTGCTCGATCAGTTCAAGATCGATGCCGCGGTCACGGGCTTCACCCGAGGACCGACGGTCACCCGCTACGAGGTCGAACTGGGCCCCGGCGTCAAGGTCGAGAAGATCACCGCGCTGGCCCGCAACATCGCGTACGCGGTCGCGACCGACAACGTACGTCTGCTCGCCCCGATCCCCGGCAAGTCCGCGGTCGGTATCGAGGTACCGAACTCGGACCGCGAAATGGTCCGGCTGGCCGATGTGCTCACTGCGCCGTCGACGCGCAAGGATCACCATCCGTTGGTGATCGGCCTCGGTAAGGACATCGAGGGTGACTTCGTCAGTGCCAACCTGTCGAAGATGCCCCACCTGCTGGTGGCCGGATCCACCGGATCGGGCAAGTCGAGTTTCGTGAACTCGATGCTGGTGTCGTTGCTCGCGCGAGCGACACCGGACGAGGTACGGATGATCCTGATCGACCCGAAGATGGTGGAGTTGACGCCCTACGAGGGCATTCCGCACCTCATCACGCCGATCATCACGCAGCCGAAGAAGGCCGCGGCAGCCCTGGCTTGGCTCGTCGAAGAGATGGAGCAGCGCTACCAGGACATGCAGGTCAACAAGGTCAGGCACATCGACGACTTCAACAAGAAGGTGCGTTCGGGCGAGATCACGGCACCCCTGGGTAGCGAACGCGTCTACCGGCCGTATCCCTACATCCTGGCCATCGTGGACGAGTTGGCCGACTTGATGATGGCGGCCCCGCGGGACGTCGAGGAAGCGATCGTGCGGATCACCCAGAAGGCGCGCGCGGCCGGGATACACCTGGTGCTCGCCACGCAGCGTCCCTCGGTGGACGTGGTGACGGGCCTGATCAAGACCAACGTGCCCTCGAGACTGGCTTTCGCCACGTCCTCTCTGACGGACTCACGCGTCATCCTCGATCAGCCGGGTGCGGAGAAGCTGATCGGTATGGGCGACGCACTGTTCCTGCCGATGGGTGCCGGGAAGCCGACGCGTCTGCAGGGCGCATTCATCACCGACGAGGAAATCGCCGCCGTCGTCGACTTCGCGAAGAACCAGGCCGAGCCCGAGTACAACGAGACCGTGACCGCGGCGAAGGTCTCGGACAAGAAGGACGTCGACCCCGATATCGGCGACGACCTCGACGTGTTGCTGCAGGCCGTCGAGCTGGTGGTGACCAGCCAGTTCGGTTCCACCTCGATGCTGCAGCGCAAACTTCGAGTCGGCTTCGCCAAGGCCGGGCGGTTGATGGACCTGATGGAGAACCGCGGGGTGGTCGGTCCCAGTGAGGGCTCGAAGGCTCGCGAGGTACTCATCAAACCGGACGAGCTCGACGGTCTGCTGTGGTCGATCAAGGGCGGCGACCCGGACGAGCAGCCGGCCTCCGACGAGTTCTGACGGTCCACGTTTTGGGTGAATGGACCACTGCGGGCGTGTCGGCCGTGCAGTGGTCCATTCACCGGAATCGGTCGAGCGGGCCGATCAGGACGTGAACGCGCCCATCACGGGAGTCCATTCGTCGAAGGAAGCCGACTCGATCAGGTTCTCCACGGCGAACGGATCCTGAGCGAACAGCGTCTCGACTGTGGCGGCGTCCGGGCCGTCGACCAGCAGCAACGCGCCGCTACCGTCGGCATAGGGGCCACTCGATACCAGAGTCTTCTGCTCGAGCAGGTCGGCCAGCCAGGCGCGATGAGCCGCGCGATGAGTGTCGCGGCCGTCCGCGGTGGCGGGTGAGTAGACGTAGCTGACGGCGATCAGAGGCATGGAACTCTCTTCCGGGATTCGAGGGGTGGTCCACGGATTCTGTCAGAGTGACAGCAGCATTCGAGTGTTGCCCAGGGTGTTGGGCTTGACGAAGCTCAGGTCGAGGAATTCGGCAACGCCGGTGTCGTAGGACCGGCACATTTCGGCGTACACCTCGGCCGTGACGGGCGTGCCATCGATCTCGGCGAATCCGTGTCTGGCGAAGAAATCCACCTCGAAGGTCAGCACGAACACTTTCTGCAGCGCTAGATCACGCGCGACCTCGATGAGCTTGGCGACGATCACATGCCCGGCCCCGTGCCCTTTCGCGGCCGGATCGACGGCCACCGTGCGCACCTCGCCCAGATCGGCCCACAACACGTGCAACGCCCCGCAGCCGATGATCTCGCCGTCACGCTCGGCGATCCAGAACTCTTGCACTGCCTCGTACAACGTCACGAGATTCTTCTCGAGCAGAATGCGTCCGGCATAGATGTCGATCAAGCGTTTGATCTCGGGAACGTCGGAGGTCTTGGCGCGACGCACGACGACTGTGCTGTCCGGAGCGGAACTCCGGTCCACGGTGTCGGGACGCACGTCGGATTCGACATACGCGGCATCGCGACTCGCCCGGTTCGGCCCAGAAGTCATGTGGTGAACAGTAGCGAGTACCCCAACCGATAAACTTTCCGTGTGTCGTTCACTGAGCTGGTTACCCGTCTCGGCGGGTCGGTGCTGCGCGAGGGTGAACACACCACCGATTGCCATGTGCCGGGCTCGCGGGTTCGACGATGACCGAGCCGGTAGCGCCCGATCAAGGCGCCCCCGCGAGCAGCGGCAAGCCCGAACGCGGTACCTCCGGCAGTCACGGGGGTCCCCGGAGCACGGCATTGCCGCACGGCAATGCCGCCCCGGGCGGATCCGAGGACGTGCCTCTGCTCAACATCGCCAACGTGTTGACGGTGCTCCGAATCGCACTGGTGCCGGTCTTCCTCGCGGCGTTGTTCGTCGGGGACGGCCACGAGAGCACCTGGCGCTTGGTTGCGACAGCGATCTTCGCCGGTGCCGCCATCACCGACCGGATCGATGGGCAACTGGCACGCAAGTACGGTCTGGTCACCGATTTCGGGAAGATGGCCGATCCCATCGCAGACAAGGCGTTGATCGGCGCGGCGCTCGTCGGATTGTCCATGCTGGGGGATCTGTCCTGGTGGGTCACCGTGATCATCGCGGTCCGAGAAATCGGCATCACGCTGGTGCGGTTCGCAGTACTTCGCCACGGAGTCATCCCAGCCGGCCGGGGCGGGAAGGTGAAGACCCTGGTGCAGACGTTCGCGATCGGGGTGTACCTGTGTCCGCTGCCGGACGCGTTCGATCCGGTCGCGATCACGCTGATGGTTCTGGCGGTGTTGCTGACCGTCTACACCGGTGTCGACTACGTGGTGCAGGCAGTTCGCTTGCGTAGAGGCAGGTCCTCACGATGAGCGCAGTGGCGGGATACAGTCTTCGAAGCCGTGTCGGAGCGGCTTCGGCGCGTGCGGGAGCGAACGGGCATATAGGGTCGGGAACCAATCGGACCGACTGGGACGTTGGACATCGTGACGGCTCCGGACGAAACGAGATATGAACGTTGTGGTCCCGACGGTTCGGCCGTCGAGACCGATACCAACGAGGAGGAGCGAGATGGCGCTGCTATTGCGTGAAGCACTCGGCGACAGTTTGCGGCGAACTCGCGTCGCACAGAGTCGGACCCTGCGTGAAGTCTCGAACACCGCACGCGTGAGCCTCGGGTACCTCTCGGAGGTGGAACGTGGCCGCAAGGAGGCGTCGAGCGAACTGCTCGCCGCGATCTGCGACGCGCTTGCGGTCCCGCTCGCGGATGTCATGAGCGATGTCAGCGTGACTCTGTCCGATGCATCCCTCGCCGCTGCACTGGCGGAGGACGCGGCTGTGGCGACTCGCATCGACGGCGATACTCGCGTCGTGATTCCCGCACCTGCTGCCAGAGCCCTCGCTGCCGCCTAAGATCGACGGGTACTCGATTTCGTACTCCTGACCCAGACCAAGCACCCGACATTCTCAGCACGGACAGGTTCATGTCGGTCACTGCGAGAGCAGTCCGACCCGTACGCGGCCACCGCGGCGCAACAGATGGAGGCAGGACCACCCCATGGCTAATCCTTTCGTCAAGGCCTGGAAATACATGATGGCGCTCTTCAATTCCAAGATCGACGAGAAGGCCGACCCCAAAGTTCAGATTCAGCAGGCCATCGAAGACGCGCAGCGGCAGCACCAGGCTCTGTCCCAGCAGGCCGCCTCCGTCATCGGCAACCAGCGTCAGCTGGAAATGAAGCTGAGCAGGCAGTTGGACGAGGTCGAGAAGCTCAACGCCAACGCCAGGCAAGCGGTGACGCTGGCCGATCAGGCCACCGCTGCGGGCGACATCGAGAAAGCCACCCAGTACACCAATGCCGCCGAGGCATTCGCTGCACAGTTGGTGACCGCCGAACAGAGCGTCGAGGATCTGAAAGTTCTGCACGATCAGTCGCTGCAGGCCGCCACTCAGGCCAAGAAAGCCGTCGAGCAGAACGCGATGGCGCTGCAGTCCAAGGTTGCCGAGCGCACCAAGCTGCTCAGCCAACTCGAGCAGGCGAAGATGCAAGAGAAGGTCAGCGAGTCTCTGCGTTCGATGGACAGCACGTTGTCCGCGCCCGGCAACACTCCGAGCTTGGACGCAGTCCGCGACAAGATCGAACGTCGGTACGCGGACGCTCTCGGATCGGCCGAGCTGGCGCAGAACTCGGTCTCGGGACGCATGCTCGAAGTGCAGCAGGCATCGGTGCAAATGGCCGGGCACAGTCGACTCGAGCAGATCCGTGCATCGATGTCGGGTGACTCCCTGGCATCGGGCAACTCCGCCGCCAAGCCCTCGATCGCCAAGTCCCCCGACGCAACGCCCGAGCCTCCGGCACAGGCGTGACCGGTCGAGCGAACGGCTCTGCCGACTGACGTCAGCGCCGACATGACAGACAGAGAACACGAAACCGGCCGGTCGCGTAAGCGGCCGGCCGTTTCGCTCGATCGCGAGTCCGTGACTGCAGCAGTTGCGGACTCGGGCGCAGTGGTGCGATCTCTCGCCGAGTCCGCACGCGGAGCGGGCATGTCCCTCCTCGCCGCGGCCGGACGCCGAAAGGACCCCCGCGCCAAGCATCTGAAGAAGATTCGGCGCGCCAGACGCCGAGGCATCCGGTTCGGTGCAGCCTCGACCACGTCGGCAGTCGGAACAGCGGGATTGGCGGTGTTGTCCGCCCCGGAGTGGACCTTGTTCGTCGGTGGCGGTTCAGCTGCGGTCATGGCCGTACCTGCGGTCTTCGCAGTGACCCGCTTGCGCCGTCTTCGATCCCAGCCGGTGCCGGTGGGGATACCGGCCAAACGGATGGCACCGCAGCGCGCCTCCGCCGCCTACGAGTCGATGACCCGGCTGGCTGGAGCAGAGCAGGGGTTCTTCGAGTTGTTGTCGATCCTGTCTCGATCCGAGACCATCGGGGCCGACGAGATCGAAGAGATGATCGGTGTCGCCTCCGCTGCGGCTCGAAGTCTCGAGGGTGTCGCCGTCGACATAGCCGCTCTCGAACGCGCAGGCGCGACCAGCGATGTCACACGGGAGCATCTGCGCAGCGCAACGGAATCGGCGGCAGCCGATCTCGCCACCGGCGTCGAGCAGTACGAACAGCTCGTTGCGGCGGCCGCTCGCATGACCGGACCCGCCGGATTCGCGTCGGCGACGGTCGTGGAAACGCATCGCCGCGAATTGGCGTCGGCCACCGATCGACTGCAGGGGTGGGCCGAGGCGCTCACCGAAATCGACCAGATCCGGGCGCGACACCGCTGAGCCATTTCAGGGTTCACCCCGATGTATTCGCAGCGCCCCGATGCGAGGATCGAGATACGCGGCACGACACGGTGCACGTGCGACACAGCAGGGAGCTGCGAAATGATCTGGAAAGTACTCGGATTCATCGTTCTGATCTGGATAGCGCTTGCACTATTGGGCGCCATCATCAAGGGCGTGTTCTGGCTGGTGGTGGCGGGAGCCGTCGTGTTGGGGCTGGTATGGCTGTACAAGGCGATCTCGTCCTCCGATGATCATTCGTCACTGAAGTACTGAGTCCGCCTCACTACCCGTGCGGCGCGGAGTTCCGATCGACGAACACCCGCAGCGCGTGCGGAACGGACCGTACGGTGACGGGCAACGCGCCCACCCGTTCACCGTCCGCATAGGCGACTATTCCGTCGCTGTGCAGAGCGACCCGCGCGGAGGTATAGGTATCGACCTGCGGGAGATCGACATGCGTTCCCCGATAGAGGGTGGGCGACATCCCGAGTAAGCGAGTTCGGCTGACCCCACGTACGACGGTGACGTCGAGTAGACCGTCGTCCACACGAGCGGCCGGACAGATGGACATTCCTCCGCCGTAGCTGGTGCCGTTCCCCACGGCGACCAACGTGGCATCGACCGTGAGTTCGGCGTCGTCCAATTCGATGATGAACGGTAGCTTTTCGAGTGTCGCCAGCTGCAAGACCATGGCCGCGTTGTAGCGCAGTGGGCCGCCGACCCAGCGAAGCCGACTCGCTCGCTCGGTGACCAGCGAATCGAAACCACTCGACAACACCGTCGCGAACCAACGATCGCCCACCCGGCCCAGATCGATCGTGCGGGTGATGTTCTCGGCGACGATATCTGCTGCGCGAACGGTATCGCCGAGGGGTAGACCCAGTGCTCGCGCGAAATCGTTTCCGCTGCCTGCAGGTACCAGGCCCATCGGGGTGTCGGTGCCGGCGAGCACCTGAAGCACGAGATTGACGAGCCCGTCCCCACCGACTGCGACGACGGCGTCGGTTCCGCCTCTGACGGCCCTCTCGAGCAAAATCAATGCGTCTCCGGGGGTGCGGCCCTCGATGGCGTTGACATGGAGCTGTCGCTCGCGGAGTCGGGCCACGGCATAGCGGCCGCAGTAGGCAGCGCGTCCACGGCCGGCCGTCGGATTGGTCAGCACTGTCACCGAGCGGGTCATGGTCGTCCCGATTGTTCGATCACGTGGCCAAGCTTGCCAGGGTTGGCATCCCGTGTGGTGATGACCGACTCGATTCCTGCCCGGAGTAGCTCGCGACGGCGTGTGCTCGCTCACAGTGCTGCCGGAAAGTTGATGTAACCGTGAGCTATAGTAACTAAGCGAGCTGCTTGTGCAGCAGTTCAGGAGTTCTTCCCGCGACGTGAAGGGTGGCACGTGACCGAGCAGCCGGTGTCGAGTTCCGTCTCGACCGAGCCCGCACAGTCCGAGCCCGCGCGGCCGGGCACCGATGCGCCCGAGAAGTCTGTCGAGGACGCCGTTCTCGACGCCGCGCACTCGTGCATCCTCGAACACGGAGTCAAGCGGACGACGCTTGCCGAGATCGCCCGACGAGCCAAGGTCAGCAGGCCGACGGTGTACCGGCGATGGGCCGATACACGAGCTGTGGTGTCGAGTCTGCTCACCCGAGAGATCGGCGCACTGATCCCGCGCTTGGATGCAGCGGCCACCGGTCGCGATCAGATCGTGGCCGGTGTCGTCGCGTCCGCCGACCGAATCCGAGTCCACCCGCTGTTCGTGAAGATTCTGCGATCCGACTCCGATGTGCTCGCCACCTACATCCTGCATCGACTCGGCACGAGTCAGGTGTTGATCATCGATTCATTGGCCGGCTTGATTCTTGCAGGACAACGGGATTCGTCGATCCGTGCTGGTGATCCGTCGACGATGGCCACGATCGTTCTGCTGATGGTGCAATCGGCCGTTCAGTCCGCGGAGATGGTGTCCGAGCGAGTGCCCGGTGCCGAGGTGATCCGTCAGATGGCATCGGCCGTCGACGCCTATCTCAGGCCCGACGCCGCATGACCGAGCATGGTCGATCGGCGGACATCACCACCCGCGCTGCAGTCCGCTGGAACCCTCTCGCACCGTTCGGGGTGCCGTCGACCTGAGTCCTCGTCGCTGGATGTCGGTCGCGGCCGTGTCGGGTGTGGCAGGCTGGTCCCGTGCGAGTGGCAGTGGTGGCAGGGCCCGACCCGGGGCACGCGTTTCCGGCCATTGCGCTGTCTCTGCTCTTTCGCCGAGCCGGCGACGACCCTGTTCTGTTCACCGGAAGTCGGTGGGTATCCGACGCGCGGGCCGCTGGGCTACGGGCGTTTCCGCTGGGCGGACTGGCACCGCGACCCGAGGACGATGATCTCGATGCCGGTCAGCGCATTCACTCACGCGCGGCGTTCGTCTCTACCGAGCTGTTGCCCGATCTCGAGCGGGCGAACGTCGACCTGGTCGTGTCCGATATCCTCACCGCCGGCGGCGGCATGGCTGCCGAGCGTCTCGGTATCAGCTGGGTGGAGCTCTCACCCCACCCTCTGTATTCACCCTCGAAAGGGTTGCCTCCCATCGGAAGTGGCCTGGCTCCTGGCGTCGGACTGCGAGGGATGCTGCGCGACACCGTGATGCGAGCGTTGACCGCGCGTTCGATTGCGCAGGGACGATCTCAACGCGCCGTCGCCAGGACCGGCATCGGACTTCCCGGCCCGGATCCTGGCCCGGCTGCCCGCTTGATCGCCACCATTCCGGCACTCGAAGTGGAACGCCCGGACTGGCCGAAGAATGCACACGTGGTCGGGCCGCTGCTGTGGGAGCCGACCGAGGCCCTGCTCGATGTACCCGACGGCGATGCACCGTTGGTCGTCGTGGCCCCCTCGACGGCGTTCACCGGTGCCGAGGGAATGCTAGAGATGGCGCTGAAAGGTTTGGACGGCAGCGGGGTTCGGGTGGTGGCCTCGGTTCTCGACGGAGGTCCCGAGGTGCTGCCGGAGTGGGCGAACGCCGGTCTCGGTCGGCAGGACGATCTGCTTCGCCGCGCCGATCTGGTGGTGTGCGGCGGCGGGCACGGAATGTTGGCGAAGGCCCTCATCCACGGGGTGCCGGTGGTGACCGTGCCCGGCGGCGGCGATCAATGGGAACTGGCGAACCGGGCGGCCCGGCAGGGCAGCGCCGTGATCGTTCGGCCTGCGACGGCTGCCTCGATCGCCGACGCGGTGACCGTTGTGCTCTCCGATCCACGGTATGCCCAGGCGGCGGCGCGTGCGGCGGCAGACGCGCACCGCGTCGAGGATCCCGTGTCGGTGTGCCACGAGGTGCTCGCTCGTCACGCGCCGCGGGCCGGACGTTAGGATCGTTTCTGTGCGTCTGACCGAATTTCGTGAACTGCTCACCGAGGAGTTCGGCTCCGTTCGAGGTAATTCCTTGCTGGCCGATCATGTGCTCTCCGGTATCGGCCGAACGGGGGCACAGGCCATCGAGGAGGGCGTCGACCCGCGGGAAGTGTGGCGTTCGATCTGTTACGAGTTCGATGTTCCGAAGGAACGCTGGTAGCTCCTCGCTGGTGAAGTCGATCCGTCGGCGTGTCGAAAGCCGAGATAGTTGACTCGAACACCTGTTCCCCTATGCTGGTGTCAACGGTTGCGGAGCGGTCTAGAGGAACTTCTTGTCGGTACCCCGTTCTAGCGTTACCGACGACAAGCTGATCGATACGACACAGCTGAACGACACAACACAGGGAGCTCACGATGGCTGCATACGATCGCGACAAAGCGCTCGATCTCGCACTCGCGCAGATCGACAAGAACTTCGGCAAGGGTTCGGTCATGCGCCTCGGTGACGAGGTTCGCCAGCCCATCGCCGTCATCCCGACGGGATCGATCGCCCTCGATGTGGCACTCGGCATCGGAGGGTTGCCGCGTGGACGCGTCATCGAGGTGTACGGTCCGGAATCCTCGGGTAAGACCACCGTTGCTCTGCATGCGGTAGCCAGTGCTCAGCGGGCAGGCGGGATCGCCGCGTTCATCGACGCAGAGCACGCACTCGACCCGGACTACGCCAAGAAGCTCGGTGTCGATACCGATGCGCTGTTGGTCTCACAGCCCGATACCGGTGAGCAGGCCCTCGAGATCGCCGACATGCTGATTCGCTCGGGTGCCCTCGACATCCTCGTGGTCGACTCGGTTGCGGCACTGGTACCTCGCGCCGAGATCGAAGGCGAGATGGGTGATAGCCACGTCGGTTTGCAGGCGCGCCTGATGAGCCAGGCGCTGCGCAAGATCACCGGTGCGATGAGCAACTCCGGCACCACCGTCATCTTCATCAACCAGCTGCGCGAGAAGATCGGCGTGATGTTCGGCTCACCCGAAACCACCACCGGTGGTAAGGCATTGAAGTTCTACGCCTCGGTCCGCCTCGACATCCGCCGCATCGAAACCCTGAAGGACGGAACCGACGCCATCGGTAACCGCACCCGGGTCAAGGTTGTCAAGAACAAGGTCGCGCCGCCGTTCAAGCAGGCTGAGTTCGACATCATCTACGGCAAGGGCATCAGCCGCGAGGGTTCGTTGATCGACATGGGCGTCGAGCACGGGTTCATCCGCAAGTCGGGTTCGTGGTTCACCTACGAAGGCGATCAGCTCGGCCAGGGCAAGGAGAACGCCCGCAAGTTCATGCTCGAGAACCCCGACGTGCGGGACGAGATCGAGAAGAAGATCATGGAGAAGTTGCAGATCGGCGCAGACGTCACCGCGGAAGAGCCCGCAGCTGCTCCGGTCGACTTCTAATCTGGTCTCGCTGTGCAGCAGCGACACGACGAGGGTGGCGGCACCGAGGCGCAGGCGAAAGATGCCTGCCTTCGGTTGCTGACCGACCGAGCACGCAGTAGGTACGAACTCGAAACGAGCCTAGCCAAGAAGGGCTTCACCGCCGAGATTGCGAACGCAGTTCTGGATCGGCTCGAAAAGGCGAAGCTCGTGGACGACGAATCGTTCGCGCAGCAGTGGGTCCAATCTCGGCACACCTACTCCGGTAGAGGCAAACGGGCCTTGAGCATGGAGCTCCGAAACAAGGGTGTCAGTAACGAACTGGCCGTGCACGCGCTCGATCTGATCGACGCCGAGGACGAGCGTCAGCGCGCAGCCGAGTTGGTACGCAAGCGATTTCGTACACTGCAGCTGCCGGATCCGAGCGGACCGGACGCTCGCGCCGAGCGCGACAAGGTGGTCCGCAAGCTCGTCGGGATGCTCGCTCGCCGCGGATACTCGCAGGGAATGGCATTTGCGGTGGTCAAGGAAGAACTCGACCGCGCTGGTGCCGACACCGAAGACTTCGACAGCACCGACACGATGTGATCGTCCACCTCGAGTCGGAGTCGTCGAGAAACAGTAAGGCCCGCAACACCATCGGTGTTGCGGGCCTTACTGGTGTCAGTCCGGCGGCGAGCTGTCAGGCCGCGTGGCTTGCATCCGCAGCCGGTGCCGGAGTGCCGGATTTACTCTTGCCGGTCCTCAGTCGCTTCTCGACGACGGTCGCGAGCTTGGTCAGCGAGGAGTTGATGATGATCATGATGATGGCCACGATCACCAACGACGGCAGATAGTTGCTGTAGAAGGCACCCACCTGCTGACCGGAACGAACGACCTCGACATAGCCGATGATGTAGCCGAGCGCCGAGTCCTTCAACGCCACAACCATCTGCGAGATGATCGCCGGCAACATCGCGGTGACGGCCTGGGGGAGCAGCACCAGGAGCATGACCTGGCTCTTGCGCATACCGAGCGCCGACGCTGCCTCACGCTGGCCCTTGGGTAGCGAATTGACGCCCGCACGCACGATCTCGGCGATGACCGAGCCGTTGTACAGCGTCAGGCCGGTGACCACCGCTGCCAACGCCAGGTACTTGACCTTGAAGACCTCGTAGTCCGCGTAGACGGCGTACAAGAAGATCATCAGGATCAGCACTGGAACTGCGCGGAACACCTCGACGACGACCCCGCTGATCACCCGTACCGTTCGGTGATCCGAGAGCCGTCCGATGCCGAGAACAGCGCCCAGTATCAACGCGAACACGATCGACAATGCCGCAGCGATCAGCGTTCCCTGGATGCCGGGAAGTAGATAAGTGGTCCACGTGGTGGATTCGAGGAATGGATCCCATTTCTCCGCGGTCAACTGACCTTTGGAATCGAGAGCCCGGTAGATCAGGAAAGCGATTCCCAACGAGACCACCGCGACCACCGCGGTGAGGATGCGGTACCGCAGCACCGCCTTGGGGCCGGGGACGTCGTACAGAACTGCCACTGCATCACTCATCAGGACACCGCCAATCGCTTGCTGATGTAACCGAAGAGCAATCCGGTCGGGAGCGTCAGGATCATGAATCCGAGCGCGAAAATGCCGCCGACTACGAAGATCGCCGCCTCGTTCTCGATCATGTTCTTCATCAGGAACGACGCTTCAGCGACACCGATGACCGACGCGATGGTCGTGTTCTTGGTCAGTGCGATCACGACACTGCCGAGCGGCCCGACTACTGCCCGGAACGCCTGGGGAAGAACGACGATCGAGATGTTCTGGGTGAACGTCATGCCCAACGAGCGACCGGCCTCGGCTTGACCGACCGGGACGGTGTTGATTCCCGAGCGCAGAGATTCGGCGACGAACGATGCGGTGTAGACGCTCAGACCGAGGATGGCCAACCGAAAGTTGTTGTTCTCGAAGAAGGTCGGCGAGGTCTCGGAGGCCAACGCGACGCCCATGGTTCCGTACAGCCCGAAGGAGGTGAACAGGATGATCAGGGTCAACGGGGTGTTGCGGAAGATGGTGACGTACGTGGCGGCTATGCCGCGTGCGATCGGGACAGGGGAGACCCGCATCGCGGCGATGATCGTTCCGATGACCAAGGCTCCGACCAGTGAGGCCAGGGTGAGGTAGATGGTCGTCAGGAACGCGTCTATCAGTTGATCGCCGTACTTGCTCAGTAGGTTCACGGTGTTTTCAGGTCCTCACGGCTCGGCGAGTTCGACCCTGCCGTTCCGCTGCGCCGAGGGCAGCGGAACGGCAGGTGTCATCGATCAGTAGCGGTCGACGGTGGGCGGAGCCGGCAGCGGGTAGCCGGATGCGCCGACGGTGTCTTCGAAGGCCTGCTCCCAGGCACCGCTCGAGACCATCTCTTCGATGGCGTCGTTGATCTGGTTGCGCCCCTCGGTGTCGTCCTTGTTCAGGCCGATGCCGTAGTTCTCCGTAGTGAAGGGCTCGCCGACGACCTTGAACTGTCCGGGGGACTGAGCTGCGTAACCGGCGAGGATGATGTCGTCGGTGGTGACGGCGTCGACAGTGCCGTTGCGCAGCGCCTCCACACAGGCGGAGTACGTGTCGAATGGCTGAAGCTGCACGCCGGGGTACTCGTCAGCGATGTTCTGAGCGGGGGTGGATCCGGTGACCGAGCACAGCCGCTTGCCGTTGTCGAGCGAGTCTGCGCCGGTGATGTCGGTGTTGTCTTCCCGAACCAGCAGCGACTGCCCGGCTACGAAGTACGGTCCGGCGAAGCCGACCTTCTCCTTGCGGGCGTCGGTGATCGAGTAGGTGGCGACGATGTAGTCGACCTCACCGTTTTCGATCAGGGTCTCGCGCTGCGCGGAGGGGGACTCCTTGAATTCGATGTTCGCGGGGTCCACGCCGAGCTGGCCGGCGACGTATTTGGCCACCTCGACATCGAAGCCGGAGAAGGTGCCGTCGGGGTTGCGCAGTCCGAGGCCTGGCTGATCGAACTTGATGCCGACGACGAATTTGCCGGACTCCGCGCTGCTCGAGATGGTGCGGGCTTCTTCTCCGCCGCCGCATGCTGTGGCGACGATGGACAGAGCGGCGATGGCGACACCGAGGCGAAGTGGTCGGGTGATTCTCACTGTGAATGTCCTTACGGATTGGTTGGTACTTGTCGGGTGAACGATGAATCGGGTCAGTGACCGAGGATCTTGCCGAGGAAATCCTTGGCACGTTCGGATTTCGGTGACTTGAAGAACGTTTCGGGATCGGTGTCCTCGACGACGGCACCGTCGGCCATGAAGATCACGCGATCACCGGCTTTGCGGGCGAAACCCATCTCGTGGGTGACGACGAGCATCGTCATGCCCTCCTTGGCGAGTGAGGTCATGACGTCGAGGACCTCGTTCACCATCTCGGGGTCGAGCGCGGAGGTGGGCTCGTCGAACAGCATGACCTTGGGGTTCATCGCCAGTGACCGAGCAATCGCGACGCGCTGCTGCTGTCCGCCGGAGAGCTGAGCGGGGTATTTGTCGGCCTGGTTGGCGATGCCGACGCGCTCGAGCAGTGCCAGGGCACTCTTCTCGGCCTCGTCCTTCTTCTGCTTGCGCACCTTGATCGGCGCGAGCATCACGTTCTGCAGAATGGTCTTGTGCGCGAAGAGGTTGAACGACTGGAACACCATCCCCACGTCTGCGCGCAGTGCTGCGAGAGCCTTGCCCTCGGCGGGAAGTAGGTTTCCATCGACCTCGATTGCGCCCGAGTCGATCGGCTCCAGACGGTTGATCGTTCGGCACAGGGTCGACTTACCCGATCCGGACGGACCGACGACGATGACGACCTGACCGGCAGGAACTTCGAGGTTGATGTCCTTGAGAACGTGCAGATCACCGAAGTGTTTGTCGACGGATTTGAGCGAGATCATCGAAGGTGCGCCCGGCGGGGGTGTCGATGCGGGCGCGTCGGTGGCGTGCGTCATGAGACGAAACCCTATGCGTAGTTTCCTCGGGGACCGGCGTTTTCGCCCGCAGTCTTCGATTATGTAATGGAAACTTTACTGTGGGACTGCATCGGCCCAGCACAGTCAGCGGCGGAGCCCGCGACCCCAGCGGGCCGGTCGGTGCGATGGACGTACCCTGGAGGGGTGCAGACGAGTGTTTTTCCGACCGTGAACGTGGCCGATCGTGGCAGTTCCGATCCCGCGCCGGCCGAAGAAGCGTCGGCGACGGCCCCCCGCAGCTACGAGGTGCGCACGCACGGTTGTCAGATGAACGTCCACGACTCGGAGCGGTTGTCCGGATTGCTCGAGGACGCAGGGTACGTTCCGGCAGATCCGGGTACCGACGCCGACCTCGTTGTCTTCAATACCTGCGCAGTACGAGAGAACGCCGACAACAAGCTGTACGGCAATCTCGGGATGCTGCGACCCGCGAAGACCCGCAACCCGAACATGCAGATCGCGGTCGGGGGCTGCCTGGCGCAGAAGGATCGCTCCACCGTCGTGGAGAAGGCTCCGTGGGTCGACGTCGTGTTCGGAACCCATAACATCGGGTCGCTTCCGGTGCTGCTCGAACGCGCTCGACACAACGACCGGGCTCAGGTGGAGATCCTCGAGTCACTCGACGCCTTTCCGTCCACCCTGCCGGCCAAACGGGAGTCCGCATACGCAGGTTGGGTATCGATCTCGGTGGGCTGCAACAACACCTGCACGTTCTGCATCGTTCCGGCCCTGCGCGGCAAGGAAATCGACCGCAGGCCCGGCGACATCCTCGCCGAGGTGCAGGCATTGGTGGACCAGGGCGTGCTCGAGGTGACGCTGCTCGGCCAGAACGTCAACGCCTACGGTGCCTCGTTCGCCGATCCGGAGATGCCGCGCGATCGAGGTGCGTTCGCCTCACTGCTGACCGCATGCGGATCGATCGAGGGGCTCGAACGAGTGCGTTTCACCTCCCCGCACCCGGCCGAGTTCACCGACGATGTCATCGAGGCGATGGCGTCCACCCCGAACATCTGCCCCACTCTGCACATGCCCTTGCAATCCGGATCGGATCGAATTCTCAAGGCGATGCGCAGGTCCTATCGGCAGACGAAGTTCATGGGAATCATCGACAAGGTGCGCGCCGCCATGCCGCATGCGGCCATCACCACCGACATCATCGTCGGCTTTCCAGGCGAGACCGAAGAGGATTTCGAGCAGACCCTCGAGGTGGTGCGGCGCGCGAAGTTCGCCAACGCCTACACCTTCCAGTACTCCAAGCGGCCGGGGACACCGGCCGCGGACATGCCGGACCAGGTACCCAAAGAGGTTGTGCAAGAGCGGTATCTGCGATTGATCGCATTGCAGGAAGAGATCGTTCTCGCAGCCAATCAGGCTCTGATCGGTACCGACGTCGAACTCCTCGTTGCCACCGGTGAGGGACGCAAGAATGCTGCGACCCATCGGATGAGCGGACGGGCCAGGGACGGTCGGCTCGTCCACTTCGCCGTCGACGCGGCCAGGGCAGAGCAGATTCGCCCGGGCGATGTCGTGACGACGACACTGACTGCTGCAGCCCCGTATCACCTCATCGCCGACGCCGGAGTGCTCACGCACCGCCGTACCGCAGCCGGCGATGCCCACGAACGCGGCATCATGCCGAAGACCCCACCGATCGGCGTCGGTCTCGGACTCCCCTCCATCGGCGCACCTGCGCCCCTCCCGGTTCAGACAGGATGCACCGCATGACAGAGACCGACGGCCCCGACCGCGCCACCACCGATGACTCCGGCGGCCTCACCGGCTCCGCTGGCTCCGGCGGCCCCACCGGCTCTGCCGGCTCTGCTGGCTCTGCCGAGGAACTCGAACGCGCGGAGCGAACGGTGATGACCGAACTGGACCCCGGCGCGCGGGCCATGGTCGTGGCCGGACTGGTATTGGTCCTGCTCGTCACGTTCGCGCTCCCGCACGCCGGCTCCGCCAGCGGGTTCGACGTTCTCTCGGGCAGCGATGCGGCAGTCGCCGAATCGATTGCGCTGCCGTCGCGCATCTTCGTCGTGCTGGTGCTGACGTTCGGCGTGGTGATGTCGGTGCTGGCGCTCGTCACGCGAATATGGGCATTGGCGTGGGCTGCACTTGCCGGGTGTGCGGTGTCCTCGGTGTACGGAATGCTCTCGATCTGGACGCGGCAGACCCTGCCGGACAACCTGCAGGGCGGCGGACCGGGTATCGGCCTGATCATCGCGTGGATCGCCGTGATTGCGCTGACCTTCCACTGGCTCAAGGCCGTGTGGAACAAGACGAACTCGCAGCTCGCCGCTCAGGAGCAACGCCGAATCGCGGCCGCGTCAGGCGAGCAGAAACTGCGCTTGTGGGACGGCCACTCGGCCCCGTAGGTCCGAGCGGTCGCCCCACCGCTGGTCACAGTTCGTCGACGGCGCTCTCTGCTGCGTCTGCCCACTCGCGCCACTGCTGAGCCTGCGCCTGCGCGCGCTCGGCGTCCTTGGTTCTGCCCGCTGCCTTCGCTTTTGCAGCCTGATCCTCGAACTGGGATACCCGCTCGCGGAACTGAGCCGCACGGGCCACGGCCTCGGGATCCGAACGTCGCCACTGAGCTTCCACGGCGTCGTGCACGGATTTCTCGATCGCCCGCAGTTTTCCTTCGAGCTCCTGCATCTTCTCGCGAGGAACCTTGCCGATGGCATCCCACTTGTCCTGCAGGTCACGCAGGGCCGACCGTGCCGCGTCCAGGTCCTTGCTCGGATCTATGTGGGTCCTGGCCAGCAAGGCTTCCTTGGCCTCGGCGTTGCCCTCGAACTCGGCGTCCCGCTCGGACGCAGCGGCGTTGCGTGCCGAGAAGAACACGTCCTGCGCAGCCTTGAAGTTCTTCCAGAGGGCGTCGTCGGCATCGCGTGGTGCCCGGCCCGATGCTTTCCACTCGACGAGCAGATCGCGGAATGCTGCGGCGGTGGGGCCCCAGTCGGTGGACGAGGACAACGCCCGTGCTCGTTCGACGAGCTCCTCCTTGCGCGTTTTCGCAGCTCCACGTTCTCGATCGAGATCTGCGAAGTGCGCTCCGCGCCGCCGATTGAAGTTCTCCCGCGCCTTGGAGTACCGCTTCCACAGTGCATCGTCGACCTTGCGATCGACCCCGCGGATCGTCTTCCATTCATCGAGGATTTCGCGCAGCCGATCTCCGGCCTGCTTCCACTGGGTCGACTCACCGCCGATCTGTTCGGCCTCGGCCGCGAGGGCCTCCTTACGGGCGGTGTGCTCGGCTCGTTCGAGTTCCTTCTCCTTCTTGGCCACTGCTGCCGCGGCGTCGGAATGCTCGACGACCGCATCGAGTCGCCGGGCGAGCAGCTCGAGGTCGCCGATCACCGCTGCGGTGGGCAAGCTCTCCAACAACGAGGACGCGGCAGCCTTGGTCTTCTTCGCATCGCCCGTGCCGGAGGTCAGCCGTGCTTCGAGCAGACCCACCTCGGTGGCGAGATCGTCGTAACGCCGACCGAAGTGGGCGAGTCCTTCTGCCGCGTCGCCGGCCTGCCAGGATCCGATCTGCCGCTCGCCGTCGGCTGTCTTCACCCACGCGGTGCCGTCGTCGTCGACTCTGCCGAACTTGCTGGGATCGCTCGCCGGGGCGACAGTCGGAATCGCGGTGGGGACGTGCGAGGGCGTCGGATGCGGCTTGGCCCCGATCGAACCACCCGGACGAGGAGAACCGACCCCATGAGCACCGGGCCTGGGTCCGCCGCCGGGCTTCGGGCCACCGCCTGGCTTGGGTCCGTTGCCCGGCTTCGGGCCACCGCCGGGCTTGACGGGATCGGACTGGGCGGGACTGGGCTCGGCCGCACCGGTGGTCTGCTGGGGTGCATCGGAGGACGCAGCCTCGGTAGGTGTGGGGGTACCGGCATTCGGGTCGGTCATTGTTCCTCATCTCTGCCGCGCGTCACGGCTGCCTTAGATCGCGATCTGGACACCATTGAACTCGGTGACGACCGATCGGACCATTGAAACAGCTCAGACGCCTCGACGTGGACTCGTCCGGCCAACTCGTGTCACCGGCTAGCGTGGTCTTCGTGTTTCGTGTCGCGGCCCTGGCGCCCACCCCACCGCTTCTCGTACCCGAACTGGCCGGTGCCCGTGCTCCCCAGACGGAGGACCTTCGGACCGCTGCCGTGGCCGCGGTGAGGGCGCTGACGTCGGAGACAGACCGGTGGCTTGCCATCGGTGTCGACGATGCCGAAGGCCACTACGACGAGACCACGGTCGGGACCCTGCGCGGCTACGGCGTCGACGTGCCGGTGAGTCTGTCCGGCGGCAGCACGTCCACGGTTCCGGACCCCGAACTGCCGCTGGCCGTGTTGATCGCCGGCTGGCTACGCGGTGCCGCCGCCCCGGAGTCCGCGGTCGAGGTCCGTACGGTCCCCGCGACCGCGGACCCTCGGTGGTGCGCGCAGTTCGGAGCCCAACTGCGGCGTGAGCTCGACGCATCGGAGCAGCGCTGGGGTGTCCTGGTGCTGGCAGACGGGGCGAACACGCTGTCAGCAAAGGCTCCAGGAGCCTTCGACGAGCGAGCCGAACAAATCCAGCAGGGGATCGACGATGCCCTGACTGCAGCCGAGGTCGACTCGTTGGCGGCACTCGATTCGGACCTGTGCGCGGCCCTCGGGGTCGGCGGCAGAGCGGCATGGCAGGTGTTGGCCGGTGTGGTCGGTGCCGACGCGATGGCGACGACGGAGCTCTACCGAGGTGCTCCGTTCGGCGTCGGGTACTTCGTCGGAAGCTGGTCTCGTGCCTGAGGGAACCGGAAACCCCGTGGCGGACCCGCGCGATTCGGCCACGACTCCCGTTGCGGTGATCGGGCCGACGGCGACGGGCAAGTCGGATCTCGCCCTCGATCTGGCCGAGGAACTCGGCGGCGAGATCGTCAACATCGACGCGATGCAGCAGTACCGGGGAATGGACATCGGTACCGCGAAACTGCCGGCCGCAGACCGTCGCGGCATCCCGCATCATCAACTCGATGTGCTCGAGGTCGCCGATATCGCAACGGTTGCGCGCTATCAGGCGGCGGCCACAGTCGATGTCGAGGACATTCGATCCCGAGGGCTGCGGCCGATCATCGTCGGCGGCTCGATGATGTACGTGCAGTCGCTGCTCGACGAGTGGGCCTTCCCGGCGACGGATCCGGCCGTCCGGGCGAAATGGGAAGCGGTACTCGAACGCGATGGGGTGGACGAGATCCACCGTGCGTTGGGACTGGCCGATCCCGAGGCCGCCGCATCGATCCTGCCCACCGACGGCCGACGCATGGTCCGCGCTCTCGAAGTAGTGGAGCTGACCGGTCGACCGTTCGCCGCATCGGCTCCGAAAATCGGTGAACCTCGTTGGGGCACAATCATACTGGGCGTCGACCGCGATACCGTCGAACTGGACGAGCGAATCGACGCGCGCACCCGGCTCATGTTCGACACCGGCCTGCTCGACGAGGTCGAAGCGCTGCTCGAGTGTGGCCTGCGGGAGGGAGTCACCGCATCCCGGGCCATCGGGTACGCCCAGGCGCTCGACGTGTTGGCGGGGGAGTACGACATCGAGTACGCCCGGGAACGAACCTTCATCGGCACCAGGCGCTACGTGCGGCGTCAACGCTCCTGGTTTCGGAGGGACGACCGGGTGCGCTGGCTCGACGGAGCCTCACCGACGCTGACCTCGGATGCTCTGGCCGCACTCGTCTCTCAGTAGACTCGCCGCATGGACTTCGTCAAAGGTCACGGGACCCAGAACGACTTCGTCGTACTGCCGGATCCGGCAGCCGAGCTCGAGCTCACCAAGTCGGCGGTCGCCGTGCTGTGCGATCGACGCCAGGGCATCGGTGCGGACGGTGTCCTGCGGGTCGCCAGGGCCGGAGTGCTGCGCGATGCAGGCGTGCTCGATCGCATTCCCGCGGGAATCGAGCCCGAGGACTGGTTCATGGACTACCGCAACGGTGACGGCACCATCGCCGAGATGTGTGGCAACGGTGTCCGCGTGTTCGCACACTATCTGCGCGTGCACGACCTGGAGCAACGCGATCAGTTCGTGGTGGGTTCGCGCGCCGGGGCACGCGCGGTGACGGTGCACTCCTTCGACGACACGAACGCCGATGTGACCGTCGCGATGGGCGAGGTGACGCTGATGGGTTCGAGCTCGGTCTCGATCGCAGGTCGGTCCTTCGACGGTGTCGGGATCGATGTCGGCAATCCACACCTGGCCTGCGTCGACGGTGCATCGACTCGTGCCTCGCTTCGAACCCTCGATTTCTCCGCCCCACCCACGTTGGACGCCGAGTTCTTTCCGCACGGCGCGAATGTCGAGATTCTGACCAGGCTGGACGACGGAGGAGTCGAGATGCGGGTGTTCGAGCGGGGCGTCGGCGAGACGCGATCGTGCGGCACCGGCACCGTGGCCGCGGCGGCCGCCGCGTTGTCCTACGAGGGCCTCGAGACCGGTGAGGTGAGCGTCGGTGTGCTCGGCGGCAGGGTACGGGTGAACATCGATCATGTCGGTGCCACCTTGCGCGGTCCGTCGGTCCTGCTGGCCCGCGGGGAGATCGACGAGCGGTGGTTCGCGGCCCAGTCCTGAGGCTCGAACGGAAAACTCGCGTGCATACGCTGGGTTTTTCGTGGATCATGGGTGATGTATGACGAACTCACATGAAACATCCCCTGCGGGCGAACCGGTCGAGAAGAGCATCGACGATTCATCCGACACCGCATCTGCGTGGACCCGCGAGGAGTCCGACGCATGGTCGAGGCGGTTGGCCCGGTCCCCACTCAACGACGAGGACTCACCGTCCTCGGGTGATATGCAACTCGAAGACCGCACGGCGCTGCGCCGAGTTGCCGGTCTGTCCACCGAGCTCACCGACGTCACCGAGGTCGAATACCGACAGCTGCGTCTCGAACGCGTCGTCCTGGTCGGTGTCTGGACCACGGGCACTGCGGCGCAGGCCGAATCCAGCATGACCGAACTGGCGGCCCTGGCCGAGACCGCAGGCTCGGAGGTGCTCGAAGCGTTGATGCAGCGGCGCGACAAGCCCGATGCTGCCACCTACATCGGTTCCGGTAAGGCCAGAGAGGTGCGCGACATCGTGCTCGCGACCGGTGCCGACACGGTGATCTGCGACGGCGAACTGACCCCTGCCCAGCTCAACGCGCTGGAGAAGGTCGTCAAGGTCAAGGTCATCGACCGCACCGCATTGATTCTCGACATCTTTGCTCAGCATGCGACCTCGCGAGAGGGCAAGGCGCAGGTTGCTTTCGCGCAGATGGAGTACATGTTGCCCAGGCTGCGCGGCTGGGGCGAATCGATGTCGCGGCAGGCCGGTGGCCGTGCGGGCAGCAATGGCGGCGTCGGTCTGCGTGGACCGGGTGAAACGAAGATCGAAACCGACCGCCGGCGCATCCGCGAGCGCATGGCCAAGCTGCGCCGCGAGATCAAGGGCATGAAGCAGGCCCGCGACACGAAGCGGGAGCAGCGGCTCAGCGGTACGGTGCCGTCCATTGCGATCGTCGGTTACACCAACGCGGGCAAGTCGAGTCTGCTGAACGCGTTGACCGGATCCGGGGTGCTCGTTCAGAATGCGCTGTTCGCCACACTCGATCCCACGACCCGCAAGTCGACGCTCGAGGATGGGCGCGCGATTGTGCTGACCGACACCGTCGGCTTCGTCCGACACCTCCCGACCCAGTTGGTGGAGGCGTTCCGCTCGACGCTCGAGGAAGTCACCGATGCCGACCTGCTGTTGCACGTGGTCGACGGCTCCGATCCACTGCCGATCGATCAGATCAAGGCCGTGCGTGAGGTGATCACCGACGTCGTGCGCGAGCAGGACGCGAAGATGCCGCCGGAGTTGTTGGTGGTCAACAAGATCGACGCCGCCGACCCGGTGCAGCTCACCCAGTTGCGCGGTGTGCTCGATGGTGCCCGGTTCGTCTCGGCCAAGACCGGTGAGGGCATCGACGAGTTGCGCGATCACCTCGGAGAGATCCTGTCCGAGCCCGACGTGTTGGTCGACGTGCTGGTGCCGTACACCCGCGGTGATCTGGTCGCTCGCATTCACACCGACGGCAGAATCGTGCAGTCCACGCACGAGGAGGACGGCACGCGGGTCGAAGCTCGGGTGCCGCAGTCGCTCGCGGCAGCGCTCGTCGAGTTCACGGCCGCCGTTCCCAGCGCCTGAATTCGATGAGGCCACGGCTGGTGGTGCGTGGTGCCGCCGCGTCCGCGTTCGCCACTGCCCTCGCGTTCACCGGAACTGCCCTCGCCGCACCTGTCGACACCGAAACATATTGTCGCCCCACAGATCCCGGCCTCTCCGAACTGTCCGGACTGACCTCGATCGATGGGGTTCTCTATGCGATCGGAGACAGTGGTTCCGATGACCGCGTCGCTGAACTCGATGCGAACTGCGCCGTCGAGCGATGGATCGACGTACCCGTCGACCCGTACGACGTCGAGGACCTGACCTCGTACGACGGTTCGCTGTGGTTGGCCGATATCGGCGACAATCAGATGCGCCGCGACACAGTGGCATTGACGCGAATGGACCCGGTGACCGGGGCGGGTGAACTGCACCGACTGACGTACCCCGACGGCGCGCACGACGCCGAGACGATACTGATCGAGCCGGGCGGTAGGCCGGTGATCGTCACCAAGGAATTCTCGGGCGTCAGCGGGGTGTACGTCCCGGCAGGCGACGAATCCGTCGCCGATCTGGACAGCCCCGGGCCGACGCCGCTGCGGAAGGTCGGCGAGATGGCGTTCACCGCAACCGACACCGTCGGCGGGCCGCCGTTCGTGGTCGGCTCGATTCTGGCGACCGGGGGAGCGGTGAACGCGGACGGCACCATCGCCGCGGTCCGCACCTACACCGACGCATACCTGTTCCATCCGTCCGACGGAGACATCGCGGCCACGCTCGTGGACCCGACCTCGCCTCGGGCGGTGGTGGCGTTGCCCGATCAACCGCAGGGCGAGGCACTGGCGTTCCTGGACGACGGAAGCCTGCTCCTTGCGTCGGAGGCGGGCTTCGGTCCCGAGGACGGAACGCTTCCGCCCGTTCTGAAAATCTCGGACGCCGAGTCCATGGACATTTCTGCGCCCGAACCTGCTGCTACAGAGTCGGTGTCGCCGACCACCGTGTCCGACAGGCCCGCGCAGACGCCGGCAGCGACGGACTCGGAATGGGGATTCCGAACGGCCGTCGCTGCCGGGGTGGTGCTGATCGCCGGAGCGGTGGGATACACCGTCCGGCGATCGAGGCGATCTGGCTAGCTGACCGAGTCAGGCGTCCAGATCGGCTTCGACGAGTGCGACCACTTTGTCGAGGGTGGCCTGGTCGTCACTGGTGACGGTGACTTCGGTGCCCTTGGTGGCACCGAGGGTCATGATCATCAAGGCCGAACCTGCGTCCACCGGCTCCGAGTCGGCCACTGCGAGGGTCACGTCCACGCCGGCTTCGGTTACGGCGTCGGCGATCAGTGCTGCGGGACGAGCGTGCAGACCGATCGAGGATCCGACGGCGACTGTGGTGCTGGGCATGTGGTGCTCCTTCGTAGTGGGTTCGTTGCGATGCTAGCGAGTGTCAGACGGTGACGAGTGCCGGATCGAGTTCGGCTTCGGTGGGGGAGTTCTTGCTCTTGACGAACTGCTTGGCCGAGACGACCAGGAACGCCGAGACGATGGTGCCGACAGCGAGAGACACGATGAACCACAGGATGTTCCCGATTGCAAAGAACACGAAGATTCCGCCGTGCGGTGCGCTGAGGGTGACGTTGAAGGCCATGATCATGGCCCCGGTGACTGCGCCGCCGGCCATCATCGACGGGATGACGCGGAACGGATCCGCTGCGGCGAAAGGGATCGCCCCTTCGGAGATGAACGCCGCACCCAGGAACCAGGCAGCCTTACCGTTCTCGCGCTCGGCTTCGGTGAACAGCCGCGAGCGAACGGTCGAGGCCAGAGCCATGGCCAGCGGCGGCACCATACCGGCCGCCATGACTGCAGCCATGATGCGCAGCGACGCGGTGTCGGTGACCGACAGGCCCGCAGTAGCGAACGCATAGGCCGCCTTGTTGACCGGTCCGCCGAGGTCGAAGCACATCATCAGGCCGAGAATGATGCCGAGGATGATGACCGAGGAGCCGCTGAGTCCGTTGAGCCAGTCCGTCAATCCGCTGGTGATCGCGGCGAGCGGCTTGCCGAGCAGGAGGAACATGATCGCGCCGACGATGAGCGTTGCGAACAGCGGGATGATGACGACCGGCATCAGGCCTCGCAGTACTGTGGGGATCTTCCACTTGCTGATCCACAGCGCGACGAAGCCGGCGATCAGACCACCGACGAGACCGCCGATGAAGCCTGCCCCCACCAGTACCGCGACTGCACCGGCGGTGAAGCCCGGTGCCAGACCTGGTCTGTCGGCAATGGCATAGGAGATGTAGCCGGCCAGTGCGGGTACCAGGAAACTGAACGACAGCGCGCCGATCTGGAAGAGCACGGCACCGAGGTATGCGGTGATTCCGCCGTCGGGCAGAGAGGTGATGGAGTTGTTGACGACGATGTCCTCGGCGACGCCGGAGATCTCGTAGCCACCGAGCAGGAATCCGAGAGCGATCAGTAGACCACCGGCGGCGACGAACGGGATCATGTAGCTGACGCCGGTCAGCAGAATCTGGCGGATGCGAGTGCCCCAGCCGAGCTCACCGGCCGAGTCGTTCGATTCGGCCGCGACGGCAGTACCGCCGACGCGGGCCGCGTCCGGGTTCAGCGCTGCGCGCAGTGCCTCGGTGACCATGACGTCGGGCTCGTTGATCGCACGCTTGACGCCCGAGGAGATGACGGGCTTGCCGGCGAAACGCTCGCGGCCCTTGACGCCCACGTCGGTGGCGAAGATGACTGCTTCGGCTCCGGCGATGATCGCGGGATCCAACGGCGTGCTGCCGCTCGAACCCTGCGTCTCCACGTGGACGGTGACTCCGGCGCGTTCACCCGCTGCGACGAGGGAATCGGCCGCCATGTAGGTGTGCGCGATTCCCGTGGGGCAGGCAGTGACCGCCACGATGTGCTTGGGAGCCGACGACGCCTCGGCGGAGGTGTCGGGTGTGCTGTGCTTGGCGGTGGAGACCGGGGCCGCCGCGACGGGAGCCGCAACTGCAGGCTTGGTCGCAGGGTTGATGACGCCGTCGACGAGGGTGACGATCTCGGACGCCGAGGACGCGTTGCGCAGCGAGGCGACGAACTCGGGCTTGACCAGCGCGCGAGCCAGGCTGGACAGCAGCTTCATGTGAGCCGATCCGGCACCGGTAGGCGCGGCGATCAGAAACACCAGGTCTGCCGGGCCGTCGGGGGCTCCGAAATCGACCTTCGGATTCAGGCGGGCGAATCCGAGCGAGGCAGAGGTGACCGCTTCGGAGCGGCAATGGGGGATTGCGATGCCGCCGGGCAGTCCGGTCGCCGACTGCGCTTCGCGGGCCAGCGCGGCGTCGCGTAGTGCGTCGGTGTCGGTGGCGCGTCCCGCCGAAGCGAGTACACCCGCGAGGCGCTCGATGACCTGAGCTTTGGTTTCGCCGAGATCGGCGTCGAGAAGGATCAGATCCTCGGCGATGACCGGCTGATCTGCGGTGGGGGTTGACATTTCAGACTCCTAGAGAAGGTTCGAAGCAGGGGAGAACGTAGACGGGGTGACGGGCGTAGGAATGTCGAGCGCACGAACCGTCACCGAATTCGGGTGGGTCTGCTCGGGCAGAGGAAGCGTGGTGCCAGGAAGTGCGGTCGCTGCCGACCCGTAGGCGACGGCGCGGCGTAGTTTGTCTGCGTTGGAACAGTTCTCGGCATCGGCGAGGATGTAACCGGCCAGTGAGGAATCGCCTGCACCGACCGTGCTGACCGCGGTGATCGGGGGCGGACTGGCATACCAGCTACCGTCCGCGGTGACCAGGACAGCTCCTGCGCTGCCGAGAGTGGCCAGCACCGCACGGACTCCTCGGCCGAGAAGGATTGTGCTGGCGGCGATTGCGGCGGTGGGATCACCCTGTGCTGCAGCGCTTTCCAGCTCCTCCGAATCGTACCCGGTCAATTGCGCGAGTTCCTCGGAATTCGGTTTCATCAAGTCCGGTGCCGATCCCGGGAACGCTGCCGCGAGAGCGAGCAGCGGCTCGTCCGAGGTATCGACGGCGACCTTCGCAGAGGTGGTGCGTAGTGCGGTGACGAGTTCGGCATACCAGTCGACGGGTAGGCCGGGGGGAAGCGAACCGGACAGCACCACCCACTCGGCATCGGCTGCAAGCGACAAGATGCGCTCTCGTAGTTCGGCGCGAGTCTGCGCCGACACCGTTGCGCCCGGCTCGTTGATCTTGGTGGTGGTGCCACCGATCTCGCTCACGGTGATGTTGGTGCGAGCCAGTTCCGACGTCGGAACTGCGGAGTACTGCACTCCTTTCGCGGCCATCGCGTCGAGCAGGGGGTCTCCGGCCCTGGCCGGTAGGACTGCCAGTGCCTCGACTCCCGACCCGCCGATGACGCGAGCGACGTTGACGCCCTTTCCTCCCGGGTCGGTGGCCGAGGTCGATGCCCGGTGCACGCCCCCGCGTACGAGCGGCGTATCGAGTGTGACCGTGCGGTCCATGCTCGGGTTGGCCGTGAGTGTGACCATCATGCGATCACCACCTCGATTCCTTTGTCGCTGAGTTTTTTTCGGTCTTCGGTGGAGATGTCACTGTCGGTGACGATGACGTCGATGGATTGCACCCGGGCAAAGCTCACCAGATGTTCTCGGCCGATCTTCGACGAATCGGCAAGCACCACGACATGGTTGGCCGCATCGACCATCGCGCGCTTGACGGCAGCCTCGTCGCTGTCCGGAGTGGACAGGCCGTGCCCGACGCTGATGGCGTTGGTGCCGATGAACGCGACATCGACCCTCAACCATTCGA
The DNA here is from genome assembly GCF_049195265.1 of Rhodococcus sp. MALMAid1271. NCBI lineage: Bacteria > Bacillati > Actinomycetota > Actinomycetes > Mycobacteriales > Nocardiaceae > Rhodococcus > Rhodococcus sp. MALMAid1271. The sequence goes on along the minus strand of NZ_JBMIRQ010000097.1, from coordinate 21,361 downwards.
GTGTGCGCAGTGCTTCCTCGCCGACGGCGGCCTGTGTCGTCCCCCGGACGCGCCCACCGAGTAGTCGGAGGCCGACCCCCGCCAGTGTCGACACGCGTGCGGCGATCGGCACCGAGTTGGTGACCAACGTGAGTTCGCGATCGTGCGGCAGCAGGCCGGCCAGGCGTCCGGTGGTGGTTCCGGCGTCGAATACCGCGCTGCCCCCGACCGGAGGAAGGAACGACAGCGCGGCGGCTGCGATCGCGTCCTTCTGATCAGCGCGAGTGAACTCCCGCTCCGAGACGCCGGGTTCGAGGGTGGTCAGTGCCGATGCAGGTACCGCTCCACCGTGGACACGGCGGACCACACCCAGCCGATCGAGGGTGGCGAGATCGCGTCTGACCGTCTCGGTTGTGACGCCGTAGGTGGTCGAAAGCTCGTTCACGGAGACGCGGCCCTGCGTGCTGATCAGCTCAGCGATTGCGTGCTGTCTCTCTTCGGCGTACACCTGCGTCTCCTTCCGGGTCGATGTTGCTTTATGTTGTTTTACGCCCGTGTGTGTTGACATGTCAAGGGTTTGGAGTAATCTCGGTCACAACACCAGCGAGCAACCGGCTACACCACAGCTCGCCGAACAGCACGAAGGCTTTTGTTCACTCAGGATCCGAGGAGGACCACATGACGGGATCGGTTAGCACCGCTTCGACTGGACGTACCGCCACGACAGTGGATGTCATCGAGGGCGGACCAGTGCAGGCCGCTCTGCACGGCACACCCGTCGTGCCTGGTGTCGGCTACGGTCCTGTCATCCGCCCCGGTGCCCGCCCTGCCATTCCAGCCGACACCGGTGAAGTGGCCGAGGCCGATCGCGGTGCCGAAAAAGACATCTTCGACGCCGCCGCGAACGAGGTCGCCGGCCGTTTGCGCGGCCGCGCCGAGCTGGCAACCGGAGCTGCCTCGGAGGTGCTGTCGGCCAATGCCGCGATGGCAGCCGACCGTGGCTGGCTCGGTGCCGCTCGGTCCTCGATCGCCAAGGGCAGCTCCGCGGTGAGCGCAACGGCAGCGGCCACTGACAAGTTCGCCGCGATGTTCACCCAGCTCGGTGGCCTCATGGCCGAGCGGGTGACCGACCTGCGCGATATCCGCGATCGAGTCATCGCCGAGATCCTGGGCTTGCCGGAACCCGGTGTCCCCGTGCCGGCCGAAGCGTCGGTCCTGTTCGCCGACGACCTGGCACCTGCCGACACCGCAGGTCTCGACCCCACCCTCATCGTCGGACTCGCCACCTCGTTGGGCGGCCCGACCAGCCACACGGCGATCATCGCGCGTCAGCTGGGGATTCCGTGCATCGTCGCGGTATCCGGTCTCGACGACATCGCTGCAGGAACGCATGCATCGGTCGACGGAACCAGCGGCCGCATCGAACTCGAACCCGACCCCGAATCGGCTCGCGCCGCAGTGGTGTCGGCCCGTGACGAACTCGACCGCGTATCCCGGTGGGTCGGCCCCGGTGCCACCGCAGACGGGCATTCGGTCGACATCCTCGCCAACGTCCAGGACGGCGCAGGCGCTCGCGCAGCGCGAAACAGTGCTGCCGACGGCGTCGGTCTGTTCCGCACCGAACTGTGCTTTCTCGACCGGGACTCCGAGCCCACCGTCGACGAACAGGCCGAGATCTACGCCCAAGTGCTCGACGCGTTCGCGGGCAAGAAGGTCGTCGTCCGCACCCTCGATGCAGGGTCCGACAAGCCCCTTCGGTTCGCCACCCATCCCGACGAGGCCAATCCGGCACTGGGTATTCGCGGCATCCGCATCGCCGAGGCAGACCGAGGAATTCTGTACCGACAGCTCGACGGCATCGCCGCAGCCGCCAAGGCCACGGACTCTTCCCCCTGGGTCATGGCTCCGATGATCGCGACCGCCCAGGAAGCGAAGGACTTCGCCGCCGACGTCCGCGAGCGTGGCCTCACCCCGGGCGTCATGATCGAGGTGCCTGCGGCTGCCCTGTTGGCCGAGCACATCCTCGAGCACGTGGACTTCCTGTCCATCGGAACCAACGACCTCGCGCAGTACACGATGGCGGCCGACCGCATGTCCGCTCAGCTCGCCGGTCTGACCGATCCGTGGCAGCCGGCCGTGCTGTCACTCGTGGCACACACCGCGGCCGCCGGAGCCAAGGCGGGTAAGCCCGTGGGCGTCTGCGGAGAAGCCGCCGCCGACCCGCTGCTGGCGTGCGTGCTGGTCGGACTCGGCATCACCTCGCTCTCTGCTGCATCGGCAGCCGTCGCCCATGTGGGTTCCAGATTGGCGACGGTCACCCTGGATCAGTGCAAGGCGGCTGCGGCCGCCGCCCTGAAGACCGACAGCACCGCGGCGGCCCGAGAGGCAGTGAGCGCAATCCTCGGCTGAACGCCTAGTCTGCTCGAATAATGAACAATCTCGGTTGGACGCTGCACGGAAACGGAAGAACTGTCACCGCTGGAGCGGTGGTGTCGCCGGACGAACGCCTGACCTGGCCGCGCACCATCGGTATCGGCATGCAGCACGTCATCGCCATGTTCGGGGCAACGCTGCTGGTTCCGACGATCACGGGCTTTCCGGTGTCGACGACGCTGCTGTTCTCGGGCATCGGAACGGCACTGTTCCTGCTCATCACCAGAGGACGGGTGCCGAGCTACCTCGGGTCCTCCTTTGCGTTCCTGGCCCCACTCGGTGCCACCCAGGCCAACGGGCCGGCCGCGCAGCTCGGAGCCGTGCTGTGCGTCGGCGTTGTGCTGGCGGCGATCGGCTTCGTGGTCAAGTTCGCAGGCAGGCGTGTGCTCGACGCGGCGATGCCGCCCGTGGTGACCGGCGCCGTGGTGGTGTTGATCGGGTTGAACCTGGCACCGGCCGCGACGACGTCGTTCGAAGCGCAGCCGCTGATCGCGGCCGTGACGCTGGTTGCGATCCTGCTGGCCACGGCCATCGGACCAGGACTGCTCGGCCGCCTCGGGATCTTGCTCGGTGTCGTGGTGGGCTGGGTGTTCGCTGCCCTCACCGGTGGGATCGCGCAACCACGCCTGGACGCCCTGAACGCCGCGAGCTGGATCGGGCTGCCCGAGTTCCGTGGGCCGTCCTTCGAACTGTCGGTGATCCTGGTGGCACTGCCGGTGGTGATCGTCCTGGTCGCAGAGAACGTCGGGCATGTCAAAGCGGTGGCAGCGATGACCGGCAAGAACCTCGACGACGTGGCAGGTGACGCGCTGATCGCCGACGGCCTGGCGACCACCCTGGCGGGAGCAGGTGGTGGCTCCGGAACCACCACGTACGCAGAGAACATCGGCGTCATGGCCGCCACCCGGGTCTACTCGACCGCGGCGTACTGGGTCGCAGCTCTGACAGCAATCGTGCTGGCGTTCTCGCCCAAGTTCGGTGCCCTGATCTTCACGGTGCCCGACGGCGTCATCGGAGGGGCGACGCTGGTCCTGTACGGACTCATCGGATTGCTGGGAGTGCGCATCTGGACCGATGCCAAGGTGGATTTCGCCGATCCGATCAATCTGATCGTCGTTGCTGCGGCCCTCGTCGCGGGAATCGGCGACCTCACGCTGACCGTCGGATCGGTCGAACTCGGCGGTATCGCATGGGGTTCGCTCGGCATTCTTCTCGGCTACCCGATCGTCTCGGCACTCGCGAGGCGCGCAGGCAACGGCGGGCGTTAGCGGGTCTCGGTCACGGATCGCGCGCGTTTTGGTCATCGACCGCCGCCGCGCGCCGAACGTAGTGTTGGATCGCGACGTCAGTCGTACCGACGACCGCGATCGGAACCAGACCGCAGGTCGAAGTCGGTACGCACCGAACAAGGAGATCTGCGTGGAACGCACACTTTTCGAGCCCGAGCACGAGCTGTTCCGGGAGTCCTACCGGAAGTTCCTCGAACAACACGTAGCACCCAACCATGCGAAGTGGGAAGAGCAGAACATCGTCGATCGCGGCGTCTGGGTCGAGGCCGGTAAGCAGGGCTTCCTCGGAACGGCCGCGCCGGAGGAGTTCGGCGGCGGCGGCGTCAAGGACTTCCGCTACAACGCCATCGTCACCGAAGAAACCACCCGCGGCGGCTACAGCGGTATCGGATTCACCTTGCACAACGACGTCGTCGCGCCCTACCTGATCGACTTGGCCAACGACGAGCAGAAGCAGCGCTGGCTCCCCGGATTCTGCTCCGGTGAGTTGATCACCGCGATCGCCATGACCGAGCCCGGCACCGGAAGCGACCTGCAGGGCATCAAGACCAAAGCAGTACGTGACGGCGACGACTGGATCCTCAACGGGTCGAAGACGTTCATCACCAACGGGATCAACGCCGACCTGGTGATCGTGGTGGCCTGCACCGACCCCGAGAAGGGTGCGCAGGGCTTCAGCCTGCTGGTCGTCGAACGCGATATGCCCGGGTTCGAGCGTGGGCGCAATCTCGACAAGATCGGCATGAAGGCCCAGGACACCGCCGAGCTCAGCTTCACCGACGTGCGCGTGCCTGCCGCCAACCTGCTCGGTGAAGAAGGCATGGGCTTCATCTACCTGATGCAGAACCTGCCCCAGGAACGCCTGTCGATCGCAGTGGTCGCCGCGGCAGCCATGGAATCGGCACTGGACATGACGATCCAGTACTGTCGCGACCGCAAGGCTTTCGGAAAGTCGATCGGCAAGTTCCAGAACACCCGATTCGTCCTGGCGGAGTTGGCAACCGAGACCACCGCCACCCGCATCATGGTCGACAAATTCATCGAACTGCTCAACGCAGGCACCCTGACCGTTCAGGAAGCCGCGATGGCGAAGTGGTGGACCACCGAGAACCAGGTCAAATTGATCGACCGGTGCCTACAGCTGCACGGCGGTTACGGCTACATGAAGGAATACCCGATCGCCAAGGCGTACATGGACTCTCGCGTTCAGACCATCTACGGCGGAACCACCGAAATCATGAAGGAGATCATCGGGCGCGGCTTGAACCTCTGATTCGCCCCCCGACGGACACGAAGGGCCGCAGCACAGACGTGCTGCGGCCCTTCGCATGTCAGCCCTTCGCCTGTCGGCGGAGAGGTTCCCTAGAGCTTGCGCATCACGGTGACGACCTTGCCGAGGATGGCGGCATTGTTGCCCGGAATCGGCTCGAACAGCGGGTTGTGCGGCAGTAGCCACACCTCGCCCTTGGACCTCTTGAAGGTCTTGACCGTCGCTTCGCCGTCGATCATCGCCGCGACGATGTCTCCGTTGTCTGCCACGGATTGCTGACGGACGACAACCCAGTCTCCGTCGCAGATCGCCGCGTCGATCATCGACTCGCCGACGACCTTGAGCAGGAACAGTGAACCCTGACCGACCAACTCGCGGGGGAGGGGAAAGACGTCCTCGACGGCTTCCTCGGCGAGGATCGGACCACCGGCGGCAATGCGTCCCAGGACGGGTACGAACGTCGGCGTCGGGAGTCGGTCCTGATCCTCCGCGGAACCGTCGACCGCGGCGGCCGCCTGATCGGCCTGAACCTCGTCGAGCCCGCGTACGTCGACCGCCCGGGGACGGTTGGCGTCACGTCGGAGGAATCCCTTGCGTTCGAGGGTGCGTAGCTGGTGCGCGACGGAGGAGGTCGAGGTCAGACCCACCGCGTCACCGATCTCGCGAATGCTCGGCGGATATCCGCGTTCGGTGACCGAGGCTCGGATGACTTCGAGGACCTTCCGTTGGCGTTCGGTCAGCCCCGCGGCGATGTCGGTGCCGACTTCCATCGCCTTGGGTGTCGGTTCGGCGGCCGGCTTGCCTGCCGCAACCTTCGTGGCCGCCGTCTTGGAACCCGTCGTCTTCGAACCCGTGGTCGACCTCGTCGAGGTCTGGTCCTTCATGCTGTCGGCCTCCTGCTGGTGTCCTGGATCCGGTCTGCGTGCGTCGGTCTGCGCGGACTGGAGTTGATGGTGTCGACTCGTGTGGCGTGTGGTTTCTGCCACGAATCTAGCGTGTATCAGCTGTTGAATCAAACATCTGTTCGACTCGTGTCGCGTTTTCTGCAGACTTTGTCGGAGCCCCGTGATAGAACTTCGAACAAGCGTCCATCGAACGCCTGATCGAACAATCGATCCAACGAGCGAAGTCGAGGTTCCGATGACCATCATCACCGATCGCCCCACCGCTGCAGGTATCCGTACCCGGTCCACCGTGGTGGAGCGTCGTCGCCGGGTTCGTCCCGCGCTTCGGAGTTCGGTCGCCGCACCGGGGGTCACGACCGCGCGTCGTGTGCAGCCGACCGCGTGCCTGCCGGTGCTGGCCCCGTCCCGGACCGAGGTCACCGATCGCGAGCTGGCCGATCGTGAGTTCGACGAGACCTCGGCTCACTTCGCGGGCCAGCCGGTCCGGACGAGATCGTTGGTGCTGTGGGTGCTCGCAGTTGTTGTCGTGGCCGGCGGCCTGATCGGCATTGCCAATGTTCGGGCAGCTGCGCCGGATGCAGCCGTGCAGCCGACCGGCGTGGTGGAGGTCCACAACGGAGTTGTCGTCGAGTACGCGCCGGGCAGGTGACCACCGGCCCCATCGCTCGTGGGCAGACTGAGTATCCTCGACTGACTGCTCCGACACACATGTTTCACGTCGGAGCATCGGCTACGACGGAGGCTCCTTCATGCATTGCCCGTTCTGCAGGCACCCCGATTCACGCGTGGTCGACTCGCGAGACATGGACGAGGGGCAGGCAATCCGGCGTCGCCGCTCCTGCCCGGAATGTGGCCGGCGCTTCACCACTGTCGAGGCCGCCGTGCTCGCCGTCGTGAAGCGCAGCGGAGTGACAGAGCCGTTCAGTCGCGAAAAGGTCGTCAAGGGAGTTCGCAGGGCCTGCCAGGGCCGGGACGTCGACAACGACGCGTTGAACCTCCTCGCTCAACAGGTAGAGGACGCCATTCGGGCCGCCGGGTCCGCGGAAATCCCCAGTAACGAGGTCGGGTTGGCCATCCTGGGACCGCTTCGCGATCTCGACGAGGTGGCGTATCTCCGGTTCGCGTCGGTGTACCGCTCGTTCAGTTCGGCCGAGGACTTCGAGAAGGAAATCCACGAGCTTCGTAAGCATCGTGAGTCCGCCGACATCGACTGAGAGTCGATGCCATCAGCGGGCCTGTTCCGAGATCGCCTTCTCGAGACGCTTCTCCGAGACCGGATATGCCGTCCTAATTCCTTGAGCGAACAGCCCCACCCGCAATTCCTCGATCATCCAGAACAGTTCCTGCACTCCCGCACTGTTCTTTCTCGCTTCCGGAAGCGAATCGAGCAACCGCCCGTACGAGTCGTAGACGCGATCGAGAACGTCCATCGCCGCAGCGTCTCGGCCCGCACTGCTCGGCAGCGTGGCCAATCGCTTCGCCGCCGCGGCGAGATAGCGTGGCAGGTCTGCCAATCTGCGAGAACCGAACTCGGTCACGAACCCGCGAAAGATCAAGCCGTCGAGTTGTTCACGGACATCGTCGGCTGGTTCACCCGATGACGACTGCAATGTCGCCGACACTGCGAGTGCTGCGGTCAGCACGGGACGGACCAGTGCCAGTATCGCTGCGGTGCGCTGTGGAACCTCGGCATCGACCAGCGCGCGCAGCTTCTCGAAGGCCTCCGGATCGCGGACGGGCCCACCGTGCGCGTCCATGGCCTCCTCCACCGCGAGGACTCGGCACTCCTCCAGGAGGGCGTCCACGCTTCCGTACGGATTCTGGCCGAGGGCAAGACGTTCCGCAGTCGGCAGACCGGCCAGCAGTGCTTTGGTGCCCTTGGGTGCAGACGCGAGAAGCAGCGCTCTGGTGCCCGACCGCATCGCCGCGCGCTGCTGGGCCGGAGTGCTCAGAACCCGCACTGCGACACCGGACCCTTCCGGTACCAACGCCGGGTAGCCGGTGACTATCTGCCCACCGACCTCCCGGGTGACCGTCGACTCCAGCCGTCCCAGCGTGCTCGACGTCCAGGCCAACGACGGTGCACGCTCGGCGTCGCCGACCGCGCTCGCGACCTGACGACCCACCTCCCCGGACAGTCCGGCGCGCAGTGCAGCGAGATTCTTGTCGCTACCCAACACTTTTCCGCTGGCGTCGACGGCCGAGAACGTCATCCTCAGATGCTCGGGTAGCGCCGCCGTATCGAAGTCCTTGGCCGTGATGTGGCACTGGGCAGCACGCGAAAGCTCACGAGCCAAGGCCGTCACCAGAGTTTCCGATCGCGGCTTCATCACCGCCAACGCCGCGGCGGCGAAGTCGGGAGCCGGAACGACGTTGCGACGCAGCGCCTTCGGCAGTGTCTTGATCAATGCCGTCACCAACTCTGCGCGCATTCCCGGCACCAGCCAGTCGAAGCCCACCGGCTGCACCTGAGCGAGCAGTGCAATCGGAATGCGTGCGGTGACCCCGTCGGCGGCGGTACCCGGCTCGAACTGGTAGGTCAGCGGGAACTGGATCTCTCCCTGTCGCCACGCGTCGGGGTACGCGCCGGTGAGCACCGCAGCCGCGTCGGCGTTGACCACGGTTTCGGTGGTGAAATCCAGCAGGGCCGGATCGTGTCGGCGGGCCTTCTTCCACCAGGTGTCGAAGTGCCTGGCCGACACCGCTTCTGGCGCGACGCGTGCGTCGTAGAAATCGAACAGAGCCTCGTCGTCGACGACGATATCGCGCCGCCGGGCCCGATGCTCGAGTTCGCCGACGTCCTCGAGCAGCGCCCTGTTCTTGTGGAAGAACGCGTGCTGGGTCTTCCATTCACCCTCCACCAGGGCATGTCTGATGAACAGCTCGCGTGATACTTCCGGGTCGATGCGGTGATATCCGACCGGACGCTGTGTGACCAGGGGGATGCCGTACAGAGTCACTCGCTCGTAGGCCATGGCGGATTGGCGTTTGATGGACCAGTGCGGCTCCGAATACGTCCGCTTGACCAGGTGTGGGGCCAGCCGCTCGGCCCACTCGGGTTCGATGCGGGCAGCCATGCGGCCCCACAGTCGGCCGGTCTCGACCAACTCCGCGGCCATCACCCACCGCGGCGGTTTCTTGAACAAACCGGATCCGGGGAAAATTGCGAAATGCGCGCCGCGCGCACCGAGAAACTCCCGCTTGTCGCCTTCCCTGAGTCCGACGTGTGAGAGCAATCCGGACAGCAGTGACTGATGCAGAGCGTTGTCCGTGGAGTCGGCATCGGGCACCGTCCAGCCGAGCCCGCGGGTGATCTGACGGAGCTGGCCGTGCAGGTCCTGCCACTCCCGAATCCGCAGATAGTGCAGAAATTCGGTGCGACACATGCGTCGAAACTGATTGGAAGACAGTTCATTTCGCTGCTCGCGCAAGTACGTCCACAGCTTCACGTAGGCCAGGAAGTCGGAGTTCTCGACTGCGAAACGGGCGTGCTTTTCGTCCGCCGCCTGCTGATGCTCGGCGGGCCGCTCCCGAACGTCCTGGATCGACAGCGCCGCCACGACCACCAACGCGTCGCGTAATGATCCGTTGCCGTTGGCCTCGACCAACATTCGCGCCATCCGAGGATCGACGGGCAACGCCGAGAGCTCTCGGCCGATCGGGGTGAGCTTGGCGGTACCGTCCTTGCCTGCGGGTTCGAGGGCTCCCAGTTCATCGAGTAGTCCGATGCCGTCTCGGATGCTGCGCGGGTCCGGCGGTTCGACGAACGGGAACGCCTCGATCTTGCCCAGACCCAGTGCGGTCATCTGCAGGATGACCGAGGCCAGGTTGGTGCGCAGAATCTCGGGCTCGGTGAACTGCGGACGGGAATCGAAGTCCTCCTCCGAGTACAGCCGAATGCAGATGCCGTCGGCGACACGCCCGCAGCGCCCCGCTCGCTGGCGCGCAGACGCCTGGGAGATCGGTTCGATGGGGAGGCGCTGCACTTTGGTGCGCAACGAGTAGCGCGAGATGCGGGCGGTACCGGGGTCGACGACGTATCGGATGCCGGGGACCGTCAACGATGTTTCCGCGACGTTGGTCGAGAGCACCACCCGGCGGCCCGAGTGTGGGGAGAACACTCGATGCTGTTCGGCTGCGGACAATCTCGCGTACAGCGGGACGATCTCGGTATTGCGAAGAGTGCGATCGTTCAATGCGTCGGCGGTATCGCGAATCTCGCGTTCACCGGACAAGAACACCAGGATGTCTCCGTCGCCCTCGGCCATGAGTTCCTCGACGGCCTGGCAGGTCGCGTCGACGGGGTCGAGATCGATCGTCGTGTCTCCGGCATCGACGGTCAGTGGCCGATACCGCATCTCGACCGGGAACGTTCTACCGGAGACCTCGATAATCGGGGCGGGCACACCGTCCTGGGCGAAGTGCTCGGCGAACCGTTCCGGATCGATCGTCGCCGAGGTGATGACGATCTTCAGATCCGGTCGTCTCGGGAGGAGCTGAGCCAGGTAGCCGAGGAGGAAGTCGATGTTGAGGCTGCGCTCGTGAGCCTCGTCGATGATCAGGGTGTCGTACTGGCGAAGCATCCTGTCTCGCTGGATCTCCGCCAGCAGGATGCCGTCGGTCATCAACTTGACCAGAGTCGAATCCGAGGATTGATCGGTGAATCTGACCTTGTAGCCGATGGATTCGCCCAGCGGCTCGCCGACCTCCTCGGCAATGCGCTCGGCCACCGTACGCGCGGCGAGGCGTCGAGGCTGGGTGTGGCCGATGGAGCCGCGAATCCCGCGACCGAGTGCGAGACAGATCTTGGGAATCTGGGTGGTCTTACCGGAGCCGGTCTCACCGGCCACGATCACGACCTGATGTGCGGCGATGGCAGCGGCGATGTCGTCCTTGCGCAGGCTGACCGGCAGCGACTCGGGGAAATCGAGAGTGGGGACCGCGGCTTTGCGATGTGCGACGACAGCTTCCGCGCGGGTGATATCGCGTTCGACTGCGGCGAAGGCTTCCTCGGTGCGGGCTTTGTCCACTCGCCGACGCAGCCTGTTCTCGTCGCGGATGGTGACCTCGGCCAGGCGAGTGGCGAGAGCGTTGCGCTGACGGGACGAAGTGGAGGTAGACATACTCACTGCAGGATATCCGTTTCGCCGCAACCCTCGTGAATGCCGGCCCCGACTGTGCCAGGATCGCCGCATCAGCATCTCGCGCGATGTCCTTGCCGAGCCACGTACCCCGGCGACGATCAGGACGTTGCGGGTGCTGTTCGGCGCGCTCACCGCGGCGGCCCTCGTCTCGATCGTTCTGAACGGACTTGCCGCCTCCACGTTCTCGTTGGCCAATTACTTCAGCTACTTCACCGTGCTCAGCAACGTCGCGACGGTGCTCGTCCTCATGATCGGCGGCCTGATCGATCCACGATCTTCGGGTTGGCAGCTCGTGCGCGGGGCGGTGACGCTCTACATGGTGATCACCGGGATCATCTACGCGGTGTTGCTTGCGAACATCGATGTCGGTGTCGCAGATCCGTGGACCAACAACGTGGTGCACAGGATCATGCCGGTCGTACTACTCCTCGACTGGATTCTCGCCCCGCCGCGTCGCCGGATATCCGAATCGCGCAGCCTGATGTGGTTGCTGTTCCCGCTGATCTACGGGATCTACACCCTTGTCCGCGGACCGATCGTCGACTGGTATCCCTACCCGTTTCTCGATCCACGCGAACAGGGATACATCGCGCTCGCCATCGGGCTGGTGGTGTTGACTGTCGCCTTCGCGCTGATGGCACTGGCAGTCAATGCGCTCGGGCGGCTGGCGGGACGGTGGAGACACGGATCGGACTCGATCGAATCGGACTCCACTACTGTGTAGCGCATGTCTTCCGATCTGGATTCAGCCGGCACCGCACACTCCTCCGCGCTGTGGCACGGCTTCGCCGACATGGGCAATGTCACCGCCAGTGGGCCGTTCGTCATCTCGCGAGGTGAGGGTGCGTACATCTTCGACGACGCGGGCACCAAGTACCTCGACGCCACGGCGGGTTTGTGGTTCACCAACGTCGGCCACGGACGCCGCGAGATCGCCGATGCCGTTGCCTCGCAGCTGAGTTCGATCGCCCACTACTCGAACTTCGGTGACTTCGTTCCCGAGACCACGCTGGCTCTGGCCGACCGCCTGTCCGCGATCGCGCCCGTGCCGGGTAGCAAGATCTTCTTCACCTCGGGTGGATCGGACTCCATCGACACCGCAGCCAAGCTTGCGCGTCGCTACTGGGTGGAAATGGGACAACCGTCCAAGAAGCTGATCGTCGGTCGACAGAAGGCATACCACGGTATGCACGTGGCTGGTACTGCACTGGCCGGAATCGCGGTGAACAAGGAGAACTACGGCGAGCTCATGCCCGACGCCAGGACGGTGGCCTGGGACGACGCGAAATCGCTGCTGGCACTCATCGAGGAGGTCGGTGCCGAGAACATCGCGGCATTCTTCTGTGAGCCGGTGATCGGAGCGGGCGGGGTGTACCTGCCGCCCGAGGGCTACTTGCGCGAGGTCCGGCAGATCTGTCGAGACAACGACGTGCTGTTCGTCGCCGACGAGGTCGTCACCGGCTTCGGCCGCATCGGCGGCAGCTGGTTCGCTTCGACTCGATTCGATCTCGCACCCGATCTGATGACGACGGCCAAGGGGCTGACATCAGGATATGTGCCCATGGGTGCGGTGTTCATCGCACCGAAGATCGCCGAACCCTTCTTCGCGGGCGGAGTCTGGTGGCGACACGGGTACACCTACGGCGGGCACGCAGGCGCGGCCGCAGCGGCGATGGCCAACCTCGACATCATCGAGCGAGAGGACCTGCTCACCCACTCCGAGCGCATCGAGGCTGCCCTGCATACTCACCTGGCGCCGCTCGCCGCGCACGATCGAGTGTCCGAGGTTCGCAGCGGACTCGGTGCGGTTGCCGCCGTCCAGCTCGCCGACCCGGCGGAGGCGCTGCCCTTCGTCAAAACCCTTCGAGCGCATGGGGTTTCCGGTCGAGCCGCCGGTCAGGGTGCGATGCAGATCTCGCCGGCGTTCGTCATGACAGACGCCGAGATCGAAGAGTTGGCCGCACGGATTCTCAGCGCGCTCGGCTGAACCGGAGAGTCCCGAGCAGACGCTGCCCCCTCGACGGCAGGGGAGTAGGTGCCGGGTCCGGCTCGCCGGACATTGCCTCGAACCGCCGATGCAGCTGATCGCGCACTTCCTCGGGCGCATAGGCGCGCCGCTTGCGCTCGGACCGAACCACCAACGCCCCGGTGGCCGCGACACCGACCATCCCGGCGAGGCCGAGAGTTTTCCACACGTTCACTGGCCAACCGTACCGTCACGAGGCGGGGTGACGCCGAGACCTAGGGTGTGAGAGATGAACCCGTCGCGAATCGGCCTCGACACAGCCGTCGATGCCACCAGAACCGGAGACATCTGGATCTTCCGCGGACACTCGACGGCCGATCGGGCAATCCAAACGCTGACCAACAGCCCCGTCAATCATGTCGGAATGGCCGTCGTGATCGACGACCTGCCGCCGCTGATGTGGCACGCCGAGCTGGGAAAGTCACTGCAGGACATGTGGACCGGCAACTTTCAGCGTGGCGTGCAGCTGCACGACCTGCGCGCGGCCGTGACCCAGTGGGCCACCGTGTACCAACAGCGGTGCTGGCTGCGGCAGTTGGAGGACGCCGTCACGAAAGCCCAGGAAGACGCCTTGCTGCGCACGATCGCCCGGATGGACGGCACGGCCTTTCCTACTACCGCCGCACTCACCGGTCGCTGGTTCCGGGGACGAGTGCCCACGCTGCGCCGACGCCGACAGCACTCGGCCGCCCTCGAAACCGCGTACTGCGCCGAGGTGGTCGCGATGACCTACGACGCGATGGGATTGCTCGCCGGACACAAGAAGGCCAACTGGTTCGACCCGGGGAAGTTCTGGAGCGGAGATCGACTCCCGCTGGCTGCGGGCGTGCGGTTGGGCGAGGAGATCGAGGTGGACGTACCCGTCACACCGTGATCGACGGATCGCTCACCGAACGTCCGCCCAATTCCACCCAGCCGTCGTCGATCGTGGTGCGCAATCGTGAGCCGACCCCCTGCACGATCGTCAGACCGCGGCCGAGCTCTCCGGTGAGGCGCACGGCGGCGGCACCGGTCGCTTCGTCCTCTGCGATTCCCATCATGGGGGCGAACATGCGCGATCGCACGGCCCCGCGCGCCTCGTCGGTCCAGGCCCAGAGATAGTGGTGCCCACTGTCGTAGGCGCTCGGGTCGGCTGCCGCTACCTCGGCTGCGTCGCGGACCTGATGGAAGGTGAACTGCGGAGTCCAGTCGGCGCGAGCGCGAACCCAGGTGTCCTCGCCGTCGTATCGGATCTCGAGCCCTGCGGCCGGAACTGTGAGCGTTCGCACCGGGTGGCCCTGTTCTCGGAGCCACCACGACAGACCGACCGTGGGATGGCCGGCGAAGGGCAGCTGCACCGCCGGGGTGTAGATGGTGGCCGAGGCCGTACCGGGCTCGGTGCGAGCGACGAACACCGTCTCGCTGTAACCGAGCTCGGTGGCGAACTGCTGCCTGTCCGCCTCGTCGACATCATCCGCGGCGACGATGCCGAGAGGATTGCCGAACCTGCCGTCGGCATCGGTGAACACACGGACGACGGACACCTCGATAGCCATGTCGGGACGGTATCAGCCCGGGGTGATCACGATCTCGTCGAATACGATCTCGCCGGCGGCATCGGATTCCGGTACGTCGACGACGGCATCGAGCGACCAACCGTGATCGCCGTCCGGGTCCTCGAGCACCTGACGCACCGTCGTGGCCTCGGTGCCGACATCGAAGGTGAACAGCGCAGGCCCACGAGCCGAGGGCCCCGTTCCGATCGGTCCGTACTCGGCGAAGAACGGCTCGAGTTCGGTCTCCCAGTCCGGGCCGTCGTCGAGTTCCTCGAGCGCGTTCCATTGGCGACGGGCCGCCAGATCCACCCGACGGAAGATGGCATTGCGAGCCAGTACCCGAAAAGCCCTCGGGTTGGCCGAGATCGGACGCGGAGTATCGGAGCCATAGGCCTCGACCAGCGCTTCCGGCTCTGCACCGGGATCGGTCAGGTTCTCCCACTCGTCGAGCAAGCTCGAATCGACCTGACGGACGAGCTCGCCCAGCCACTCGGTGATGTCCTGAACCTCCTCGGTTCGAGACTCCGGTGGGACCGTCTGACGCAACGTGCGGTACGCGTCGGCGAGATACCGCAGTACCAGCCCCTCCGACCGCATCAGACCGTAATGGCTGATCAGCTCGGCGAAGGTCATCGCCCGCTCGACCATGTCGCGCACGACGGACTTGGGCGACAAGCCGACCTCGGAAAGCCACGGGTGGGTGCCTCGATAGATCTCGAACGCCGGAACCAGTAGTTCTGCGAGCGGCTTCGGCCAGGTGACTTCCTCGAGCAGCTCCATTCTCTCGTCGTAGTCGATTCCGTCGGCCTTCATCTGCGATACCGCTTCGCCGCGGGCGGCGTGCTGCTGTGCCATCAGGATCTGGCGCGGATCGTCGAGCGTGGACTCGATGATCGAGACCACATCGAGTGCGTGTGTCGGTGACTGCGCGTCGAGCAGATCGAACGACGCGACCGCGAACGTCGACAGCGGCTGGTTGAGTGCGAAGTCCGGTTGCAGATCCACAGTCAGTCGAGCATGTCGACCGTCGGCATCGGGGTGCTCCAACTGCTCGACGATGCCCGCGTCGACCAGGCCGCGATACAGCGAGAGCGCACGCAGAATGTGCTTGCGTTGAGCAGCCCGGGTTTCGTGATTGTCTTCGAGTAGATGACGCATCGCGTGGAAGCAATTACCCGGACGGGCGATGACATTGAGAAGCATGGCGTTGCTCACCGAGAATCTCGAGGTGAGTGGCTCGGGGCTCGCGGCAACAATCCGCTCGAATGTCGGCTCACCCCACGATACGAAACCGTCCGGGGCCTTCTTGCGCTGCACTCGCTTGAGCTTCTTCGGGTCGTCACCGGCCTTGGCCACCAGGCGAGCGTTCTCGATGTCGTGTTCGGGGGCCTCGACCACGACGGTGCCGAGGGTGTCGTAGCCCGCACGGCCCGCACGGCCTGCGATCTGATGGAACTCGCGTGCCCGGAGCTTGCGAGTACGAACTCCGTCGTACTTGGTGAGTCCGGTGAACAGCACGGTCCTGATGGGGACATTGATACCAACACCCAGGGTGTCCGTTCCACAGATCACCTTGAGCAGACCGTCCTGTGCGAGCTTTTCGACCAGACGCCGATACTTGGGCAGCATCCCTGCGTGATGAACGCCGATACCGTGCCGAACCAGCCTCGACAGTGTCTTTCCGAAACCGGTGGTGAAACGGAAGCTACCGATCGCGTCGGCGATCTCGGCCTTCTCCTGTTTCGACGCGACGTTGACACTGGTCAGCGCTTGGGCTCGTTCGAGTGCCGCGGCCTGGGTGAAATGCACGACGTACACGGGCGCGAGGTGGGTGTCGACCAGTTCTTCGATGGTTTCGCTGATCGGGGTGGTGACATAGGAGAACATCAGCGGAACGGGGCGTTCGCTTCCGGAGACGACAGTGGTGGTGCGTCCGGTGCGCCGGGTGAGGTCGTCTCGAAAGAACGACACGTCTCCCAGGGTCGCCGACATCAACAGGAACTGCGCCTTCGGCAGCTCGATCAAGGGCACCTGCCAGGCCCACCCTCGATCGGGCTCGGAATAGTAGTGGAACTCGTCCATGATCACCTGGCCGATATCGGAGTCCGCGCCCTGGCGCAGGGCGAGGTTCGCCACGATTTCCGCGGTGGCGCAGATGATCGGCGCACCCGAATTGACCGACGCGTCGCCGGTCATCATGCCGACGTTCTGGGCACCGAAGATCTCGCACAGGGCGAAGAACTTCTCACTGACCAGTGCTTTGATCGGCGCGGTGTAAAAGCTGCGAATGCCTGCAGCCATGGCGGCATAGTGGGCTCCGATGGCCACCATCGACTTACCGGAACCCGTGGGCGTGGCAAGAATGACGTTGGAGCCCGAGACGAGCTCGATGAGAGCTTCCTCTTGGGCGGGATACAACGTCAGGCCCCGATCGGCCGTCCAGCTGGTGAAGGTGTCGAACAGGACATCCGGGTCTGCGCCGTCGGGATCGGCAGCGGTGACATCGGGAATCAGTTCGGTGAGAAGCACCTCTACAGGCTATGTGGGATCAACGACCGGTCCCGCATCGACACCGCACCGGTCTGGTCGAGTCGACGCCTCAGGTCGCGCTGCGTTCGTCCGAACCCATGGCTCCGAGTACGGCCAGTCGGGTGCTGGCGCTCCCGGTGATCATGTCCTCGCCGACGCCGGTGATGAGCAGATTGCGCCACCGCACCTCGTCGAAGGCCAAGGACGGTGTCGAGTCGATGAAGTCCTCGACGACCTGCAGGAAACGCATCGGATCGTCGCGGAACGGGAAATGTCCGGAGTTCTCGAACACCTCGAGAGTGGAGCCGGGCATGGCCGAATGGGCGAGGCGGGCATGGCTGACGGGAATGACCGCGTCCTGATCACCCCAGACGAGCAGTACCGGCAGATTTTCAGTGAGATAACACCGATCCAGCATGGTGACGACTTGCCCACGCCAGTCGACCACGGCCCGCAGGGTACGCAAGTACGCCTCGTACGTGGTCGGGGCCGGGAGCTCGCTCAACACCCGAATCAAGTCAGGTGTGTCGTGCAGCAGCGAACCGGGCCGTAGTGGTGAACTGTGCAGCTTGCTCAGTACACCGCCTGCCAGCTTGACCGCAGGTATCGCTCCGGGGAGCCGAAGAAGTTTGACGGCTTCGCTCAAGAACGGCATCGAGGCGAGTCGAAGGATGGGATGGACGTCCTTGGTGACGCCACCGGAGGACACCAGCGCCAACCGGTCCACCATGTTGGGGAATTGGTACGCGAACTGCATGGCGACGCCGCCGCCCAGCGAGTGGCCCACGACCGTGACCTTCTCGATGCCGAGCACGGAGAGCAGATCTCGCATGCCGTTCGCGTACGCAGCGACGGAGTAATCCGCGCGTGGCTTGTCCGAGCGACCGTGCCCCAACAGATCGGGTGCGATCACGGTGTAATTCTTCGCGAGGTGAGGAATTACCTCGTTCCAGGTCTCGGAGTTGTCGCCGATCCCGTGGATCAGTAACACCACCGGACCTTCGCCTGCCATGCGAAAGGCTCGCCGGTAGCCGTGAATGGTCCGAAAGATCAACCGCGGTTCTTCATCGGGAACCGGGCGGAGCTTGCGATTGCGCGGAGTGGTGGACACTTGCGCCTCCTGAAATTCCCTGGTGCACCGCAGGCGGCACAGCACGGCGTCGCCGTGAACGGTTGTGTACGTCTATGCACTGGCGTACATAGTGCTACGACTCTCGCACGAGATGGCCTCGTGGGCAGAACATCGAGTGCAAATACGGTTACAGGTATGTTTCGATCCGCCCACGCTGTCCAACTCAACCGCCTCGGTGCCGGGAATCTGTGACCACTCACACTCTCGTTCGGCTCACGATGGGGTTCGGCTCGTGCTGTCGCTCGGTCCGACGAGGCTACCCCGTGGTGTCGTCTTTGCCGTCGTCGAAGCCCGTCTGCTCGGCCAAGAACCTCTCGAACTCGGCACCGAGCTCGTCTCCGCTCGGAAGCGGCTCGTCACCGGCGAGCAGCGTCGACTGCTGTTCCTGCGCTGCGACATAGGTGTCGTACTGGCGCTCGAGCGCCTGCACAACGGACTGAACCTCTTCGTTGCCGGTGATGTGCTCGTTGACCTGTTCCCGCACTCGCGCGGCCGCCTCGCCGAGCGCTGCAAGCGGAAGGTCCAGCTCGGCTGCCTCGCTGACGTTCTCGAGGAGCGTCTCGGCTGCACTCGGGTAATCGGTCTGGGCGAGGTAGTGCGGGACATGCACCGAAAAGCCCATCGATTCATGGCCGTGCTGCGCCATCCGGAGCTCGAGCAGCGAGGAGGCGCTGCCGGGTACCTGCAGATCGCCTGCCCAGCTGTTGCCGTCTTTGACCAGCGATTTGTCACTGGAATGGGCAGTGACTCCGAGTGGGCGCGTATGCGGAATCGCCATCGGGATCGAGCCGAGCCCGATCGTGCGCCGCACTCCCAGTTGATCGGCGAGCAGCCGGACGGCAGTGGTGAACTTCTCCCACCGCAGATCCGGTTCCATCCCCGCCAACAACAGGAAGGGGGTACCGGCGCGGTCCTTGACCGCGTACAGATTGAGCTCGGGCGCATCGTAATCGGAGAAGTGATCGGACTTGAACGTCATCGTCGGACGACGAGAGCGGTAGTCGATCAACTCGTCGACGTCGAACGAGGCCACGAGTTCGGTCTCGAGACTCTCGCGCAGATGAGTCGTCGCAAGCTTCACCGCATGTCCCGCGTCGGAGAATCCTTCCAAGCCGTGCACGAGGACTGGTCCGACACCGTCGTTGGAGAAAATCTGCGGTGCCGGAAACTCCAGCTCGTACATGTTCGACTGTTCGGTCATGGCCGGGCCCCTTTCGGATCGACTCGTCTGTACCTCGGCGCGAGATTCGGGTCAGAATACGCCGACCGCCGGCTCGAGCCGTACACGCGCGATCTCGACCGTGGCGAATCCCTCATGGACACAACAACCGATCGACGGCCGTTCATTCCCGGTGGTGGTTCGCACCGTCTTCGCCGGAACTGCGTCAGCGATCGAAGTTGGCCAATGCCCGGATCTTGTTGGTGACGTCCAGTGCGGCGACCTTGTACGCCTCGGACAGGGTCGGGTAGTTGAACACGGCATCGACCAGATAGTCGACGGTGCCGCCGCAGCCCATGACGGCCTGCCCGATATGCACGAGATCCGTCGCACCCGAACCGAAGATGTGCACGCCGAGAATCGACCGGTCCTCGGTGGAGACCAGCAACTTCAACATCCCGTACGAGTCGCCTGCGATCTGCCCGCGGGCCAGTTCGCGATACCGCGACACCCCGACCTCGTAGGGAACCGAACCCTTCGTCAGATCCACCTCGGTCGCTCCGACGTAGGAGACCTCGGGAATGGAGTAGATGCCGATGGGCTGTAAGTCGGTCAGTTGAGCACTCGACTCGCCGAACGCGTGATACGCCGCGAGCCTGCCCTGATCCATCGATGTCGCGGCGAGCGCCGGGAACCCGATGACATCGCCGACCGCGTAGATGTGATCGACCTTGGTCTGGAAATGCTCGTCGACGAAGATGCGACCTCGCGCGTCGGCCTCGAGACCGGCATTCTCGAGTTCCAGTGCAGTGGTCAAGCCCTGCCGTCCGGCCGAATACATCACGGTTTCCGCTGGAATGCGCTTACCGCTCGCGAGGGTGGTCACCGTGCCGTTCGGTCCGACATCGACCGCAGTGACAGCCTCCCCGAATCGGAATGTCACCGCGAGATCGCGGAGATGGAACTGAAGCGATTCGATGATCTCGCGATCGCAGAAGTCCAACATCGAATCACGCTTCTCGACGACGGTGACCTTCGTGCCGAGGGCCGCGAACATCGAGGCGTACTCGATTCCGATGACCCCCGCCCCGACCACCACCATCGATGCCGGGATGAACTCGAGGTTCAGAATTCCATCGGAGTCGAGTACCCGATAGTCGTCGAACGCAACGTCCGCGGGACGTGCGGGCGCGGTTCCGGTGGCGATCACCACGTTCTCGGCGGTCACGGTGATGCGCTCGCCCCGGGACTCGTCCTCGACGACGATGGTGTGCGCATCGAGGAACTTGCCGACACCGGTGATGAGTTCGATGCGGTTGCGCAGCAGTTGCGAGCGGACGACCTCGATCTCCTTGCCGATGACGTGCTGGGTGCGCGCCAGCAGATCGGCAGGCGTGATGTCTGCCTTGACTCGATAGCTGGCCCCGTACAGCTCACGTTGATTCATGCCCGTCAGATAGAGGACGGCCTCACGCAACGTCTTGGAAGGGATGGTGCCGGTGTTGACGCACACCCCGCCGAGCATGTGCCCCTTCTCCACGATCGCCACTCGCTTACCGAGCTTCGCTGCTGCGATGGCGGCCTTCTGGCCACCGGGGCCGGAGCCGATGACCACCAGGTCGTACGCCATGTGTTCGGACATTGCTCATTGGTACCGCTCGCACGCAAAGAACGTGTGTTCGCTCGGTCACAACCTCGTGAACAGAGAACTACCCACCGCGGCACGCATGCAGATGTAGCTACGGTCTGATGCGTTGTGACAGGCTGAACCGCGAACGCATCACACCAGCTTTCAGTGGAGGAACATATGCCGCAACAGGTCCGGGCAGTCGTTGCCAAGAGCAAGGGCGAGCCCGTGTCGATCGAGACGATTACGATCCCGGATCCGGGTCCGAACGATGTGGTGGTCGCGGTTGCGGCGTGCGGGGTGTGTCATACGGATCTGCATTATCGCGAGGGT
>NZ_JBMIRQ010000056.1:0-62913 GCF_049195265.1 Rhodococcus sp. MALMAid1271 | reverse complement strand
ATCGTGCTCATCGCCCGAGACCGAGGCTGCAGCTTCCCCTCCTGCACCCGCCCCGCCACCTGGTGCCAGGCACACCACGTCACCGACTGGATCGACGGCGGACCCACCGACATCGACTCCCTCACCTTCGGCTGCGACATGCACCACGCCCTCGTCGGCACCGGCCCCGGCACATGGGCCACCACCAAAACCACCGCACGCCACCGCTACCCGGGCCGCACCCTCTGGCACCCACCCACCGACATCGACCCCCAACGTCGAGGACTGATCAACCACGCACACCACCCCGAAGAAGTGCTGCACCCACCCGACCAACCAGGAGACGAGGAACCACGACAACCTGCATAACGACCCAACCCAGCCTCAGGGCAGAGCTCTGCCCACAGCCGGATACGTGCCGGTCGTGCCGAGGTTTGTTGCTCTCGCCGCCGGATGACCTACCCCGTCTCGCGAGCTTCGTCGTCCGGCCCACTCGGTAATGTCCGTTCGATCAGCATCCGTGCGCTTCGGTCCACTCGATCGTGATCGCCGGTGACCAACCGGTCGACGAGCAGACCGCGGACACCGGACACCAGAATGGTCGCCACGGATTCCGGGTCGGTGTGTGACGGGTCGATCGCTCGGAGAGACCCGGCAAGCTCCCGGACGATGTCTGCCGTCGCCGACTGGGCGTACTCCAAGAAGGGCCCGCCTTGGATGCCTGCCTCCGCCAGGACCTGGAGAACGACCCGAGTACTGCGAGACGACGACCCTTCCGAGTTCGCTTCCCAAGCCTCCCAGAGCCTTTCTCGAAGGAGATCGACGTCGTCGATGTCGGCGAACATCGCAGAGACCACGGGCCGCTGGGTTTCGAGTGCGGCGACGAGCATCGCCTCCTTGGTCCCGAAGTAGTGAATCAGCATGCGCGAGCTCGTATCGAGGTAGTCGGCGACGGGCCGCAACGACAGTCCTGCGAGGCCCCGGTCGGCGATGTAGTCCACGACGCCGGCGAGGAGCTCTGAGCGTCGAACAAGGTCTTGGGTGCGTGCCACAGAATTAGTGTAGCGATTATTTCAGTTATTGCTTGACGGGGGTGCCCGGCTGCCGGTAGGCATAGAAGCATGAAATCCGCAGCAGCGCGTAATCCGTTCTTGGGCAACGGATCCTTTCCCAACGTCGTCGTGACGGCGTTGGCGGCGACGACGTCGATAGCCGGGGACATCGATGAAACCTGGGCAGGATTGCTCGCCGGAGCCAGCGGCATCGACCACCTCGATGAGCCGTTCGTGGATGAGTTCGATTTGCCGGTGCGTATCGGAGGATCTCTGAAAGTCTCGCCGGAGACTCTGCTCGGACGAGTGGAGATGCGAAGGCTCTCTTACGTCGAGAGGCTGGCGACAGTGCTCGGACGTCAAGTATGGAGCAACGCAGGCAGCCCGGAGGTGGACGGAGACAGACTCGGGGTATCGATCGGCACCGGGCTCGGAGGCGGTGACGCGCTCATCGATGCGGTGGACAAGTTGAAGTCAGGTGGATACCGCAAGGTGTCACCACTTGCAGTGCCGATGATCATGCCGAACGGGCCGGCAGCGTGCGTCGGTCTCGAACTCGGTGCACGAGCGGGGGTCTCGACGCCCGTGTCGGCCTGTTCCTCCGGCTCGGAAGCGGTGGCCAACGCGTGGCGAATGATCGTGATGGGAGATGCGGACATCGTCGTCACCGGAGGCGTCGAAGGGCATATCGCTCCAGTGCCCATAGCGGCATTCTCGATGATGCGGGCAATGAGTACTCGAAACAACGATCCGCGCAGCGCATCTCGACCATTCGACCAGCATCGCGACGGTTTCGTGTTCGGCGAAGCCGGCGCACTCATGGTCGTCGAAACCGAAGAACACGCCAGGGCCAGGGGTGCAGAAATTCATGCTCGCCTGCTCGGGGCCGGCGTCACCTCCGATGCCTACAGCCTGGTTCCACCCGACCCCGACGGTGCAGGTGCTGCGCGGGCGATCGAACGGGCACTCGCAACGGCCGGATTGACGAGGGGCGACATTTCACATGTCAATGCGCACGCTACGTCCACTCCGATCGGCGATCTCGCCGAAGCCAAGGCCATCCGTGCAGCGATCGGTGATCACGCATCCGTTTACGCACCGAAGTCTGCCCTCGGCCACTCCATCGGCGCGGTGGGAGCACTCGAATCGATCCTGACGGTGCTCAGCATCCGTGAGGGCGTAGTGCCGCCCACACTGAACTACGACACCCCCGACCCGGAAATCGGACTGGATGTGGTGCATGGCAATCCGAGGTACGGGGCCGTCGAATACGCGATCAACAATTCGTTCGGCTTCGGGGGTCACAACGTCGCACTGGCATTCGGTAGGGCCTAGTGCATCCACGCGATCGGTAGTGGCTGCGGCGCGTAGGGTTGGCGAATGATTGTTCTCGGCAGCCGTACTGCGGTGCTATCGCCGCCGGTACGCATCGTCTGGAAAGCGCTGATGCACCCCGATCTACACCCGTTGAACAGAGGGTTCGCATGGCCGGTCATGTTCGAGGATGTGACGCTACCCCGGATCGTCGAGAGCAGTGAGTTCGACCGCGTCGTCTGGAGCTCGCCGTGGCCGACGCTTCCGGATGTTCTGCTGCAGTTCGATTTACGCCCGGAGACCCGGCTTCGCTGGACGCTGTTGGCCCACACACCCGCGCCCGGTCAGCAGACCGTCGAGTGGCTTCGCGATCAGGTCAGTCACCTGGTGAACATCGACCTGCGAAATGCGACTGGATACTGAACTGTCATCGGTTGCCGCCGCTCGGCCCGTGGGGATAGCGCTTGCCGACGGCGAACCAGAGGATCGGTCCGACAATAGGCAGAATCAATGCAACGACCACCCATGCCAGCTTCGCCACGAATCCCAGGAAAGGGTCACGGACGATCGACACGAAAGACATGACGAACAGGGCAAGCGCGACCGCAACGCCAGCAGAAGTCATGTCCCACACGGTAGGTTAGACCTCAGGCAACGAGCGGTCAGCTTCACAACCGACTCGAGCGTGACTTGTTAAGCGTCTCGGCAATGTCGAGATGCACAGGCCATCTCATCACCGGATCATCGTTCAAGGTAGGTCTTCGACGCGAAGGGGGGTTGGCGATGGACGACAGCAATCCCACTGTGCCGCTTGCATTCGATCTCGCTTGGCTCGCTGTGATCGTGCTATGGCTGGGGTTGGTGGCTATCGCATGGGTGTCGATTCTTCGTAGCAATCAAGCTCGTCGTGGATCAGCATTCTGGTGGTGCCTGCTCGTGTTGCTCTTACCGATCTCCGGTGCGCTGATCTGGTTCGTCGCTCGCCCCCGTGACTCCGGAACCAATCAGCGGACGAGTTCGTAGCGCGCCAGCCACAGTCCCGTCAGTACTTCCTGGTCCTCGGTGTGCACGAAGCCGAGTGATTCGTACAGTCGGCGGGCCGGTGCGTTGTCCCGTCCGGTGGCCACCTGCACACGTTGTCCCGCAATCGAATCCAGCATGCCAGTAACCAATGTGCGTCCGATGCCCTGTCGGTGAGCCTGCGGTGCGACAACCAGGCGGTCGATCTCCGACTCGGACCACGCTGCAGCCCCGAGAATGGCGTCATCCGCCCTCGCGACGAGCCAGTGAACCTGTGCAGCGCACAGATCGTCCACCGACTCGTGCAGCAACGGAATTCGGTCGTCGCCGATCAGTCTCGCTTCGACTGCGTACGCACTCTTCTGGATCGCGAGAATTTGATCGGCGAGTGCCCGGTCAGCGGCCGGATGCACGCTGGCGACCTCAATAGCGGCCACCCGCAGGCTCTGGCAGGGCGTCCAATGCCCTTAGGTGATCCGGGCTCAGGGTCAGCGAGGCTGCTTCCGCGTTCTCGTCCAGTCGTGAGGTGCGTCGGGTGCCGGGGATCGGGACCACATGCTCGCCCTGCGCCAGGACCCAGGCCAGGGCCACCTGCGCGGGCGTCGCGTCGAGTTCGTTGGCAACACCAGCGATAGCGTCGACGATCACGAGGTTGGCATCGAGGTTGTCCTGGCTGAAACGCGGCAGGCGAGAGCGGAAATCGTCTGCAGCAGGCGCGGTTGCGCGGAAGTTGCCGGTCAGGAAGCCGCGACCCAACGGCGAGAACGGCACGAATGCCGCACCGTTGTCCTGCGTCCACTTCAGCGATGTGGCGAGGTGATCACGCGTCCACAGGGACAACTCCGACTGCACCGCCGAAATCGGATGCACCTGCTGGGCGCGATCGAGTTGCTCGACGGTGAACTCCGAAACACCGAGTGCAACTACCTTTCCGGCCTGCACCGCCTCGGCCATCGCGCCGATGCTGTCTTCGACGGGGACCTCGGGATCGGGACGGTGCAGGTAGTACAGATCGAGGTGGTCCACGCCCAGCCGACGCAGTGAGTCGTCGATCGCGGACCGAAGATGTTCGGGCTTGCCGTTCGGGCCCGAAATGACCGGCTCGCCCGCATCGCCGATATGCGAAACGAGTCCGCCCTTGCTCGCGAGAACTACCTCGTCCCGGCGACTGCCGATGGCTGCACCGACGACCTCCTCGTTGGTGAAGGGGCCGTACACATCGGCGGTGTCGATGAAATTCACGCCCAGGTCGAGGGCGTGGCCGATGACGCGATCGGGGCTCTCGGTCTGCTCGTCGGCCTTGTAGGCCCAGGTCATGCCCATACAACCGAGGCCGATGGCACCCACTTCAGGTCCGTCGTTCCACAGGATGCGTGTCGGTATCGTGCGTGCGCTCATGGACCCGACGATAGAGAAGGAAATGCGTTGTCGCTCGGACACGCCGCGCGACTAGCATCGCCCCATGGCACTTCCACACTCGAAGGTGTATTTCGGAGATCGTTTGGTCGATGCGCAGGACGCGACGCTCGGAGTGGCCACCTCGGCCGTTCTGTACGGGCTCAGTGTCTACACGGTGTTCCCCGTGCGCGTCGACGGCGAACGCCGCACAGCATTCCGGTTGCTCGATCACTACCAGCGCCTCGTCGAATCCTGCAAGATCATCGGTATCGACACGTTCGCATCACAGTGGACGTTCGAGCGGTTCGTGCAGGCGACCCACGATGTGGTTGCCGCCAATGCCCCGAAAACCGAGGTGTACGTTCGAGCCACCGTCCATGTCGACGAGTCGATCCCGGGAACGCGGGTACGTGGCCTGCACACCACGGTGTCGATCTTCCTGTACGACGCGAATCCTATTGTGCCGCAGGACGGGATGCGGCTGAAGACGAGTGTGTGGCGGCGAATTCCCGACAATGCGATTCCATCTCGCGCCAAGGTGAACGGTGCGTACGTCAATTCCGTTCTGGCCAAACAAGATGCGATAGACAGCGGATTCGACGACTGCATCTTTCTCGACATCAACGGCCACGTCTGTGAGCTCAGTGCGGCAAACATCTTCCTGGTGAGAAACGGAGTGCTCGTCACCCCGGATGTCACCAGTGACATCCTCGACGGCATCAACCGTCGGACCATTCTGACGCTGGCGCGCGAGGAGGGGCTCACGGTCGCCGAACGTACCGTCGACCTCACCGAGCTGTACATCGCCGACGAGGTGTTCGTGTGCGGAACCTCGGCCGGAGTGGCTCCGGTGTACGAAATCGACGGCCGTGCAATAGGAACCAAGGAAACCGGACCGGTGACGCTGACCTTACGCAAGCGCCACCGAGCGGCGCTCACCAGTGACGAGGTACACGGATGGGTGAGCGAGCTGTGAGAGCTACTCGGGGCAGGTCGATTCGAGTCCGGTGATGAGCGCTGCGCTGGCGTACTCGTACAGGGGATCGGTGGCCGGGTCGGCTGCGGTCGAGGTCCACGTCAGCGCGACTTGACGCTGCCCGTCAGGGCTCGCGAACGCGAGTGTGCTGTAACCGAAGCCGTTGCCACGCTGCCCGAAGACGAGCTCGCCGGAGCCGGGATTGCAGGCATCCCCGCCCAACAGCAGCCCCAGCCCGTAGCCCGAGGGCGAGACGACCTGCATCTCCTGAACGAGGTTCGCCGGGATCAGGGTGCCGTCGAGCAGTCCGCGGAAGAACGTGTTCAGGTCGCCGACGGTGGACACCACTGCTGCGCCCGAGGACCAGATGCTCGCATCGTAGTCGGTGACATCGGTGTACGACCCGTTCTCCAGAACGTAGCCGTGCAGGGCATCGTCGGCGATCGCGGCGTCGGTGGGATAAGTGGTGGCGGTCATTGCCAACGGATCGAAGATCCTGTCCTGCAACGACTGTCCGATGGTGGTGCCGTCCAGATCGGCAACGATGCGACCGAGTACGACGTAATTGGTGTTGGAGTAGACGAATTCGGATCCCGGCTCGGTGGTCCACGGCAGCGACAGAGCGTCGGCGATCAGCTCGTCATCGGTGACGATGTCACTCGATCTGGCCGATATGGCAGCGGCACTGTCGAATCCGTTGAGGTAGTCGGGCAGTCCGCTGGTGTGGTCGAGTAACTGACGGACCGTGACCGGTTTCGGCAGCAGACCGGGGAGCAACTCCTCGACCGGCTGATCGAGTTGCAGCTTGCCTTCGTCGACGAGTTGCAACACGGCCGCTGCGACCATCGGTTTGGTGACGCTCGCGATCCGGACCGGAGCATCGGCGGACGCGGGTTCGGTGCCGCCGCGCTCGACCAGACCGGCCGCCCCCGACCACGACGCCTCGCCGTCGCGAACCTGCGCAACAGCGGCCACGGATCCGGCGTCGACCAGCGCGTCCAGGGCGGCCTGCACGTCGTCGGTTCTGATGTTCCCACTCGACGTCGTCGTGGTGGCCGCCTGACCGGCTGAGGGCTCGTCTGACGACGTGCATCCACTGACCAGCAGGGATGTCGAGACGGTGAGGGCGGCGAGGATTCGTAGCGTGCTCATGTCTTCGACGCTATTACCGTCCGGTCGAGGATTTCAGTGTCAAATGTCAGTGAATATCGGTGAGAGAACGCACCGGATTGTTCAGAAGTGGGCCGAAGGCGCGGGACACCGCCGATGGAGAACGATCCTGAACAGTCAGGTGCGCCGCCGGAGGGCGCTTACGCCGTCGATGCACGCGTGTCGGGCCGTCCCACGCTCGCATCGATCAGAACCGTTGCCGCTGCCTTTGCCGCAGCGGCAGTCTCGGCTAGTTCGGTGATGGCCGCTGTGGTTTGTGCCCCTTCGGCGAGCAAGGCGATCTGCAGTCCGACGGTCGGAGCGCATCCGGCGTCGACTGCCAGTGCGGTGACGTATTCGATGAAGTTCTTCTTGTGCTGATGTGCGGCGTCGGCGACCTCGGGCATGGTGGCCCCGAGCTCGCCGAACGAGTTGATGAAGGCGCACCCGCGGAAATTGTCCTCGCGAAACCAGTGATCGAGAAAGTCGAAGATCGACAGCAGCTTGTCTCGTGGTGACTCGTGAGCGGCGGCTTCGGTTTCGATTCGGTCGTTCCATCGGGTCGTGCGACCGCGAAGAACCTCGGCCACGATGGCAGTCTTCGACGGGAACAGCGAATACATGCGTTTGAGGGAGATGCCCGCCGCTGTCCGCAGTTCGTCCATTCCGACGGCCTGTATTCCGCGGGCGTAGAACAGCGTATCCGCTGCTCTGATCACGTCGTCTCGCCCGTGTTCCGTATTCGTCATCGCCTTCCCCTCACCGAGAGAACCAACGTTCTCGGCACTGGTCCGCCTAGTAGAGCGAATGTTCGCGCAGGTCGAACCGCCTGACACCGGAAAGCGCTAGACCGCGACGACTCCGTCGTGGTCGCTGTAGACGATCTCGCCCGGATTGAACGTGACGCCGCCGAAGCTGACCGGGACGTTCTTCTCGCCCGACCCGGTTTGTGTGCTCTTGCGCGGGTTGGTTCCCAACGCCTTGACGCCGATCTCGAGGGTGCGCAAGATCGCGGAATCGCGAACCGCACCGTTGACTATGACACCGGCCCAGCCGTTGGTGACGCCGCGGCCGGCGATGATGTCGCCGACGAGTGCGGTGTGCACGCTCGCGTCACCGTCGACGACGAGGACGCCACCGTTGCCCGGCTCGCTCAGCGTTTGCTTGACCAGCAGGTTGTCCTGAAAGCAGCGGATCGTGGTGATAGGTCCCGCGAACTCGGTGTGCTTGCCGAACTGAATGAACTGCGTGTCGCAGCTGCGGAGGTCGGGGCCGATGTCATCGGCCAGATCAGCTGTTGCCTTGAATTCCACGGGTGCAGTCATATTCCTCAGACTATCGTTCGACTCTCATCCACGGCCGTGGCGGCGCTCGTAGTCGTCACGAGTGCGGTCGACGCGACTCTGCGCTTTGGCGTTGATCAACTGTGGATCAAGACCGTGAATCAGCAGGCGGTGCCGCCGATAGACGTTCATCAGGGCGATCGAGAAGTACACCAGCGGGATGAACAGCAGCGACATCATCGCCAACGACATCCACAGTGGCCCGGGGACGAGCAGGAACAGCAGCAACAACGGCACGGCGGGCACGATGAACCGTGCGATGTAGCGAACCTGCGCACCGTTGCCCACGAGATCGTCGCGCACCCAGCCCTGCATCGACTCGGGCAGCGTGCGTCCGAACGAATAGCCCAGGTATTGCCGCAGAGTTGGCGTGGTGCGCTCGGTCGTCATCGCGCAATGCTAGTCCGATCGGTATCGGTGGATCTCAGGATTGACTGCGGTTTATCTCACATGTGACGATAGCGTCAGATTGAGCGCAATCGAGAACTGACGGGCCACGACGAAAGACGGTGCCCGTACGTTGCTGAAATCTCTCACCGGGGGGCGAGCAAGATTGACGAACACGCGGGCACGGCAACCGATATCCGAGCACTGGGATTGGCAGATCCGAGCCGCCTGCAGCTCGATGCCGGTCTCGATGTTCTATCCACCTCTGGGAATGAGGGGGTACTCGTTGCGGCATCTCGAGCGGCAGGCGAAGCTCGTGTGCGGTCGATGCCCCGTGATCTCGCAGTGTCTACGGCATGCGCTCGACACGGACGAGAGATACGGCGTCTGGGGCGGATCGACCGCACAAGAGCGATCTCTGTTGACTCGCGTCACTCCTGGCGAGCAGCGTTCGCAACGATGACATCGCGAACGTACTGGGCCAAGCCCGGCGCAATATCGTTGTAGTGCTTGGCGAATCGCTCATCCGCGATGTACATCTCAGCCAGATTGACCTGCATCTCGTGGTTGCAATCGTAGTGCCGAGCTATACCCGAGCGATGTCTCTCGGCCAGGACTCCGGCCTCGGTGGAATCCGCAGCCACACCATTTCGTAGCGCGGCAGCGAAATCGGCCTCCAGGCGGTCTGTTTCTTCCTTGATGGCCGCCCAGTCGTCCTTGGTGAACGAGGACGTACGCTCCTGCGACTGTTTCCACGCGTCGGTGTTGCCCCAACGCTGTTCGGCCTCCTCGGCGTACTCCTCGCCGAGCCAGTTGTCGCCGAAAATCTCGCGCTGCTCCTCGGGAGTCAGTTGCATACCCATCTTCTTCGCCTCCATCATCTTGTCCACGGCCGTAGCCATTGCGCGCAAGTGATCGATCCGTTCGTCCAACAGTTCCCGCTGCCGGCGCAGATGCGCCATGGCGTCGACCGCCGGATCGTCGAGCAAAGCCGCGATGGTCTCGAGGGGAAATCCGAGTTCGCGGTAGGTCAGCACCTGATGCAGCCGTTCGACATCGGCCGAGGAGTACGTCCGATAGCCCTTCGGGGTCCTTCCCGATGGCACCACCAAGGCGATCTCGTCGTAATGATGCAGCGTTCTCACGCTGACACCGACCAACCGTGCGACTGCACCGACCTGCATGCTGTCCGAATCATGTTCGAAGGCCGAATCACTCACGAAGGACACTGTGCTGCCTCCCGTGGCGTGAGGGTCAAGACGAAATTCGGACCTCTAGCGAATCACACGATCACAGCCGGAGGTAGGAACTCCGGCGAGGCGCTGGGCGAGCCAGTCGTATGCGCCGGGGCGACCGTTGGACTGAGCGAGTGTGTGCTCCCCTGGAACCAATTCCAGGTGCACCGACGCGCCGGCCGCACACCACTCGTCCTGCACCGCTTCTGCGCCTTCCTTGGGGATGAGGAAGTCCTCTTTGCCCTGATAGATGTAGATCGGTGCATCCGGTTTCTTCTGGCCCATGCGGTTTTCCTCGACGATGGCCTTGGTGATCGGATGATCGAAGACATCAGGGACGCTGGAGAGGTTTCGCTGGTCCAACAGCAGTAGTCCCGTGTAGGACAACACATCTACGCACTGATCCTTCTGCGCCAGGGCCAGTCGCTTGCCGTTGTCATTGGCAAGCTGCCGCATCTCCGGGTACTCACGGGACAGTCCGATCGTCGCCGCAGTGAACAGGCCCGATCCGATCTGGCCGTTCAGCGAGGTCTGCAAGATCTTGTAATCGGTGGGCGGGCCACCGAAGGCGACGCCGGCGATGTTCAACTCCGGTGCGTATTCGGGAGCCAACTGCGCAGCCCAGCCGGATGCGATCGCACCGCCGGAGTAGCCGGTGATGCCGATCGGTGCCGTCGCGCTCACTCCGGCAGTCTGCGACGCGCGGAGGCCGTCGAGCACGGTATGTCCGGAGACGATACCGGCCGAGTACGCCTGACGAGGACCCTGATAGTCGGTGACGACCACCGTGTAGCCGCGACCGAGCAAGATGCGAACCTGGTCGATCTCCTTGTTGTTTCCGCGGGGGAGTGTGTACGACGGCGCGCACGTGTTTCCGAGCGAGTCCGTCGCCTCGTTGTACGCAATGACGGGCCGGTCGCCGCCACCGCTCCACGGCGCGTTCGGAGTCAGGACCGTCGTCGCAGCAGCGATCGGACGGTTCTTCGAGTCCGTCGAGCGAAAGAGCAACTGCACCGACGTGGCCTCGGGAGTGATGGCGACGTCGCGGCGGTTCAGTACCGTGCCGGGCTGGAGAGCCTCGTACCCGGCCGGCGGATCGAACCACGGATCACCGAGCGGGGTGGGGAGATAGGCCGCCGGATCGCTCGGCGGCGAGATGAAGTCCTGAAGGGGATCGGCCTGGGCCGATCCTGCGAACGACAGCATCAACGCTGCTGCTCCGGCCAGAACGAGTGCCTTGCGCATGGATTCCCCACCCTGTTGCTCCGAACGCCCCGACGTCGAAGTAGACCGCCGTCCATCGTGCCACAGGGTTGGACGAAATCGGCCCTGTGAACTGAGCCCAAGAGCGGGTAGGTTATCTGTTACTCCGAACACTACTCACCAGTAGGGACCTCGAAATGCCTGCACCGTCCGCCTCGACCTTTGCCCGGCTCGCCGATCTCATCGCCATCTCCGACGTCGAAACGCGACCGACGAGAACGATCACAGAGGTGTTCACCGGCAAGGAGCTGGCGACGATCCCGGTCGGCACCGCTACCGATGCGACAGCGGCAATCGCGCGCGCGCGTGTAGCTCGAACGGCCTGGGCCAAGCGGCCGGTGTCCGAGCGTGCCGAAATCTTCCACCGCTACCGCGACCTGGTGCTCGCCCACCGCGACGAGCTGATGGACATGGCACAGGCCGAGACCGGCAAGTCTCGCGCCGCTGCCCTCGAGGAAGTTCTCGACATCGCGATGACCTCGCGGCACTATGCGCGCACCGCCGCGAAGTTGCTGGCCCCCAAGAAGGTCACCGGCATGCTGCCGGTGCTGACCAAGACGCGGGTTCGATACCAGCCGAAGGGCATCGTCGGGATCATCTCTCCGTGGAACTACCCGATGACCCTCGCGGTGTCGGACGCCATTCCTGCCCTGCTGGCAGGCAACGGGGTGGTGCTCAAGCCCGACAGCCAGACCCCGTACTGCGCGCTCGCGTGCGTCGAGCTGCTCTACAAAGCAGGACTGCCCCGCGACTTGTTCGCCGTGGTGCCAGGTCCGGGTTCGGTGGTGGGTACCGCGTTGGTCCAGAACACCGACTACGTCATGTTCACCGGCTCCACCGCGACGGGGCAGCTGCTGGCCGAGCAGGCAGGCCGTCGCCTCATCGGATTCTCCGCCGAACTCGGTGGCAAGAACGCCATGATCGTCGCCAAGGGTGCGAACCTGCGCGAGGTCTGCGACGCGGCCGTACGTGCCTGCTTCTCCAATTCGGGGCAGCTCTGCATCTCGATCGAACGAATCTACGTCGAGAAATCGATCGCCGCCGAGTTCACCGAGAAGTTCGGTCAGCGGGTGCGCAACATGACCCTCGGGGCCGACTACGAGTTCGGCATCGAGATGGGCAGCCTCGTCTCCGAGGACCAGATCAAGATGGTCTCCTCTCACGTCGACGACGCCAAGGTCAAGGGGGCGACAGTGGTCGCCGGGGGCAACGCACGCCCTGACATCGGCCCGCTGTTCTACGAGCCGACGCTGCTGACGAACGTCACCGAGGACATGGAGTGCGCAGCGACCGAAACCTTCGGACCGCTGGTGTCGATCTACCCCGTCGCCGACGTCGACGAGGCCATTGACAGGGCCAACGACACCGAGTACGGACTCAACGCCAGCGTGTGGGCCAAGACCAAGGCGCAGGGCGAAGCCATTGCCGCACGCCTGCATTCGGGCACCGTCAACGTCGACGAGGGTTACGCGCCGACCTGGGGAACCACCGGCGCGCCGATGGGCGGGATGGGTGTGTCCGGGGTCGGTCGACGCCACGGAACCGAGGGACTGCTCAAGTACACCGAACCGCAGACCATTGCGACGACGCGCCTGCTCAATCTCGGTGGGCCGCGAGGACTTCCGCCGAAACTGTGGGCAAAGATCATGCCTCCCTTCGTGAAGGCACTGAAGTACGTTCCCGGGCGGTAGCAGGCAGCGTCGACGACGGGGGCGCTCTACCCCGCCTCAGGGACCGAGATATCCCGAAGGACCGAGATACTCAGTGCTCTGGTGTAGATCGAATCGGTTCCGACACGATCGAGCATCGGCCGCGACTGCGCATCGATTCCCTCGTCGTCGAATGCTGTTGTAGGGATGTCCCACACGATGTTTCCGGTTGCGACGTCGACGCCCTCCAGCACCTCCGGTCCGAAGAGCGTCGCCACGGAACCGTCCAGCGCGCCGACCTGCGCGGACCTTCCGGAATCTCGACTCCACAGCAGTTCTCCGGTGTCGAGATCGATCGCCGATTCGGTGGCCGCGTCGTCGTCGCGGAGCAGGGCGACCGAACCGACGACGGCATAGGCGAGTCCGTTCGTGGCCAGGAACCTCGTCGCCGAGTCGCTGATGTCCGGCGGAAGGGCCCAGACGAGGGCGTCGTTGGTCCACACCGGATCGGGTTCGGCGGGCCGGTATCCGCCGGTGCCGAGCAGTAGCGGACTCGACTCCGCAGGAGAATCGAATGTCGGCCGCTGAATCGTAGCCGAATCCGTTGCGGCCAGGACGTTTCCATCGGTGTCCACGATCTCCGAACCCGTGACTGCACTGGGGTCGGAGCAATCGGTGCGAACGAGCCGCACAGCGCCGCTACGCGAGGCAGCGGCGGACCGAGCGCAGTCGGGAGCTGTTCTGGACCACAGACTGTCGCCGGTATCGAGGTCGAATGCGTACACGTGCCGAGCCTGTTCGACCAGCCCGATTCCATTGTCGGTGCGCAAGGTCGAGGCCGACTGCGAGTTCGCCGACTCGAACGGCACCGACCAGTCTGCATCGAGGTCGTCCGCAGTCCCGCGAGATACCGTCGTCCGGCCACTGTCACCGGCCGTGTGAGAGGTGTAGACGTGGTTGTCGGCCGTGGTCAGTTCGATGATGGGAAAGCCAGCGTCGTAGGTGCGCGATTGTCCGGATCGGCCGTCGACAGTGAGTATCGCGGAGCCGGAGCCGCCGACACCGCGGTAGCAGACCAGACGTCCGTCAACGAATTGCGCACCGCATCCGAGGATGTCTTCCGCCGGGACGCGCCAGCGCACCGCACCGTCGGCGATGTCGAAACCCACCAGCGCGGCGTCGTCGTAGTCACGTCCGTCGAGGTGACCGACGAGGGTGACGACCGTCGAGCCGTCGGTGATGGAACCAGATTCCATCGAATCGGTGTCGGCGCCTGCAGTGGGATCGCGAAACTGCCCGCCCGGGACTCCTGCGTCCGCGGGAGTGAGTGTCCACGCCATACCGGGAGCTGCTCCGGTCGCGCCGTCGATGGGGGTGCCTGCCGGAGGCGGGGGCTTGTCGCCTGTGCAGGCTACACAGGCAAGCGCTGTTGCCAGGACGGCCGCGGCGGCGGACACCCGGTGACGACGTGCCATGGAAACCTCCCCGCCTGTGTAGTTCCGACCGAAATGGCGGTCGACCGACACACGAGCATAGAGAACGAGAATTCCCCGCACCCTGAGCAGGGTGCGGGGAATCGAGGGCCGCGGCGAACTAGTTGACGCTGTGGCCGTTCAGCCCGGCATGTGCGTAGTGATTGCGACTGTCGGGAATGTGGTTGTCTCCCAACACCCGAGCAATCTGCTCCTCGCTGAGCCCGAGGCGACGCAACCGCTCGCACACCGCGTCGAAGTCGATCATCTTCGCGTCGAGTTCTTGCTGCAATGCCACAACTTCGGCGCGAAGGGCCTCGGCCTCGTCGAGCGCGGCCAAGGTGTCCTTGGGCTCGGGCAACAGCAGAGCCAACAGTCGGTCACGTGCATCGGTGCTCAGGCCCTCGAAGGGTCGTTGCCCCGGCTGCGCCTCGTGCCGACCCTCCAGGCGCCGATCGGCACCGTAGGGAGTGGCCGTGAGGTAGTCCTGCGTCGCACCGAAGGACGGGATCTCGGCGAGCTGCTCCCGCGGCTCGTCGACCGGCCCTGCGGCAGGGGTCGACGCGATGTCGATCGTCTGGCGCAGTGGACGATTCGGGATGAAGATCACGGCGATCAGCGTGACGATCGCCACGAAGCCAGCGATCATGAAGATGCGTCCGGTCGCGTCACCGTAGGCGGTACGGATGACGTTGACGACAGGTGCGGGCAGCGAGGCGAGGTCGAGGGATCCGCCACCGCCGCCCGAGCTGTCGACGCCGAGCTGAGCCAAGCCGCTCGCGGACTTCTCCGCGACCCGGGTTGCCAGTAGCGAGCCGAGGACCGAGACGCCGATCGCGCCGCCGAAGGTACGGAAGAAGGCAACCGTCGACGATGCAGCGCCCACGTTCTGCACACTGACCGTGTTCTGCACTGCCAGAACGAGATTCTGCATCAGCATGCCGGTACCGAGGCCGACGATGGTGATGAAGATGCCGACCGTGACGAGGCTGGTGGCGTGATCGATGGTGCCGAGGAGTAGGAAGCCGACAACCAGCAGAACGGAACCGGTGATGATGAACGGCTTCCACTTACCGAACTTGGTGATGAGCTGACCGGAGCCCACAGAGGCGACGAGCATGCCGAACACCAGTGGGATGGACAGCAATCCGGCCTCGGTGGGGGTGTAGCCGCGAGCGGTCTGGAAGTACTGACCGAGGAAGGTGGTGGCCCCGAAGAGGCCGACACCGACAGCGATCGACGCGATGATGGCCAGGCCGGTGGTGCGCTCGGTGACGATCTTGAGCGGGATGATCGGCGACTTGTGCCGAGCCTCGACGATGATGGTCAGCACGAGCAGCGCAACTCCGCCGCCGACCAGGTATGCCGTCTCACGTGAGAGCCATGCGTAGTAGTCGGCCTTGCCTGCGAACGAGACCCACACGAGGAGAACGGATACGCCTGCGGTGAGCAGCAGCGCACCGAGCCAGTCGATCGACACGTTGTCCTTGCGGACGGTCTTGATGTGCAGGGTCTTCTGCAGCAGGATCAGGGCGATGACGGCAAGCGGCACGCAGACGAAGAAGCACCAGCGCCAGCCGAGGGGGCTGTCGACGATGACGCCGCCGAGGATCGGGCCACCGGACATCGACACGGCCATGACTGCGCCGGTGTAGCCGGAGTACCGACCGCGATCACGCGGGGAGACGATGGTTCCGATGATGGCGATGACGAGCGCCGTCAGACCGCCCATGCCGATGCCCTGCACCACGCGAGCGGCCAGGAGGATCGGGACGTTGTGTGCGAACCCGGCGATCATCGAGCCTGCTACGAAGATCAGGATCGCGGTCTGAACCAGGACCTTCTTGTTGAACAGGTCGGCGAGCTTGCCCCAGATGGGCGTCGATGCAGCGTTGGCCAGCAGGGCGGTGGTGATGACCCAGGCGTATGCGGTCTGCGAGCCCTTCAGGTCACCGATGATGGTGGGCAGTGCCGTCGAGACGATGGTGGTGCTCAGCAGTGCGGTGAACAGTGCCGCCAGGAGGCCGGTGAGGGCTTCGAGGATCTGGCGATGTGACATCGCATCGGGATCGCCGACTGCCGTGTTGGGCGGATTTTCCGCGGTAGACGTTGTGGTCATCTTTTATCTCGCAATCAATTCGATGCGTGCCACGTCCTGGTGATGGGCGTGGGCGTCTTCGGTGAACGTGTCGTTGAGCTTGCGAATCGAATCGAGGGCATCGAGTGCCTCGGTTTCGCTCCATCCGCTCAACATCTCTGCCAGGCGACGTGCTCGCCTGTCCCAAATCTGTTTCAGTCGAGCCTGGCCTTCGTCGGACACACAGACCCGGGACGCTCTTTTGTCGTCGGGGTCGGGGTGGCGGTCGATGTAGCCGAGTTCGACGAGGTCCGCGATCTGCCGGCTGAGGGCGGACTGGCTGACGCAGAGCCTGCTGGCGAGGTCGGTCTGTCTGCATTCGCCTTCGGTCGCGAGGATGGCCAGAACTCCGGTCAGTGCCTGCGGCAGGGGCGAATCCTCGACTCCGGTGGTCACGGCCCGCTTCAGCGTGCGCCCGAAGAGGAAGACCTCTTCGACCAGCGACTCCGCCGTCGTGGATTGAACTGCCATGAGTGCTCCAACGATGAGTTCGATTTACTTGCTGTCCGCAACCATATATATACATACATGCGCTAAGCAAATAATATTTCTGTCTCGTGGATCACAGGGGCCGAGCGAGGTCGTTCGCGGCTACCGGGGAAAGAAGAACGACCGAAGGACCCTCAGCTCGACGGCGTCGCCCACCTGCGGGCGCGGTCCACGTACCGAGCATCGGAAGTCCACCTCGCCCGAACGCACCACGACATCGGCGGCATCACGCCCGAACAGCGAGGAGGTCACGGTGCCACTCACCCCACCGTCGACCACAATCTCGATGTCGGTCGGCAGGATCGCGAGAGTCCCTGGTCCCGAACCCGTCGCCTCGAGTGTGAGTGGGCCGGAAGTGAAGATGCCGCCCGCGACGGTGCCGTCCACCAGGGTGGCGTCGGAGAGGAAGCGGGCGACGAACGCCGACGCCGGTGCACGCACCACATCCTCCGGCGTACCGATCTGAGCAACGCTGCCACCGTCGAGGACGACGACCCGGTCTGCGAGGGCAAGGGCCTCGGTGCGGTCGTGGGTCACGTGCACGACGGTCAGATTCGCCGCTCGCGTCAGCGCGCGCAGTTCGAGACGGAGGCGATCACGAAGTGGCTCGTCCAGCGCGGAAAGGGCCTCGTCGAGCAACAACGCCCGCGGCGCGGAGACCAGGGCGCGAGCGAGCGCGACCCGTTGCCGTTGGCCACCGGACAACGTCGACGGGTCCCGCTTCTCGAGCCCGGGTAGCCCCACGAGCTCGAGTACATCGGCTACCTTCTTCGCGCGTTCGGTCTTGGCGACCTTGGCCAGTTCGAGAGGGTAGGAGACGTTCCGCCCGACGCTGCGATGTGGCCACAGTGCGTGCTGTTGAAACACCATGCCGAGCCTGCGCGACTCGGGCGGTGTGGAGAGTTGCTCGTTCGCAACCACATCGGGGCCGATGGCGATCGAGCCGGCAGTTGGGGTGAGGAAGCCGGCGACGGTACGCAACAGCGTGGTCTTACCCGAGCCCGACGGGCCGACGAGCGCAACGAATTCGCCGTCCGCGACATCGAGGTCGATGCCGGCCACACCGATCGAGCCGTCGGGGTATCTGAGGCCGAGCTGGTCGATCGTGATGGCGGACATCGATTCCTTCTTCTCGGCGAGGAGCTACGGTCGTCCGACTCGGGTGGAGGCGACGAGGCCGAGGCCGGCGAATCCCACGAGCGCGACGAGTAGGGACAGGGCGGAGGCAGCGTTGTAATCCCCGGCTTGCTGCAGGTTGAAGATGGACACACCGAGGGTCTGCGTGCCAGGAGCGACGAGGAGGACCGACATGGTCAGCTCGCGCACCGCTGTGAGGGCGACGAGTACCGCACCGGTGATCGCAGCCGGAATCGCCATCTTCCACGGCACGTCCCACAACGATCGAAGATGTGATGCGCCGGAGGATCGCGCGACTTCTTCGAGAGCTGTGGGAGTGGAGATCAACGGTGCTCGCACCGCCTGAACGACGATCGCGAGGAACGCCATGACATAGGCGCACAGGATGACCCACCTGGTGTCGAACAGGCCGGTGTATCGCCCGATGATCAACCAACCGACCGCGATGACGAGCCCGGGAATCGCCTGCGGCAGCATCGCTGCCAGATCCAGGCCGACGTTGTCGCGGGATCGGGTGCGGGTGGTGACCACGCCGATGGCCAATCCGAGGAAACCGCAGACGAATGCGGCTCCGAGAGCAAGCATCACAGAGTTCTGGATACCGACCAGGGTTCCCGGTGCAGTGACTGCGCTCTCGATGCTCTGCAGGGTGAGGTTGCTCCAGGTGAGCGGCACACCGGGAGCCGGGAGCAGAGCCTGCGTGGCCAACGCCAGAATCGGGAGCACCGTCAGAGCCAGACCGATGAGCCAGGCAACAATGCCCGCCGGAATTCGACTGTGACCCAGCGGAAGTACCTGCGGGGCCGTGACTGCACCGTCGAGCTGAACGGAGCGGCGGCCGACGATGCGATCGACCGTCACCGCGACCACCGCCAGTGCAAGGAGTCCGATGCCGATGGTGGAGACGACCTCGAGCGGTCG
The DNA here is from genome assembly GCF_049195265.1 of Rhodococcus sp. MALMAid1271. Classification (NCBI taxonomy): domain Bacteria; kingdom Bacillati; phylum Actinomycetota; class Actinomycetes; order Mycobacteriales; family Nocardiaceae; genus Rhodococcus; species Rhodococcus sp. MALMAid1271. The sequence continues at coordinate 43,992 of NZ_JBMIRQ010000056.1, read as the reverse complement.
AGCGACGGTGCCCGACTGGATGTATCGATACACCATGGTCGAGAGCGTGACGTAGCGCTCGGGCAACCCGATCAGAGCGGGAATGCCGAAATCCGCAAGGTTGGACACGGTCGTCAACGTCAGTGATGCCAGCAGGGCCGGGCGCAGCAGTGGCAGCGTCACATCGCGCATGGCCCGAAACGGAGCTGCTCCGGCGATCCGAGCCGCCTGCTCCAGATCGCCGGGTACGCGTCGAAGAGCGGCCGAAACAATCAGGTACGCAAGCGGATACGAATGGATCGTGAGTAGGAAGATCACCCCGTCGCCGCCGTAGATGTTCCACAGCGGGCCCCCGCCGAACGTCTCGTTCCACCACGAGTTGATCATTCCGCTTGGGCCGAGCAGCCCCGTCCAGGCAATCGCGCCGACGAACGGCGGAATCAGCAGGGGGCTGAGCAGAATCAGCCGCAGCACCGACCGGCCGGGCAGATCGGTGCGATCCAGAACGAGCGCCATGACGGTCGCGATCGCCACCGCCGCCACCGCCGACACACCTGCCGACACGACACTGTTGGTTGCCGCCGACGCGATTCCGCCGTCGAGCAGCTCCTGTATGTGGTTGCCGCCCAATCCGATCGAGACCACAGCGGCCAGCGGTGCGCCGATCAGGGCCAGTACGGCCAACCACAGGCAGGCACGTACCCAGGTGACGCGGTCAGCCAAGAAGATCGTTGAACGTACGCACGGCATCGGGCTGCGAGGCGGTGATCGCGTCGAGATCCGGGTTCAACAGATCGACGTCGTCGAGCGCCGGTGCGCCCTCCGGTGTGCCGACATCGGACCGCACCGGCAGGTACTGCTGCTCCACGGCGATCTCTTGACCCCGCTTGCTGACCAGGAAGTCCACGTACTTCTGGGCAGCCTCCCGGTTGGCCGAGTCCTTGAAGATCCCGGCGGGCTCGGAGATGTACGGGACGCCGTCGGTGGGGTACGACGCAGCGATGGGCGAGCCCTTCGCGGCCAGCTCACGCACCAGGTAGTCCACGACGATCCCGACCGGCTGGGTGCCGGCCGCGACGGACTGAGCGACCGGACCGTTGCTCTCGGCGACCACGGGATCGTTGGCGACGAGGTCGGTGAGCCACGGAAGTCCGAGGTCGTCCTGGCCCAACCAGACGGCGGTGTTGAAGGCCGCCGCGCCGGACACGTCGGGATTGGGCAGCGTGATCTGGCCCTTGTACCGCGGATCCGCCAGTTCTTTCCACGAGGTCGGAGGCTGCGAGATCGCCCCGGTGTTGTACGCGATGACCGTCGGGATGATGCGGGTACCCACGTAGTAGCCGTCGGGATCGACGACGTTCGGGTCCAGTGCATCGACATCGGCCGGGGTGTACTGCAGCAGAAGGTCGTCGGCCTTGTACTTCTCGAACGTGGGGGCGTCCGCGGCGAGCAGAACGTCGGCACCGATGGAACCGGTCTGCCGCTCCGACGCGATGCGTGCGTTGAGATCACCGGTGCCTGCGCGAAACACCTGCACATCGATGCCGGGATTCTCTGCGGTGAACTCGGCATTGAGTGCGTCGATCTTCGCTTGCGGTTCCGAGGTGTACACGGTGAGGGTGCCGCCTGCCCCGTCGCCGTCTCCGCCGGCCTCGGGAGCCGCAGGCTCGGAGCAGGACACAAGGGTGAGAGCAGCTGCGAGACCGAGGATTCCACCGGTGGCAACGCGACGAACAGTGTTCACTTGGTACATCTCCTGGAAGCATCGAGCACGGAAGTCGCCCATGCTTCCGACCCGAATCGACACGCAGGCATGTGTTGTGGGAACTGCATGTGTCGCCGGGGTGAACGACGCAGTCGGATCGATGTGACGCTACGGAGACGCTCGCCCCAGGCATCGTTCGGCCATACACTGTCGACCATGGACGTTGTGCGTGCGGTGCCATTGCTCACGGTCACCGATCTCGACGGGACACTGGACAAGTACGTCCAGGTCACCGGCATGGAGGTCGTGATGAACCACGGATGGATCGCGACGCTCGCCCCGGCCGGTGACAGCTCGGCTCAGCTGAGCCTGATCACCGCAGACCCCACCGGACCGATGAATCCGTCCGCGTCGGTCGAGGTGGACGATGTGGATGCGGCCTACCGAGCAGCGATGGATGCGGGCCTCGAGATCGTCTACGAGATCAGCAACGAGGAGTGGGGCGTTCGCCGATTCTTCTTCCGCGACTCCGGTGGCAACGTGGTGAACGTGCTCGGCCACCTGTGAGATCAGCTGGGCTGGAGAAGGTTTCTGCGTAGGACGCCGCGAATTGTGTGCGCGGCGACGGTGATCCACGCCGCGAGAAGTACGACGTACAGCACGACGGCCAGTGTGCGAACCACGCCGAACTCGAGCGCGTTGCCCAGTGCAGTCGCCCCGGTGACACAGGTGCCGATGGGAAACGTGAACGACCACCACGTCAACGAGAACCCCAGGTTCCGGCGTGCTGCATGGACGGTCAAGGCCGTGGCGAGCCCGAACATCAAGGCGCCGAAACCGCCCATGATCAGCCCGTAGCCGATGCCGAACACGTGTAGGCCGACCGCGACCGAGGACTGGGCCCCGGTGAACACCGTCGACGCATCGGTGCCGAGCAGATTGGCCGCGGTGATCGACTGCCCGATCAGACCCAGGGTGATCCACACGGTAGGGGCCGCGGCGACCGGAGGCATACCGCCGTGCACCAGGCGTCCGTAGATCAGAGTCAGGGTCATCATCCCGACGATCGCCGACAGGCCGAACATCGCGTAGCACGCGCACAGCAGAGCCAGCCGCCACTGGCCTTCGGGCAGATGGGGGAGCAGCACTGCCCCGGTCGATGCCGAGACCATCGGCGGCACGACGGGCATCAGCCAGGCCGGCACCGCCGTCACTCCGCGAGGATCGGCAGCGGTGATCATCCGGTACGGCACGAGAACGCTCGTCAGCAGGCCGAGGGCTGTGCCTGCGATCCACAGGGTGGCGAACACCGCGGTCGATGCCGCGGTTCCCAACAGATCCGCGCCCAGGAGGCCGGCACCAGCGCCGACAGTGAGCAAGGCCATGGGAGGAGCTCCGTAGAACTGCATCATCACCGGGTGTTGCCAGTATCCGAGTGCGTGCTCGCGATGCCGGACCCAGTGCAGTGCGAACGCCACGCTGATCAGGACCAATGCTGCGGCCGCCAGTATCCAGACGGCGACGGCGAACACGTGCACCACGGGAAACCGAACGGGGAGGGTCGCAGCCGAGGTGGCGACGATCCCCGTACCCATCACTGCAGCGAACCAGTTCGGGGTGATGTGCGCGAACGGCTCGGTTCGTGGAAGGGGCACGCGGGTGGCGAGTGCGGGAGCTGACACGGTCATGGCTCCAGCGTGCGAGGTTCGGCGGAAGTCCGGTAGATGCCGATATCGGCATCGGCCATAACGTAGCGTTATGGCTGGGGTGTCGTTGCCACCCTCAGCAGCTCTGCAGCCGGCCCGGTCGGGGTGCGACCCTCCGGCCAGATCGCCATCAACTGTCGGCGCAGTACCAGCCCTGGGATCGGTACGCGTACCAGAGTTCCGGCAGCCAACTCCGGCGCGACTGCCAACGAGCTGAGAACCGCACCGCCGATGCCTGCCGCGACGGCCGACTTGATCGCCGTCGTCGACGAGACTTCGAGGAGCGGAGCCGTCGGCTGTCCGAGTCCGGCCGCCGCCACAGCGGCCTCGTAGGCGGAACGGGTTCCCGATCCAGCCTCGCGGGTGACCAACGCGGTGGCGACGATCTCGGCGGCCGAGGGTGCAGTACTCGCCCATGAGTGGCCGGGCGGTACCACGAGCACCAACTCGTCCACGGCCACCATTCGATGTGCAAGGGCACCAGGAACACTCGGACTCTCGATGAATCCGATGTCTGCACTGCCCGCCAGTACTTTCTCGGCGACCACCGTCGAATTGCCCGAACTCAGACTCGGAACGATATGGGGGAGCAGGCTGTGAAGAGTGACCAACCAGCGGGGCAGAAGATACTCTGCGACAGTCTGACTCGCAGCGATCTGAACATGACCGATGCGTTCGGCATGCAACGTCGCGATGGCCGTCGCCAAATCCGCAGCGGATCGAACTACCGGGGCGGCCCAACTCGCGACGAGCTCACCGAACTCGGTCAACACCGTTCCGCGTGCGCCCCGTTTCAGTAGTGGCGCACCGACACGACGCTCCAGTGCGCGGATACGGGCACTGGCAGCGGGCTGAGACATGCCGTGCGCCCGACCCGCTCGGCCGATGCTGCCGAGCTCGGCCACCGACAGCAACAGATCGATGCTGGTGAGATCGGCGACGTGAGGGGGAAGCGGCACGAGGCGAGCCTACTTTCCGTCAGTAATCGCTGAACAGGTCCAGCTCGCCCTCGTCGTCCTCCTCGGTCTCGCCGCTCTCGGGGTCGGGTGTTGCGTCCTCGCGCTCGTGCAGCACCGAACCCACCAGGGCCGTGACGTCGATCGCGGCGGGATCGGGAATCGGATGCCCCTCGACGAAGGCGAGACGCTCGGCCGACAGGTACGCAAGCCGCACCGCCTGCACCACCAGAACGCGCCGCAACCCCTCGGAGACCTCCCCGCGTTCGCGCGTGACGGCCGCCAGCCGAGAGATGGTCTCGGCGCGGCGCGCGATGCGAATGTCCGGATGACCACGCTCGCGTCTGGTCTGTTCGGAGATCAGCGACCGACGCAGCGACGCGGGGAGCGCGATGGGCTCGGAAACCGGCGGGATCTTCTCGTTGAGGATCGCCTTGTGCCGTGACTTGTCGATGGCCTCGAGATACGCCGTGTACTCGTGGGCATTGAGATCGCGCTCGGCAGCGCGGAATTGCTCTGCGCCGTCGGACTTCTTGAGGTCCTCGTACTGCCACAGTGGCCAGATCTCGATCTCGGCGACTTCGAAGACATCGAGTACCCGCATTGCGACGGCATCGGTCCGCTGGTTGGTCAAATGCCGCTGCACGCGGACGCTGAGCTTCTCTTTGGTCTGCCCCACGTAGATCGGCTCGCCGTCGTAGTCGTAGAACGCGTACACGCCCCACTTGGCAGCCGACCACACCCGGCCCTGATCGTCCTTCTCGCTCAGGACTTCTCGTAGTGCGGTGCGAAAGGACTGAACGTCGTCCGCGGGAAGAGTGCTCTTGCGCGGCGCGACGGCGGACGACCGCAGCGAGGACTTACCGTGACTGGACATGCGCTGCTGTTGTAGTGGCTGCACTCGAGCTCAACGTCCCGATGACGAGCGGCATGAGGTAGTGCTCGGCGAGCCATGCCACCACCGGAACGCACACGGCATCGCCGAAACCGAAGAGCGCCTGATTGTTTCGCAGGCCATCGAGTGTGTACTCGCCCGCACCCATCAGGCGGGCGTACTCGCGTGGTGTCATCCACCGCACTTGCAGCCGACCGTTGCCCATCTTGACCACGGCCTGCTTCGAGGAGCCGCCCCGTGCGGTACGCAAGCAACCGGAGATATCGTCGGGTCGAGCCTCCCACACGGCGACCCCATTGCGGGTGCGGCGGTAGGCGGTACGATAACTGACCTTGCGGGCCTTCTTCAGAATCTCGATGCGCTGCAACTGAATCGGCGACAGTGACTGCACGAACGCCGCGGTTCGGTCGGCATCCCACCACCGAGAGTCGCGGTAGTGCATGCGCTCGACCAGATCCCCGAGACCACTGGTCAACGGGATCGGCGGACTGGGCAGTGGTGCCCGATGCGTCAGCAGCGTCGAATCGCCGAACACCGCCTGCAACCAATCGGGCCGCAGCTCACTGTTGGGATCGCGGGCATCCTCGGGAGGATTCTGCGCACCGATCAAGAACAACCGCGGACGTGACTGCGGCACGAAGCGTCGGGCATCGATGGTCAGGACATCGACCGAATAACCGAGTTCGTTGAGCTCCCGGACCGCCGCCGCCAGATCGTCCCCGCCATGGCTGGTGGCCAGGCCGACGACATTCTCCAGTGCCACCACCTCGGGACGCGCCGCACCGAGCTCACTGAGCACCCGCGTGAAATGCCGGAACGTCGAGGAGTTCTTGCCTGCCAGGCCCGCCCGGCCACCGGCCAACGACAGATCGGTACACGGAAAAGACGCCCACGCCAACGACAGGTTCTCCGGCAGATCCTCAGCACGTGTATGCGCAACATCGCCGAGCTGAAAACGCCCCGCCTCGTCACCGAAATGCTGGCGGTACATCGAGTGCTTGTCGCGCTCGATGTCGTTGGCCCAGCGAACCTCGAAACCAGCCTGCTCCAGGCCCATTCGTACCAGACCGATACCGGCGAAGAACTCTGCGACCGTGTGGATCCGACCGACCGAGGACGCCGAAGAACCACCCGGCACCACAGTCAACTTCGGCATTCACTCAGGCTAGTACAGAACCCCGACAGGCTTGGATATCCGGTCGTTCCGCAGGCTCCACTCCTGCCCCTCAGGCGGTGGTCGCCAGCGCCGCAGCCAAGCCGAACGCCACCGCCAGCAGGCACACGTGCGCAGCCGCTCGCCCCAGCGAGTACTCCACAGTGGATCGATGCGCGGCCACGGTCGGCAACCACGTCCCACGAATCCGATGGGCCAACGCGACCAAGAGCACCGTGATCGAAAGCTTGGCGAGAATTATTCGGCCGTATCCGGTCTCGACAATCGCTTCGACACTCCCCAGCTTCAGGATCGCATCGAGCACACCGGTGACGGCAACCCCCACAACGCACCAGAACGCAACCGTGGAATAGATCGGCAGCAACACCGCCCACCCGGACTTGCTTCGCACGCTCAGCGCCATCGCCCCCAACACACCGAGCCACACCGACGCGCAGATTACATGCACCGCAACGGCAATGGAGCCGAAGGCGAACTGCGACATATGCCCGGTGATCGGCCGCGCCACCAGCGCGATCGACGCCAACACGATCACCGGAATCGGAGACCAACTCGCCGCGCGCCGATACCCGACCACCCCGATAGCGCACAGAGCCAGAGCCAGGATCACCGTCGCCGAACCCAGCCGACCGACGGAGATCGAAGTGGCGAAGGCCGTGAATGCGCTCGGCGACAACGTCAACGGGGTACGACCGGCCGAATCCGCTGCCGCCGCCGCCAACAGGGCGAACTCGGCCACCGCCCACACTCCGGATAGAAACCCGATGGCCCGCCACATCACCGATGGCTCCACGGCGAGGCGTCGGGAATCGGAATGTCCGTCCATCACCGCGAGAACGCCGAACCCCAACACCACCGAACCCGACGCCACCGCCACCACTCGTAACCACGACGACCCACCGGGAAATGTCGGATACGCCAACGCGAAAGCTGCCGCAACCCCCACCAATCCCGAGGCTACGGCGGCGAGAACGAGACGAACACTTCTCTCGCCCACCGCAGCCACGTCGGTACTACTTCGCCGTGCGCTGGCTCTTGGACGTGCGCTGGCTCTTGGGCTTGCGCAGTGCCAATGCCAACGCACCGGCGAACGCAAGGACTGCGACAACGATCAACGCGACCGGGCCGTAGCCGCCGAGAAACGAACTCTCGGACTCGTCCGAGGAACCCGACGCGTCCGCCGACGCACCCGGCGTGCCGGTCCCCGCCTGCGTCAACGTGAACGTCGACGTACCGCTCACCGGATGGCCATCCGCCGAGGTGATGCGATACGCGAGGGTGTACTCGCCGGCCGGCCCCAACTCGCCGACATCGACGACGACGCTCTGACCCTCGATGCGGGCATCACCCTTCGACCACAGGTTCCCGTCGGGCCCGACGACATTGAGCGTGGCGAACTGCGACTGAGGTACCTCGTTGAACGACACCGATGCCGTGGCCGGAGACGTATCGAGCGACGAACCGTCGGCCGGGCTGTATCCGGTGACCTGCGAATGCGCCGACGCGACGGGCGCGGCGATCAACAGCGTCAGCACTGCCGCGACGGAGACGATCACTGCCCTCGTGGACGTGACCAGCGCCCTCACGAGCGTCGACTCTTGATCGTCGCCCCGATGCCCAGTCCCGCGCCGACGGCTCCGAACACCAGCGCGATGCCGGCGAGCCATCGGGCCGTGCTGTCGGACGAGGAAGCCTCGGTCGACGCCTCGCTGGACGCCTCGGTCGAAGACTCGGAGGACTCCGAATGGGAGCCACCGTGCGCATCGCCACTGGACGCAGCGAGAGTCAGAGTGGGAGCAGGCAACTCGGGCTCACTGCCGTCATCGCCCATCGGCTCGTCCCACTCGACGACCTTGCCGTCCGTGTACGTCTGCGTGGCCGGGAACGAGACGGTCTCCTGCTCGGGCAGAGGGCCCGCCGAGAGCAGGAATTCCTGGAACTGGCCCGGGCCGACCTCGGACCCGGGATTCGCCGTCCACGTCACCGACACCGCGAGATCGGAGGAGTTCTTCTCGACGGTGGACGTCCAACCCGGCATGGGCTGCGTACGAGCAGAATTGAGGCCCGGCAGGGTGACCTTGACCGAGTTGGTCGAGGCGGTGTCGGACTCGGTGGGTACCCGGAACGTCAGGACCGAGTAACCGCCCTGCTCGGCGTCCGGGGCAGCGACGACGACATGGGCAGATGCTGCGCCTGCGCCGAGCAACAACGCGCCGACGGTGGCCCCGGAAACGAACAGGGCACGGGAAAGAGAGCTCTTCATCAGTATTCGGTTCATTTCTGTGCAGAAGTGCGGAATGGGATGTCGGTCAGTACACCGACACCGGTGGCCCGCGACGAGAAATGGCCCAGTCCAGCACAGTGCCGTGCACCGACGACACCGCAACCGAGAACCTGACGCGACCGACGGCGGAACCGTCGGGCAGGGGAGTGAGGAGTGCGAGAACCGCGCGGACGATGGACGTGATCGGACCGTAGAGACGTTCGGCCGCGGCGATCAACAGCCCGGCCACCACCGAAGCGGCCGCATGGAACCCGATCATCGCGGCACTGGGAAGAATCGAGTGGCTGTGCATCGAACCCATATCGCTCATGCTCAGCCCGAGATGCGCGAGAAGTTGGCCACCCATCAGAGCGGGCAGCAACACCGTCGATCGTCGCGGTAAAGCGGTCAGAGCACCGATACCGAGACTGATCACGACCAGCAGCGCCACTGCCGATCCGTCGGGATAACCACCGCCGGCCATGCCATGTGCGGCCGCCGCGAGCACCGCCGTGACGCTACCGACAGCTCCGCCTCGAAGCGGTGCTGCGGAGGCATCGTTCATCGCGTGTGCAGGTTCAGCGCACGCCGAGACGGGCGAGCAGATCTGCTTCGATGCCGTCGAGCTCGGCCGAAATGGCCGCGTGGGCAGTCTTGCGTCGCGCAGTCGGCATCTGCTCGGACGCGCGCACCGCGGTCGTCAGATCATCGAGGCGCTCGCTGATGGCCGCGCCGAAGCTCTTGGTCTCGGGATCGGAGTGACGCTCACCGATGGTGTTGAGCGACTGCTCGGCACCCGCGATACGGGCACTGAGCTTGCCGCCGTGGCCGGTGTACTCGCTGAGCTCTTCCGGAGCTACTCCCAACTGCTGAGCCTTGCGGCTGTCCAGCTGGGCGCGCACAGCGGTGGCACCGCGATAGACGATCGGAGCCAACACCGGCAGAAGCAACCGAGCGATGCCGAGGTACTTACGGATCTGAGCGACACTGAGCGTGCCCTGAGCTGCAGCCTTCTGCTGAGCGCGCAGAGCCGCGACCTGTGCCTTCTCGACGTTCTTCTGCGACTTCGCCTCCACCGTGCTGAGCTTGCGCTGCGCCTTGGCGATCGACTTCAACTGCTTGCGCTCGTTCTTCGCGCCGAGTTTCGCTTCCAATGTCGCCTTGTGCTTGAGTGCCTTGGCCTCTGCCTTGCGGGTGGCACGACCCTTACGCTTGCGGAACAAACCCATCGACGAGGCTCCTGACGTGTGCAGCTAGGCGGAAACGGTGCGTCACACACAGCGTATCGGGTCGTTCCGCAGGCTCCACTCCTGCCTGTCGGGTCGTTCCGCAGGATGTCGGAGGGCTGACCTAATGTCTAACCCTGTGAACGGTCAACGAGGTGCGCCAGTCTCATCTCCGGAACCCGTGCTGCTCGACGCCGGATCGCTGACGCGGTGCCGTCATCGTCTCTACCTCGACACCGCCTACGGCTCGTTGCTCCGCGGAGAGCCCGAGAACCCAGGCGTACGCCAACGTCGGGAAGCAGCTCAGGCGCACCGAGAGAACGTCCGCGCGCAGCTGGCCTTACCCGATCCGATGCAGTGGACCGAAATAGACGAGCCCACCGCCAGGGCCGCCGCCGATGCCACCATCGCCGCCTGCCGCGCAGGCGTCGAGCGCATCTGGAACGCCGTTCTACCGCTCGAACGAGAAACCGGCCGCCGCGGTCGCAGTGAGCTACTCGTACGCGAGCCCTCGGGCGGATACATCCCCGTCATCGTCGTCAATCACAAGGTCACCGACCCGGGCCGCGGCGCGAGAACCACACCGCTGACGCACTGGGCACCCATCGTCGACGAGACCCGCAAGGTGCGTAGTCAGCTACGCGACCAGCTTCGGCTCGCCCACCTGTACCGGATGCTCGCCCACGAGGGATTGGCCACCGCCACGCCCGTCGGAGGCGCGGTGGGCTATCGAGGCGAGTGCATGCTGGTGCACGACCTGACGACGGTTCTCGCCGAATACGACACGCGCTTCGCCGATCGGCTCGCCGTCGCCAGGGGCAACGAGTACACCGTTCCTTCGCAGGTCAGCGAGTGCAGATCGTGTGCGTGGTGGTTCGACTGCAAACCGCAGCTGATCGCCGTTCGTGACGTCTCGCTCGTCGCGTCCGGTTCCCGGGCGGACGTGCTGCGCAGCGCGGGTGTGCGCACCATCGACGAGCTGGCGCAATGGACCGGCCCGGCTCCCGAGGAATGGCCGTTCGGAAACTTCGACGATGCGGTGTCCGCCGCCCTGGCCTGGCGTGCCGACGTGCCGCTGCTGCGCCGCTCCGAGACCGTGTCGGTCCATCGCGCCGACGTCGAGGTGGACGTGGACATGGAGAGCTATCAAGAACACGGCGCATACCTGTGGGGCACATTGCTCACCGAAGCGGGCGGCCCGCCGTCGACGTATCGGGGGTTCGTCACCTGGGATCCCTTGCCGACAGTCGACGAGGGACGTTCGTTCGCAGTGTTCTGGAACTGGTTGATGGACACCAGAGCCGACGCCGCTGCTCGTGGGAAAACCTTTGCGGCGTATTGCTATTCACGTCAAGCCGAGGACAAGTGGTTGCTCGATTCGGCCCGTCGGTTCGCCGATGTGCCGGGTGTGCCGACCGAGGCGCAGATACGCGAGTTCATCGACAGTCCCCAATGGGTGGACGTCTACCAGGCCGTGAGCGATCAGTTCATCTGCCCGAACGGTAAGGGGCTCAAGAAGATCGCGCCGGTGGCGGGGTTCGCCTGGCGGGACGACGAGGCCGGCGGCGAGGCCTCGATGGGCTGGTATCGCGAGGCCGTCGGATACGACGCAGAGCCCGATCCGACGCAACGCGAGAGACTGCTGGTCTACAACGAGGACGACGTTCTCGCCACCAAAGTGTTGCGCGAGTGGATGTCCGACAGGGCTGAGATCGAGATCCCGACCGTGGCAGACCTGCGCGCTCGCGCGTGACCCCATCGACTTCGACGGGGCCACGCATCGACTTCTAGCGCGGAGCCATACGGATCGCACCGTCCATCCGGATGGTCTCGCCGTTGAGATAGTCGTGCTCGGCAATCATCTGGACCAGCTGCGCGTACTCGCTCGGCTGGGCCAGGCGTGAGGGGAACGGGACCGAAGCCTCGAGGCCCTGACGGTATTCCTCGGTGACGCCGGCCAACATCGGGGTGTCGACGATGCCGGGAGCGATGGTGTTGACGCGGATACCGACCTGGGCAAGGTCGCGGGCCGCGGTGATGGTCATCGCGTGCACGCCGCCCTTGGAGGCGGTGTAGGCGATCTGGCCGATCTGACCCTCGAACGCCGCCACCGACGCAGTGTTGATGACGATGCCGCGCTGGCCTGCCTCGTCGACGGTGGACTGCGACTGCATCCGATTCGCGGCCAGTCGCATCACGTTGAACGTACCCAGCAGGTTGATGGTGATGACCGTGCGGAACAGCTCGAGATCGTGCGGTCCCTTCTTGGACAGGATGCGACCAGCCCAGCCCACACCCGCACAGTTGACGACGATGCGCAACGGCACACCGGACTCGACGATCGTGTCGAGTGCGGCCTCGACCTCGGACTCGCTGGTGACGTCCGCAGGTAGCAGCGTCACCCCGTCCGGGACGCTGTCGCCTGCGCGCTCGATGGACTGCGGCAGATCGAGCCCGAACACGGTCGCGCCCGCGGCGGCCAGACGTGCGGCCGTTGCGGCACCGAGGCCCGAAGCCCCGCCGGTGACAAGTGCTGCTGTTCCTGAAATCTCCACGTCGTCGATCCCCTTCGCTCACAGTGGCGGGCCGCGGCCAGGCCGCACCCTCGTGGTCGATTGCACCATAACCGGCGGGGTACCTCACCCTCTCGTGAGGCACTCGTCACAGCGACCGGGTCCCGCTCAGCTCCGAATGCGGCCGGTGTCGTCGTACTCGACGCGTTCTGCACCGTCGCCGAGGTCGTCGAGCAGAACCGTCGCTGCGACGGGGCGGCCGGGAGGCAGTAACCGCACGGTCACGGAGCCGGCTCCGACGGTATCGAGAGTGCTCGACGCGGCAGCCACGATGCGTTCGCGTACGTCGTCGTCGAGCGCGGCCGACCCGCGGTCGTCGAGAAGTATCACCTCGACACCGCGGGCCCTGGCGGATCGTGCTGCACGGGAGAGTTCGGGCAGCATCAGACCCCGAGCGCGCAGGGAGTCGCGGAGCTCGGCTTCGAGGAGCAGGCAGGCGAGGATCTCCTCCTCGGTGGGTTCGGGTCCGTCGGCGATGCGCTGCAGCAACGGACGGGCCAGCGCGTCGAGGCTCGCCAGGCGAGCGTCCCGCTCCTCGAGGGCGGCCGCGGCCGCAGCCTGGGAAGCGATTCGAACGGTCGATTGCTTGCGCAGCTCGAAGATCGACGCGGCCAACGGGCGAATGGTGAAGGCGAAGAAGGTCGCCATCACCATCGGCGCGGCGTTGATCGCGCTGAACGAAAGTCCGTACAGGAATCCCTGGCCCGTCACCACCGCCCACCCGATGGCCACCGACATGGTCAGTGTCAGCCCGAGCCACGCGGCCAGGGTGCGACCGCGAACGCACATGAAGGTGTAGATCACCAATGGCATGCCCAAGGGCCAAGTCTGCAGGCTCCCGGCAAGTGGTACCGGCAACACGGCGAACACCAGCGCGGCTGCGACCGGGCCCGATGCGGCCATCAGTGCGGTCGCCCGCCGGCTCGGTGGGTCACCCGGCGCCCTGAGCAAGAGGATGACTGCGGCCGAGAGCACGAGCACCGCTGCGTATTCGGGCCACACGGCGGACACCCCGGTCAGGGTCGCGGATGCGCATACCAGGCACGCGAGGATGTAGAAGACAGCAACCGCGTACGCAGCCGGCGACTTCATCGACAACAGGTCACGGATGTCCTGACCGTTCATCGCTTCCAACTCAACGTCACGGTGGTGCCGGAGCTGGACGATTCGATCTCGGCCGCACCGCCGTCGAGCTGCCGCATTCTGCCTTCGATGCTGACGGCGACGCCGAGTCGATGGGGTGGCACCGAGCGTTGATCGAAGCCGACGCCGTCGTCTTTCACGATGACGCGCATCGACGACGCGGCCATCTCCAGGGCAACCGAACGGTTCGATGCCCTGGCGTGGATTCGACTGTTGCGCAGTGCCTCGGCCAGTGCGGCTGCGATGGCTCTTACTGCATCGGCTGGATACTGCTCCGTCCGCACGAGCATGTGCTCGTCCACGGTGAACTCGATCGACTCGTCGACTGTCGTTGCGGCAGAACGCAGTTGAGCCAGAGCCTCGTCTGCCGAGAACGTTTCGGCGACGGTATCGGTGGTCAGGTCATCCAGATGCGCTAGAGCCGAGCGGGCCTGACGCGCCAGGCTCGGCGTGCGGCCATATCGAGTCACGGCAAGCAGGGACGACATGACCTCGTCGTGGATGAGCGCGTCGAACCGTTCGCGCTCGACCTCGCGGCCGGTGGCCGCGGCTGCCCGGGCGGCATCGTTGTGAGCCGAGGAGACGGTGGCGTCGAGAATACGTCCGGTGCGTACCGCGGCGAGCGTTGCGGCGACGAACACCGTGCAGAACATCAACGCGAAGAAGATCTCGGCAATCGCATTGCTGCGCGGAAATGGCTCGCGTACAGCTTGATTGGCGAGCTGTACAAGAACGACGCTGACGGTCATATGGACGAATGCGGGGATCGGAGGCCACACCGTGGCGGCCGCGAGTGCTGCCAGGCCGGGAAAGGCATCGAGAAACAGTCCCCTCTGATCGAACGTCGCACCGTCCCAGGCAATCCACCACAGTGCGGCCCAGACCGGGAACGCCAGCGCGGCGATGGAACCGGCAATGCGGATGACTCCGATGCTCGGGTGGAAGGTGGAGGCCGCGAATGCGAACCCGGTGCCGAACACGACGACCACTGCAGTTGGCGTCCACCATCCGGAAACGACGGTACCGGTGCGTGCGATATCGGGGATCAACAGCAGCAGGTACGCCACATAGCCGACACCGATGAACCGGCCGGTGATTCTGATCAGGCGTTCGGTCGATCGGTGCGCCTGGTCGGCCCCCGCTGCCTGATGATCTGTTTCCATGCACCCCTCCAGAGCAGGAGTGTAGTTCCAGGGTCAGGCTCCGGTGGTGTTCTGCTCCTCTGGCTCCCGGGCGGACCTCGCGCGAGAACGCCGAAGGATTGCGACGACGACGGCGGAGACTGCGAGCACCACCCCGGCCGCGATGTACGGGGCGGCGGTGCCCGGCATCAAGCCCTCGAAGAACAGGACGGCACCGAAGACGAAGAACAGGATGGCCGCGCCGAACTGAATCACCCGCTCCGGCAGGTGCTTTCCGAGTACCGCGCCGACCACGATGGCGAGCGCGTCCGCCGCGACCATGCCGACAGTCGAGCCGATCCACACCCCGACCCAGTCGTTGTCGGCCGCGAGAGTGACGGTGGCCAGCATCGTCTTGTCGCCCAGTTCGGCGAGGAAGAATGCCGAGGCGATCGCCAGGAATGCAGATCTGGTGACGCGGGAGGCCTTCGCGCCCTCGTCCTCGGACAGGGAATCGCCGCGCAGCGTCCAGAGTCCGAAGATGACGAACGCGATGCCGCCGACGATGGAGATCAGCTCGGTCGGGATCGAGACGCCGAGGAAATGTCCGACCGCAACCGAGACCAGATGCACGACGGTGGTAGCGGCGGTGATGCCGCCGATGACGACGTACCACTTGTATCGAAGTGCGAACGTCATGGCCATGAGCTGGGACTTGTCGCCCAGTTCGGCCACGAAAATGACAGCGAAACTCAACAGTAATGCGGACAGCACAACAGACTCCTCGGTCGTCCAACGGACCGAAGGTCTCGCCCACCGGAACTGGCCGGTTCAGGTGCCGGGCCGTATTGGGCGGCCAGTATGTCGACACGATGATTGGGGGCTACTCCCCTTCGCTGCATCGACTTTATGGGCCCTATCGCCAATTGTCCAATGCAGCAATAAGTTTGGGGTGCCGAAGAATCCGGTGCGGGTACCGGTCAGGATGCGAGGAGCATCGCCAAAACCGCTGTGTCGGGATCGCTGATCGGGTCGAGGCCCACCCGGCTGACCATCGAGGTCACGGTGCCGTCGGACTCGGCCTCCACCCATGCAGCCCGATGATCCAGGCCCAGGTGGGGAAGGCCGGGAAGCAGAACGCAACCGGATGCTGCACCCATGCACTCGGGGAGGGTCGGCGTCGTCTCCGATGGCGGATGCAACATCAGCAGTGCGGCAGGTTGGTGCTCGGAGAAGCGTCCGGGAGCCAGTGCGAAGTCGCCGATCACCGGGCCCTCGGCAACCACCAATCCCACCGTCCCGGGCGCGGGATCCTCGGGTAACTCCTCCCGCACCCCGAACACCGTCGACGTCGCCAACAGGCCCGGCATCGAGGCAACCCGGACGGCGAGGGCCAGAAATTGAGCCCATTCCTTGGTTGTGTCCGGCCAACGGCCGGAAATCACGAAGCCGCGAAGCAGGCCGGCGGCATGAAACGGTGAAACACCGATGAGATCTCGCTCGTCCATCTCGTCAATTCCTCCCAGACAGGTACAGGGCAGAAAGCCAGGCACACGACGTTGGGTAAAGAAGAGAATGACCCGAAAACGGCTGGCACACAAGATAGGGAGAGTGCCAGCATCGGAGTCGGACGGCTTCGAAGCGTGAATGGACCACTGCACCCGTCTGAGCGGGGCAGTGGTCCATCGACGCTATCGGTGACGCTGGTGATGCTCGAGCTCCACGCTCGTGGTGCGAAACCTACGGGAAGATCAGGCCCGGAGTCTTCGACGTTGCGGCCTCGAAACGAGCCTGGACATCGGCCCAGTTGACGACGTTCCAGAACGCCTTGACGTAATCGGCCTTGACGTTCTTGTACTGCAGGTAGAAGGCGTGCTCCCACATATCGACCTGGAGCAGCGGGATGATGCCGAGCGGCACGTTGGCCTGCTGATCGTAGAGCTGGAAGGTCAGCAGCTTCTTGCCGAGCGAGTCGTAGCCCAGAACTGCCCAGCCCGAGCCCTGCAGGCCGTTGGCGGCCGCGGTGAACTGCGCGCGGAACTTGTCGAACGAACCGAACTGATCGTCGATCGCGGCACCGAGATCACCCTCGGGCTTGTCGCCACCGTTGGGCGAGAGGTTCTTCCACCAGATGGAGTGGTTGACGTGGCCACCGAGGTGGAACGCGAGGTTCTTCTCGAGCAGGAAGATGCTGCCGTGATCCTCGGCCTCGCGGGCTGCGGCCAGCTTCTCGAGTGCGGTGTTGGCACCTGCGACGTAGGTGGCGTGATGCTTGGAGTGGTGAAGTTCGTTGATCTCGCCCGAGATGTGCGGCTCGAGGGCGGAGTAATCGAAATCAAGGTCGGGCAAGGTGTACTCGGACACGTGGTTCCCTTCTCTAACGACGCCGTACCCATCGTGTGATGCGGGCACGTTCGTCCTACTTCGGATCTTTCGTAGGGTTCAACCCAATCTCATTCCTACCCCGTGTGCAACCGTTGTAACCGAGATGCTTTTCTCGGAATAAATTCGTGTGAACAAGGCAGTCGAATTACCGGCTGAGAATCCCCTTCGAATATCACGAAACAGTTGCGGACCGGCTCTGGATTGGTACTCGAGATGAACGGAACCTAAACTCGCGAGGGTGGAGGGGAACCGGCCGAGCCAGAGTGCGGTCGAGGAGTCCGTCACACAGCGCGACGTTGCGCCTCGAGTCCAGTTGGGCGGCGCAGACCTGCTTCGCGTGATCGCCGTGTTCGCCGTCCTGTACTCGCACATCTCCTTCTATCTGATCGACGATGTCGGCGGCGGTTGGTGGGTCATCGACGTCGTCACCGCAGTGCTCATCGGGGGCGCAGGGCTCAACCTGCACCTGTCCTTCGTCGGCGTCAGTATGTTCATGCTGCTCACCGGCCTGCTGATCACCCGATCCGCGATGCGGCAATCGCGTCGGGACTTCATGGTCGCCCGCCTCGCCCGCCTGATCCCGACACTCTGGTTCGCCGTCGCCCTGGCCATCATCCTCGTCAGGCTCGGCCTCAACGGCATGTTCAGCGGACAACCCGGAATCACCAACGGCGAGGCCGTGCTGAGCTTCTTCCTCGGCGGATTCTTCCTGCGACCCGAAGTCGCCGTGCTCGGCGTGACCTGGACCCTCGTCGTGCAAATCGTCTTCTACCTCTACTGCATCTCGATGCGCGGGACGCTGCGCACCACACCGATCGCGGTACCACTTCTGGGCGCAGCACTGTGCGCACTGGTCATCGCCTACAACCTCTACCTGCCCCAGCCCTACACCGTTCCGTTCCTGACCAAGGTTGCAGGCGTACTGCCGACCCTGTTCCTCGGCCAGATCATCTACCTCGGCTGGGCGAAGCTGGTCACCTGGCGGTGGGTGGTGGTCGGCGTGATCGCCCAAGTCGAAGTCATCCGACTGTCCATCGACGTGCACACCTTCTGGATGGGCGACACCTACCTCTGGACGTTGGTGGTCGTCACGAGCACTGTCCTACTCCTGGCCCGATACGACGGGCCGATCACCCGCCTGCCCGTCGTCCGCTGGATCGGCACCCGCAGCTACGCGATCTATCTGATCCACACCCTCGTGCTCTACCGCATCTACGCCACGGTCGAGCCCCACCTGGGCCCCAGCGCAGCGGTACTGGCATTCCTGGCAGGCACCGCCGCACTCTCCGAAATCATGTACCGCTGGATCGAACTGCCCGCGGCGCGGCGGATCAGCGCGACCTACGCCCGCCTGCGCTCCGAATCCGCCGCCTGACCCGAGGGACCTCTGGGTACTCGATGTGACGTTCAGTGGCCTTTTCGGGGGTCGATGTCACATTCAGTGGACTTCAGGGGGCGGGACTGCAGGTGGACTCGGGTGGGAACGTCTCCGGACGCTACAGCTGCGGCATCACCTCGGACGCGACGAGTTCGAGGTGATCGATGTCGGTGATGTCCAGGGTCTGCAAGTACACGCGGGTCGCTCCGGCGGCTCCGAAGGTTCCGATTTTGTCGACCAGTTCGGCGGGGCTGCCCGCCGCGCCGTTCTCGCGTAGTTCCGATACCTCCCGGCCGATGGCAGCGGCGCGTCGGGCGATGTCCTCTTCGGTGCGGCCGCAGCAGAGCACGAGGGCGTTGGAGTAGATCAGCGAATCGGGGTCTCTCTCGATGGTGGTGCAGGCCTCGCGGACGCGGCCGAACTGTGTCCGGGTATCGGCGAGCGAGGCGAAGGGGATGTTGAACTCGTCGGCGTATTTTGCGGCGAGTGCCGGGGTGCGTTTCTTGCCACCGCCGCCGATGACGATGGGCGGATGCGGGGTCTGCACCGGTTTGGGGAGCGCAGGGGAGTCGGTGACGGGGTAGTGCTTCCCGGGGTGTGAGAACGTCTCGCCGTCGGGGGTCTTCCATAGACCGGTGATGACGGCCAGTTGTTCTTCCAGCCGGTCGAAGCGTTCCCCGAGCGGCGGGAACGCAATGCCGTAGGCCTTGTGCTCGTCTTCGAACCAGCCGGCACCGAGGCCGAGGTCGACGCGTCCGCCGCTCATGGCGTCGACCTGCGCGACGGCGATGGCGAGTGGCCCGGGGTAGCGGAAGGTGGCCGAGGTGACGAGGGTGCCGAGACGGATGGTCGAGGTCTCGCGCGCCAGGCCCGCCAAGGTGATCCATGCGTCGGTGGGGCCGGGTTGGCCGTCGCCGGCCATCGCGAGGTAGTGGTCGGACCGAAAGAAGGCGCCGTAGCCGAAGTCCTCGGCGGCTTTGGCGACGCGCAGGAGGTCGTCGTAAGTGGCACCCTGCTGTGGCTCGGTGAACACGCGCAACTCGATGGAGGTCATGATTTTCAGACTAATCCTCGTGCTGGGCCACTCGCGGCGACGTGATCAGTGGGACTTGCCACCGTCGGATTCGGAGGGACTCCCGCCCATCATCGAGAGCATCGAGGCGCCGCCCTGCCGAAAGAATCGGGTCACCAGCGCTGCGGCCAGCACCAGCGCGAGGATGTTGAGCCAGGTCGTGTAGTTCCAGGAGATGCCCTCGTCGGGTAGGTGGGCCGAGGAGGCGTCGGGCACGAGGTCGAACGCGGAGAACACGATCTCGATGATGTATCCGGTGGCGACCATCGCGATGTAGAAGACGAGAACGATGCGCACCGTCATCGCCATGCCGTAGTACTTCCGGTAGATGTTGAGGATCGGGAGGATGAGCAGATCGGCGAAGATGAAGGCCATCACGCCGCCGAAGCTGATTCCGCCCGTCCACAGCACCACTGCCAACGGGACGTTGCCCACCGAGCAGACGAAGCTGAAGATGCCGACGATCGGGCCGATGATCGGACCCCACACTGCAGACAGCAGGGATGAATCTTCGAGGAACAGTCCCTGCCAGAAGCTGTTCGGTACCCACGCACCGATCGCTCCCGCGATCAGCAGGCCGCCGAGGAGGTCTTTCCAGATCGCCGCCCATTCCATGACGAACACGTTCGCGACCGCGGTGGCACCTGTGCCGGAGAACAGACGCGAGAGGAAGCTGCCGTCTCCGTCCGCGGACATGTCCATCGCCGCATGGCCCTCCATGGACCCGGCCAGTGCCTTGTCTGCTTGTTCGGCGGCTGCGTCGAGCACTTTCCGGCGCAGCACGATGCGAAACAGCAGCGCGACGATCACGATGATGATCGGGCCTGCCATGAATTCGGCGAGGGTGAACTGCCATCCCATGAGCAGGGCGAGGATGACTCCCAGTTCGATGACGAGATTGGTCGACGCGATCTCGAAGGCCATCGCGGCTGTGAAGTCGGCTCCTCGCCGAAACAGTGAGCGGGCCAACGCAACCGACGCGTAGGAGCACGAGGACGATGCCATTCCGAAGCCGGTGGCCACTGCCAGTGTGCGTGGTCGGTGATCGCCGAGAGCGCGCACGATGGTGGATCTGCGCACCACGGCTTGGATGACGGCCGAGAGGGTGAACCCGAATATCAGTGCCCACAGAATGCTCCACGCCATGGAACCGGTGAGGCTCAGTGCGTGACCGAGAGCGTTCATCGATTCCCCTTTCGTGGGCTCGGTCGGTGCTGTTCGATGGGCCCGGTGCGGCCGGAGTCACATAGCGTGTGACGCTAGACGCCTGGGCGCGATCGCGTGCACCACGGGCAGGAATGGACGGAAATCGAATGAGAATGAAGCTGTCACGTCTGTCCGATGTGTTCTGGTTTCTGCCGATGGTCTTGGGTATCGGTGCGCTGGTGCTCGCACAGGGTTTGATCTTCTTGGATCGAGCCCTCGACGACACCGACCTCGGCTTCTGGGGTGGCCTTCTCTACCGCGTGGGGGCCAGCGGTAGCCGAGACATCCTCGGCGCGATCGGCGGCTCGATGTTGGCGGTGGCCGCGACGTCCTTCTCGATCACGGTGTCGGTGTTGGCCACCGCGAGTTCGACTTACGGACCTCGCCTGGTCCGCAACTTCATGAACGACCGCGGCAATCAGTTCGTGCTGGGGATATTCGGGGCGACGTTCCTCTACTCGCTGATGGTGCTGCGGTCGATTCGAGACGCCACCATCGACGACGGTTCGTTCGTTCCGGACATCGCGGTCAACGTTGCTGTTCTGCTGGCCGTTCTCGACGTTGCTGTCCTGGTGTATTTCATCAATCACATCGCTCGTTCCATCCAGGTGTCGACCCTGTCGGCTCGGGTGCGTTCGGAGTTGGTTGCGGTGGTGGACACGCTGTATCCGGAGGAGCAGCCGGACAACTCGAGGCCCGCGGTTCCACCCCGGACGGACAGTGCGCCGATTGTGAGCACGGAGTCCGGGTTCGTGCTGAGTGTGGACGAGAACGCATTGCTGCGGGCCGCGGAGTCGGCCGACTGTCTGGTGGAAGTGCTGGTGCGGCCGGGCGACCATATCGTCGAGGGTGAAGAGCTGGTGTGCGTTCATCCCCCGGAGCGGGTAGCCGATGTCACGGAGGCGGTGTGCAAGGCGGTGGAGTTCGGGATCACCCGAACTCCGTATCGGGACATCCAGTTCGCGGTGCAGCAATTGGTCGAGATGGCGGTGCGTGCGTTGTCGCCCGGAACCAACGATCCGTACACCGCACACAATGCCTTCAACGAGTTGGCGACCGGGCTGGTCCCGATGGCCCGACGCCCCGCGCCGAGGTTGGGCCGGGTCGACTCCGGCCAGACCGTGCGGCTCATCGTGACCAGGTTGCCGCTGACGGAGTTGATCGACGATGTCTTCGACGCGGTGCGAATCTACGCTCTGGACGCGCCGGTGGCGATGACCTCGGCGATCATGCTCGCCCGTCGTATCGGAATCGCCGCGGTGGACACGGATGTCCGTGAGTCGGTCCTGCGACATCTGGCGTTGATCGATGCAGCGGAGGCTGCGTCGACGGCAGATCGGGTCAATGTCGATTTCTGCCGCGGCGAGATCGATGTCGCCCGACAGGCGATTCTGTCGGCCTCGTAGCGGCACACGAGCCGCCATACCGAGGCTGTGTCAAATCACCATTGATCCACAACCCGAGTTGGTACTCGATACACCGCGAGTCCGACTCGGAGCTCTGACCTGTGGATGGAAACCGGCACAGGGCCCAATTCTGTGTATCAACCTGTGGATACTGTGGATAACTTCTGTGACGGATGTGACATAGGTCATAACCGGCCTCGGCTTCGGCCGTCGGGACACGGGTGGCAGCCCCGCGCGACGCCGTGACAAGATCGAGGTGTGTCTCACCCCGAGCAGTCGCCCTCAGTGACCGTAGACCGACTCCCGGCGCCCTTTCCGGCGACGGCGCTGCTGCTCGATGTGCGCGAACACGAGGAGTGGCAGGCCGGACACGCTCCCGACGCCGTGCACATCCCGATGGGAGACATTCCGTCCCGCGCCGGTGAGCTGAACAATCAAACCGAGGTCTACGTGGTGTGCAAGGCAGGTGGCCGCTCTGCACGAGTCGTCGAATACCTCAACCGCGTCGGATTCGAGGCGATCAACGTCGACGGTGGGATGTTGGCCTGGCAGGAATCCGGTCGACCGATTCAGCGCGACGACGACTCCCACGAACCGAGAATCATCTAGATGACGGCACCGCAGGGACGCGCACAGGCGTTCCAGGTCTGCGCCCGCTGCAGCACTCGCTGGGCGGTCGGCGCACGGCCGGGCACGTGGTGTCCCCGCTGCCACGGGGTTCTGCTCTCGCCGGTGTCCACCCGGGCACCCGCGCAGGGTCGGCGAAATTTCCGCTGGGTGGCCCGCCCGGCCGAAGGAAATCCGCGAGCCGCACGTGCACCTCGAACCGCGTCGCCGACGCCGACGCCGCACTACGACACGATGCCTACGTGGGGGCTGCGTGACACTCCCCGCGACACGATGGCCGAGCGCCGGGTCGGTCGCATCGAACGGTATGGCGCCAGTGCGCAGTTGCTCGTCCTCGTCACCGCGCTGCTGCTGGGGCTCGCCGCCATCGCCGAAGTGTTCCGGTACGCAATACTGCTGTACAACCGGACCCGGTTGGTCTCGCCGATCACGCTGGCCGCATCGGACGCCCTGGTGTATTTCGCTCAGGTGGGCGCGCTCGTCGTTGGATTGTTCGCGCTGATCAGTTCGTCGTGCTGGCTGATCGAGCAACGCAGGCATGCCTTCGCCGCGGTCGGCTCCAGCGATCCGCGGTCGGTGCGGCGGATGTTGCTGCTGTCGATGCTGCCGGTGGTACGCATCGTGATGCCGGGGGTGTACCTCACCGAGGTCGTACGCCTCAGGGGTGAGTGCGAGGCGGATGTCGATCGTGAGCTGGCGCTGGTTCGCCTCTGG
The DNA here is from genome assembly GCF_049195265.1 of Rhodococcus sp. MALMAid1271. Taxonomy (NCBI): domain Bacteria; kingdom Bacillati; phylum Actinomycetota; class Actinomycetes; order Mycobacteriales; family Nocardiaceae; genus Rhodococcus; species Rhodococcus sp. MALMAid1271. The sequence goes on along the minus strand of NZ_JBMIRQ010000056.1, from coordinate 20,463 downwards.
TGGGGGGTGTGGGCCACCAGCAATGTGCTGGTGATCGTCCAGTTGCTGTGGAATCTGCAGGGGACGTTGCAAGCTCGGGCCGACGGAGTGCTGCTGTCGGCGTTCGTCGCCGCGGTCGCCGCCGCGTCCGCGGTGCTGACTCTGGCGGTGATGCGACGATTCGAGGGCCGCACGCTGCGAGGATCGACTCTCGCGCTACCCACCCGCTGGGTGATCGCCACTGGTACCGAACGCAGGCCCGCCGATCACGAACCCGGGGCGGTGTCGGCCTCGTGAGCCCCGACCGCCGCGGCCCGCTCGTCGTCGCGCATCGAGGGGCGTCGGCCGCGAAGAAGGAACACACTCTCGCCGCCTACGATCTCGCACTGCGGGAGGGCGCAGACGGTGTCGAGTGCGATGTTCGGCTGACCAAGGACGGCCATATCGTGTGTGTGCACGATCGCCGAGTCGACAGGACCTCGAACGGCACCGGGATCGTCAGCGAGATGAACTTTGCCGAGCTGGCGAAGCTCGACTACGGCGAACCCGACGAACCCGCCGAGCTTCTGACGTTGCGCGACCTGATCTCCCTCGTCCTCGACTGGAGCAGCAAGCCGGTCAAACTCTTCATCGAAACCAAGCATCCGGTGCGCTACGGCTCGCTGATCGAGAGCGCGGTGCTCGCCGAGTTGCACAGGTTCGGCATCGGCGCGCCGGCCTCGGCAGACCACTCACGCGCGGTCATCATGTCGTTCGCGCCCTCGGCGGTCTGGCGAGTTCGTCGCTCGGCCCCGATGCTCCCGACAGTGCTTCTCGGCGACAGTTCGCACTACCTCGGCGGGGGAGCAGCGACGACCGTCGGTGCCACCGCGGTCGGCCCGTCCATTCGTGCACTCCGCGAGCACCCGGGCCTCATCGACCGCGCTGCCGCGTCGGGCCGGGCGAGTTACGTGTGGACCGTCGACGAGAAAGAGGACGTGGACCTGTGCCGCGAACTCGGTGTCGGGTGGATCGCCACGAATCATCCCGGCCGAACGCGAGCCTGGCTCGAATCGAAGAACGTGTAGGTTCTCGGACGTGGGTAAGAGCAAAAGAAACAGTGGACCGAAGCAGGGCAGCAACCGAGCGGCGAAGCTAGCCCAGCGTGAGGCCGAACGCGCGAGCCTGGAGTCGGCGTCGACGCGCCCGTTCGAGGGCCTCGCTGCCGAGTGCGATCTGGTGGCCCTGCGTGAGTTCGTCCCATCGGCGACGGCAACTGCGCCGATCACGGTCGAGGGTCGCACCGTGACGCTGGCGACCGTGCTGCCCGGAGCGGTCGCGGCACTGGTGCGCGAAGACGCGGGCACCGTCGAAGGATTCGTCGGCCTGCAGGTGCAGACACAGTCCAAAGATTTTGCCGCAGATATCAGTAGCGCTCTGGGCTGGGTGTCGACCGCCGCCGCCGGCGAGTCCCTCGAGGCTGCGGCCGTGGACGAGAACACTCCCGCATTGACCGATGTGCTCGACGCCTCCGCGTTGCTCGAGATCACCGTCCATCAGGACTTCAACTGGTGGATTCCCGAAAGTGCCACTCCGGCACCAGATGTCGCTGCCACGGTGGAACGCGCGAACCAGGCGATCATGCCCTCGGCGCGGATCGAGGCGGACGGCGTCGTTGCGGCCTGGTGGGTCGATGCGGGCGAGAAGGCGCACATCCGTTGGGTGCGCCCGGAAAGCGAGGACGAGGTGATGCTCGCTCTCGCCCGACTCCACGCTGCGGGAGATCTGCACCTGGGCGAAGGATCGCGCTACGCCGGTTCTTTCCGCACCCACGGTCTGCTGGTGCCGGTGTTCGATCTCGATCCCGAAATGCACCCCACCGAATGGGCTGCTCCCACCAAGGAATTCGGTGACAAGCTCGATCAGGCGCTCGCTGTCGATGCTCCGTTGACTGCGGCGCAGCTGCGTTCGCGTGACGGACTGCGCGGCAGGCAGGTCACGCTGCGCTGATCGGCCGGATCCGCTCGCGCCGAGATCGGCAACAGAACGTGAGTCGGGTGGTCGTCGATCGCGATGTGCGTGTGCGACGACCACCCGTACGAGCGTGAGTTACTCACGCCTCGCGTCGGCGTGAGATCAGAGGGATCCGCCGGCGACCGTCGGTGCGCCTGCGTCGACGGTCACGGCGGTGTTCATCTCGCGGGCGACGAACTGCTCGAGATCGAACAAGTTGTGGCCCGCGCGATCGGCGATGTTGAGCAGGGTCTTCATGCTGGCAACTTCTTCGACCTGCTCCTTGAGGAACCACTGCATGAACTGCTCGCCGAGGTAGTCGCCCTCCTCGCGCGCGGTGCTCGCCAGGGTGATGATCTGCTCGGTGACGGTCTCTTCCTGGGCCAGCGCCAGAGCGATTGCCTCACGGGGATCGGTGAAGACGGACTTCGATGCGTCGACGCCGGTCAGCTCGACGGTGATGTCGCGATCGAGGAAGTACTGCACGATCATCATGGCGTGATTGCGTTCTTCGACCGACTGCGCGTAGAAGTGCTTGGCCAGCTGCGGCAGATCGACATTCGCGAAGTAGACAGCGGTGGCGATGTACTGCTGCGAGGCGTTGAACTCGTTGCGAATCTGGTCACGAAGAAGGGCATGGAATTTCGTGTGGCTGGTTTCCTTGATGTCAGAGCTCATGGAAGGACAATATGCCTGGTCAGAGGCCCTTGTCATCCAAGTGGAACCTTAATGAGGCGAACGTTGCCTAATACAGTGAATCCTAATTGTCCGCTCTGAGCAGGGCCGAAGACTACGCGCTTCCCGCCTCTGCGGGGGCATTGGTGGCTCGGGTCACCGAGCCGCCCATCTCGCGGGCGACGTACTGCTCGATGTCGAACAGATTCGATCCGGCCCGGCGCACCACGGTGAGCAGAGTGCGCATCGCGGCGACCTCGTCGACCTGCTCGGTGAGAAACCAGTGGGTGAACTGCTCGCCGATGTAGTCACCCTCGGACCGAGCCGCATGCGCGAGCGCGGAGATCCGATCGGTCACCGACAGTTCTTGCTGGAGCGCCAGTTCCACCGGTTCGACCACCGACGAGAAATCGGTGACGACATCGTCGATGCCCGACGCGTCGACGTCGAGCCGGTTGTCGATGAGGAACCGAATCATCATCATCGCGTGCCGACGCTCTTCGGCGGACTGGGCATAGAAGCGCGCGGCCAGCCGGGGCAGATCGTTACGGTCGAACCACACCGCAATCGCGACGTACTGCTGGGATGCGGTGAACTCGTGGCGAACCTGAGCTCGGAGCAGATCGTGGAACGACCCACCGGAAGTCGCGGCGGACGGGGCAGACGGCGATGTCATGAACCCCAACCTATACCGGTGCGGTGAGTGCCTCAGGGTCCACCGGTCAGCAGTTCCGGCGGAATCTCACGATCCTGCGCGATGGCCTCGAAGAAGGCCGGCGCACGAGTGTCGTCCCACAGCAGTACGTTTCCGACGTCGGAGTCCTCGAATCCGCCGACCGGCACCGTGGTGGTCACCGGTCCACTGCGCATCGCCCAGGCCAGCATCGCCAGGTTCCAGATGTGATCTCCGTCGTCGACGCTCAACGAGGACGCGGTATCGGACACCAGCGGCCACAACCGCAGTGGGTTGAGGAAAGTCGACGCGCTGGTGGCCTTTTCGAGTAGCGCGGACATGAACGCGCGTTGATTGTTCATCCGGTCGAGATCGGCCAACGCGGTGGCGCGGGACCGGACGAATCCCAGCGCCTCGGACCCGTCGAGATCCTGGCATCCGGCGGGAATGTTGATACCTGCCAACGGGTCGTCGATCGCATTCTGCACGCACACGTTGACCCCGCCGACCGCGTCGACGATCCCGGCGAAGCCGCCGAAGCCGATCTCGGCATAGTGATCGATGTGCACCCCGGTTGCCTCCTCGACCGTCTGCACCAGCAGTGGCGGTCCACCGAATGCGAAGGCCGCGTTGAGCTTGTTCTTGCCGTTTCCCGGGATCGACACATACGAATCTCGTGGCAGGCTCACCATCGTGGGCGGGCCGTCGCCCTCGGGGATGTGAATCAGGATGATCGTGTCGGTTCGGCTCGGGCCGACCTCGCCGCCGGTGGCCAAATTGGCTTCCTGCTCCGGTGTCAGGCCGGCGCGTGAATCCGATCCGACGAGCAGCCAATTGGTGCCCGGTGTGTCGCCGACGCGGCCAGGGTAGGAGCTGAGTGCGTCCACCCGCGTCAGTGAGCTGTCGACGTAGTAGACGACGCCGCCGATCCCCAGTACGAGGATCAGCAGCACGATCAGGAAACGTCGACCCCAATGCCTGCGCCTGCGTGGCTTGGCGATTTTCGGAGGACGTGAATCACGTTGCGGCCGTTGTGGTTCAGGTCGTCGAAGCGCTCGTTGTGAGGGGGCCGGTTGCGGCGTGCGGTCGGCGAACGGTTCCGGCTCCTGGCGGGGCGCGTACTCGGAACCGCGCTCCTCGGAGGGGCGCGAGTATCGGCGTGTCGAATTCGGTGTACCCGACTGTGCCGACCGGGGTTCTGGGGCGAGAGACCACGCCCGCGGCGGGGCACCCGACCCTTCGGCACCGGCGGCGGGCCTGCCGTCGCGTCTGATGAACTCGGCGTCTTCCGCGGTGAACCCGTGCGGTGCAGGGCGATCAGGTGCAGGACGACCAGGTGCAGGGCGCATGGGTGGTTCGGCGCGCGAGTGGCGGGGGTTCCGACCCGGCGGCGGAGCTGGGCGATCGTGCCGCGGGGGTGGTGGCTGCTGACCGGAGCGTTGGTTGCGGGGCGGCTCGCTACGGGGCCGTTCGTTTCCGGGTGGCTGTCGATCGGGCCGGTTGCCTGCTGGTTGTCGGCCGCGAGGCTGCTCGGGCCGGTTCGGGCCGGGCGGCTGCTGGTGTCGGGGCCGCTGCTGTGGTGGCTGTTGTTGCGGAGGCTGTTGTTGCGGAGGCTGCCTGCGTGGTGGCTGCTGCGGGGGTTGACCCCCGGCGCGACGTGGCTCGGACTGCGGGATTCGACGGGGCTGCGGGGTTGCGCGGGGCTGCGGGTTTGGGCCGGGCTGCGGAGTTGCGCGTGGCTGTGGGTTTGCGCCGGGCTGCGGCGTTCGACCGGGAGGCGGCGTGCGTCGGTCCGGCGCGCCATGCCGTCCGTAGCGATCGTCGTCGTTCACGGATCGACTGTACCCACCGCCGCGGAAACAACAGGCCCGTTGCCGACAGGCCTATGGATAGGCGACAGGTCTATGCATTGCCGGCAGGTCTATGGAAGCCAGGTCAGATGATCGCGCAGCAGGGCGTAGCCCACGAAGGCAACTATGTCGATCGATGCGTGTGCGATCAGAAGCGGCCAGAGCCTGCCGGTGCGCTGCCAGTAGCGGCCGAACACCAGGCCCATCAGGAAGTTGCCGACCCCGCCTCCCACCCCTTGGTAGAAGTGGTAACTGCCGCGCAGCAGGGCCGAACCGAGCAGGGACGCGTTCTCGCTCAGGCCGAGTCTGCGCAGGCGCGAGATCAGATACGCCACGACGATGATTTCCTCGGCACCGGAGTTGGCCAGGGCGTACAGAATCAGTGCAGGGATGCGCCACCAATGGTCGTCCAGGGCGCTGGGGACGACGTTCAGATTGAGGCCGATGGCGTTGCCGACGAGGTACAGCGCCAAACCGGGAAGGCCGATCAGCATCGCAAGACCGAGGCCGTGACCGAGGTCGAGCTTCAGGCGTGGTCTGGCCAGACCGATCATGCGAGGAGTCAGATCGGCCCGCCACAGCAGATACAGGCCCAACGCACCCCACGCGCACAATCGCAGAATGCTCAGGAGTTGGAACAGCAGATCGATCAGGCTGAAGCTCGATCGCGAGGAGTTCAGTGCGACGGTCTGATCGGACAGAGCAGCAGTCTGGAGGGCGTCCTCGATGAGCGAGAGGATGCTGCTCATGCCGCTGAGGCCGAACGTCACCAGCAGCACGATTGCGATCTCGACCTTGATGGTCGTGCGTTCGCGGGCGTCCGGCAGGGGAGCGGTACGTTCCGGCGGCGGTGGCGTCAACCAGCTCTTGAAGTCGATCACCGCACGATTCTGCCTTGTTTCTCGTGCTTGGGTATCAGCCGCGGGCGCGCAGCCCGTTGAGGAACGGGCAGCCCGCAAGCACGCGCAGCGCCCGGCCGAGTGAGACCACATCGTCGACGCGCGTCGTGAATCCCAGTCGAACGTCGTTGTCTGCGTGCTCACCTTCGATGCGCAGTCGAATGCCGTAGCGATCGATACCCAGTGGGCGTACCCGGCCCTGCCGCAGTGACGGCGGGAGGCGTCGGGACAGTTGGGCGAGCAGGTCGGGATGATCGGAATCGAGATGTTCGAGCCAGCTGGTCTCCATCTCCCAGAACGGATCGGGTTCGGCCGCCAACAGCGATTCCACGTCCACCGGTGCCGCGCCGCTACTGTCCGCGACCACAGCAGATCCGAGGGTCAGCCGCATCAGCGAGGTCGTGTGGCCCACGTCCAGCAAAGCCGGATACGGGTGTTCGGCGGCCACGGCTGCGGCCATGGGGCGCAGCAGCGATGCCGGGACCGGGCGCAGGTCTCCGCGCAGCCACACCAGCGAACGGACCGGTTCCCGGAGGGCGAGCGGAGCGTGATCGGTGAGTTCGAGAACGGCCGGGAGTCCGGTACGGGAACGGTGCGGGGTGTCCGTGTCGTCATGGGTGTCGGTGGGGACAGCGAGGATCATCTCACCGTTGGGTCGCAGGTGGTGCAGCGAGGTGATCACCGGATCGCGGCCGTCGATGGCGAGATTGGCGTTGTCGGCGCGCATGCACGCGCTGCGTACGCGTTCGGCGGTGGACGGGCCGGTGGTGGTTGCGCCGAGCATGGGTTCCTCCGATGCGATCGAACGGCCAAGTAGGTGAGGGCAACCTAAGTTACTGTTCCCTAAGTTATAGCGATGTGGGGGGAATCGCAAGAGCGTGCCGGGACTACCGTGAGGATGTGCCGATTCCATTGACCCTCGGTGTGCCACACCGACCCGACCCGTACGCACTCGTGCAGGAGCTGCTGCTGCCGATCTGCTCCGATGCTGCCGAGCTGCACGCCGCCCCACGCGGAGCCGGGTACGGCCCGCCGGTGGTCCGGGCATCGACCCTGCTCGCAACCGCCGAATCGGAAAACCTCGGTCGCGTCGTGGTCCGTCTCGACATCGACCCCGACCGGCTTCGCGACGATCCGACCTGCGGCTACGAGGCAGTTCGATTCGAGGTCGACGCGCCAGCCGAGCATCTCGCCGATGCGCTTGCGCTGCAGTTGCCCTCCCCGTTGGTGGTCTTCCCGGTGTTCGACGCGATCGACGTCGCCGAGACGGCGGAGGCCGTCGCCCTCGCGCACCGGACGCTCGGCATCGGCGTCGGCGACACCCCACGGCGCATCGCCGACGTACTCGCGGTGGTGTCCCACTCCGACGTCGGTTTGGTCGCACGCGCCGAGACCGGTGACGAGGTGCTCGCGATCCTCGCCGCAACGGTGGCGTCGCTGCGCGGGGACGACATCGTCGGCGCGCTGGCCGCGCCGAATGTCGCTGCACTACGGGCTCTGATCCCCGAGGCCGCCGAGGCGGTGCGCGACGTGCTGTTCGGAGTCGAGGTTCCCGATGCCGCCGGTGCCCGCGCGCGGCTCGTCGAGGTCGGATTGATCGCCGACGACAGCGCGGCAACGTAGCCTTCAAGGCGTGCCTCGCATAGCTTATTTCGGCCCATCGGGAACGTTCACGGAGATGGCGCTGGCGCAGTTCGAAAAGCTGGGAACCATCGAAGCCGTCGGCTTGCACGGTGCCGTCGAGCGGGTATCGGCCGCGAGCCCGCCTGCCGCCCTCGAGGCCGTCCGCTCGGGTGCGGCCGATGCGGCTGTGGTTCCCATCGAAAGCTCGATCGAAGGGGCTGTCCCCCCGACACTCGACGCGCTGTCCGAGGGGCGACGGTTGCAGATCGTCGCCGAGACCGAGATCGAGGTGGCCTTCACCGTCCTCGGCGGCCCTTCCGTCACGCTCGAATCGGCTCGCACCATCAGTGCGTACCCCATCGCTCTCAATCAGGTGCGGCAGTGGTTGCAATCCACGATGCCCGATGCGGTGGTCCAGTCGGCGTCGTCGAATGCCGGTGCGGCAGAGGATGTTGCCGCCGGAATCGTCGATTCTGCAATATCGACGCGGTTGGCCGGTGAGCGTCTGTCGCTGGCGACGTTGGCCGACGGCGTCATCGACGTCGAGGGTGCCCGAACCCGCTTCCTGCTGGTGACGCCGCCGCGGCCGGTTGCCCCGCGGACCGGTGCGGATCGCACGGCAGTGGTGCTCGAACCGCCGAACGATCCCGGCACTCTGCCCGCGGCGTTGGCCGAGTTCGGAATTCGCAACATCGATCTGACATTCATCGAATCGCGGCCTACCCGTTCACAATTGGGCACCTACCGATTCTTCGTCGACTGCGCAGGTCATATCGAGGACCCGCTCGTCGCCGAGGCGTTGACGGCCTTCCACCGCAAGATGCCGCTGCGCTTCCTCGGATCATGGCCTACCGCAACGGGAACGGGAGGATCGGTGCCGCCGCCGATCGACGAACACGTGCAGTGGCTCACCGATATCCGAGCTGGTCGCGGTGATCTGTGATGGGTAAGTTGATCCTCGTGCGGCACGGTCAGACCAAGGCCAACGTCGCGAAGATGCTCGATACCGCACCGCCGGGAGCCGAACTGACCGAGCTGGGGCATCAGCAGGCCGAGAGGTACGCACAGACGTGGGTCAATCGCCCTCCCGCTGTGCTGGCGTCCTCGGTGGCGCTGCGCGCCAAACAAACGGCCGGGTACATCGAACGTGCGACATCGGTTCCGCTCCTCGTGGTCGACGGAATTCACGAAACCTTCGCCGGGGATCTGGAAGACCGAGACGACCCTGACGCGCACCGGGAGTTCACCGAGGTCTTTCGTCGCTGGCACGACGGCGACCTGGCGGCGGCAGTGCCGGGTGGAGACAGTGGCCAGTCGGTGCTCGAGCGCTATGTGCCGGTGCTCGACGGATTCCGATCGCAGTACCTCGGCGACGACACGGCAGGCGATGTGGTTGTCGTCAGTCACGGTGCCGCCATCAGATTGGTGGCCGCGGTACTGACCGGCGTCGACGGGACCTTCGCGGCCGACAATCACCTCGACAACACGGACACCGTCGAGCTTCTTCCCCTGCCCGGCGGTGGGTGGGCCTGCGCCAAATGGGGCACGTTCCTGCCGCCGTTCGAGGGCAAGGGCAGCGACGAAGCAGACAATCCGATCAGCTAGCGGCCATGGCGCCGCGCCGCGCCGAGCCGATCAGTTCGGTGAGGGCGGCCGCGACCTTGCTGTCCGTCGCGCCGGTCAGTGAACTCCAGGACGTGCCGTCGGCGGCGAGGGCCGAGGTCGCGACGATGCGGCCTGCTCGGGTGTCGAACAGGGCCACGGGCCGGCCGGCCACCTGACGGGTGCCGTGCCTGCGCGCGACGGCCGTGATCTCGGTTCGTCCGGCGCAGGTGGCCAGGGCAGAGGCGAGTGCGGCGGCGCGATCGTCCGCTACTCCGATTCTGCGTAGGCGGGAAGCGGTTGCCCCGACATCGCTCGGTGCCGCATCGAGCGCCTCGGCCAGCAGATCGGTAGGAGCGTTGACATCGCCCAGGTTGGAGTTGCCCAGTTCGACGTTGCCCAGTTCGAGCGATGTGGCCGAACCGATCGAGGCGAGGAGGTCGCGAGCGGGGTCGCCCAGGATCAACCGGATTGTCGTCACATCGTCTGTGCGGACCGCCGACACCGTGGTCCGATCGTCGGAAGCGACACAGATTCGGGTGGTGGGAGTGGGTTGTTCTGCCTCGGTATCGAAGATGCGGGCCGAGACGTACCAGTGCGGTTGTTCGAGGACCCGCATCCAGTGCTGAAGGTCTTCGTGAACCTCGCCCCCGGCCAGCAGTCCTGCGGTGTCGAGGGCGCTGCGGCCCCGACCCAGGGCCCGGTCTCGGGCGAGGACGTCGTCGAAGCGAGGAAACACATCGAGAACAACCGGCAGTTCGGCGATCGACAGTTCGTCGACGAGGAAGTCCATTTCATCGATGCCGAGCCGGGCGTTCGGCAATGTGTGGCCCACCGGCACGGTTCCCAAGTCGATCAACGGCCGTTCCCGCTGGTAGCGGATGCGGGCAGCGTCGGATCCGCGCCGATGACGGACGGTGCGACGGTGCGACCATCCGCGAAGTGCTCGAACTGCTTGAGGTAGTCCGGTGTTTCGTGCTCGTCGTCCTCGGCCTGACCGCGTGCGCCTGCGGCCGGGGCTCCAGCCGCGCCGGTTCCACGCTGAGCCAGGCCCCCGTCGGCTGCGGCTGGTGCGCCCGATGCACTGCTTGGACCACTCTGGCCTGCGACCGACGGTGTCGATCCGCCGCCCGCGGGACCCAACCCCGAGCCGGTCATTCCGAACCCGCCGATAGCGCCGACTCCGCCGGAGCCGCCTGGAGCCGCGAACGAGACCGGACGCGTCGATGCCGGGCCGACAGCCCCGGACCCCGGACCTGCGGGCGGGAGACCGTGAGCACCTGCGGCCCCTGGTCCGCCGGCGAGCGCCGTCGATGCGATGTTCGATGCGGCGGTGGCCACGGTGGAGACGCCCGTTCCGGCGACCGACGTGGCTGCGCTACCGAGCTGGCCTGCCGCCGCGGCAACTCCCGGGTTGTGTGCCGCCATCAGGCCACCGATCGCTGCCTGAACCGGCGAGGTCATCAGTGCACCGTTGGCGAACCGACCGAGGCCGCTGCCGGAATCGGAGACGATGGCAGGCGGGTGATCGAAGGTGGTCTTGACGATGCGATGCGAGGACACCAGCTCGAACCCTTCCATCACCAGGGCGGCACGGATATCGAGCAATCGATCGGCCACCTCGGCCGCCTCGTAACTGCCGTTCAATGCACCGCCCGTCGACGCCGCGGCGACCTTCGCGGCCTGCACGGCACCGATCTCCACGAGCGAGGGCATGGTCGCCAGCGCGACGCCATAGGAGGTACCGGCCGCCGGGGCCTCGACCGACAACGATGCAGCCTTGGCTGCCGTCGCGCCGGTCCACGTGGCGAACCGGGCGAGCGCGGCCTGGGCGAGCAGAGCCGAATCACCCTCCCAACCTTCGGTCAACGCCGCCGTGACGGCAGCGATGCTCGCCGACGCCTCGGTGAACGCCGCCGCCACCGAACCCCACGCACCGCCCGCGACGTGCAGCGGCACCGGACCTGGCCCGAGCAATCGCGTCGAATTTCCCGTCGCCGTGCGTGGCAGCCACACCACACCTGTCACTCCGAGCGTCATCCTCTAGCCCCCATGATGTGTCGAGCCCTGCGTCATTGTCGTGGTCCGGTCGAGATTGTCGTGGTCCGGTCGAGACGGGTTCTCTCGAGTGCGTGCCTGCCTCAGATGCCGGGGAGCCCGGGCAGGCCACCGGCCGTGTCGTCGTCGGTGGCCACATAATCCGCGGCCTGCTTCCGCAATTCCGCTGCCGCTCGGTGCAGCTCCGCGATGCCCTGCGCCGCGGCGGGTCCGAAGGTATCGGCGGCGGTGCCGAAGAATCTCTCGGTGAGCAGCGACACCTCGTCCGTGCCCGGCGGCAGAGGCCGCATCGGAACAGCGGTAGCAGTGACGGCGGCCTGCAAGCGCGCGGCGACCGCATCGAGTTCCGAGGCGGCGAGCTCGAGTGCCACAGGATCCACCTTGATGACGGTCATGAGCCACGCTCCTCGATCTCGAGAACTTCTGCTGTCGGTAGGTAGGACGCCAGCGTGCGCGGTTTGGTTCCATCGACATGCGAAAAACTGAGCACGAACTCTCTGCGGCGCAGTTGCGCCCCGCGGTCGTGCGTGTGAGCTCAGCCGAAGCCGAGTTGATGCAGTCGCTCGTCGTCGATGCCGAAGTGATGCCCGATTTCGTGGGCCACGGTGATGGCGATCTCACGTCGGGCCTCGGCCTCGTCGGCGACCATCTCCAGAATCGGCTTGCGATAGATGGTGATGACGTCCGGGAGATGACCGCTGTACTCGAAGCGGTCGGTCAGCGCGATGCCCTCGTACAGCCCGAGAATGTCCTCGGTCGGGTGCTCCTCCTCGACGAGAACAACGACGTTGTTCATGAAATCGGTGAGCTCTCGCGGCAGGGTGTCGAGGGCATCGGAGACGGCTTCCTCGAAGTCGACCCGGGTCATGTGGGTGGGGATGTCATCCTCCGGCAGTGATCGGAGCGGCACCGGGCAGCGGAATCGGGAGAGCCCGGCCCTCGGGAGCGGCAGGAGGGGGCACCGGGGCAGCACCGTTGATGAGGATGTCGCCCTTGGCGGTGCCGACGATGGTCGCGAAGCCGCCCGAGTCGAGTTCTTTGCCCACCGAGCACGTCACCTGACGGCTACCGGCCAGCCAGCTCGCACCGTCGATCGTGTCCCAGAACAACGTCAGGGTCTTGTCGCGCAGGGCGGTGTCCGAGCCGAGGTAGCCGTTGACGGCATCGGTGCACGTGCCTTCCAGATACGCGTCCTGATCGCCCTCGGACGGGTGACCGCCAGGGAACTGCTGCGTCAGGTTGATCACCGATGCGACCTCGTAGGCGTGCGGTGCCGAGCAGTCAACCGGATCGGCGGGCACGTTCTGATTGATGCCGATGCAGGTGCCCGTCGGCCACACCTTGGACTGGTCCTGGTCCAGAATCGAGCCGGTCACTTCCAGTAGGGCACCGGTGTTCGACGGCATCTGCACTCCGCAGCGCAGAGTTCGCTCGCCCTTGGCCCATCCGGCCTGGCTGGGGAACATCAGCCCGACGCCGAAGCGTCCGCTGGGGTCGAACTTGGCACCGACGTACTGATCTACGGCAGACACGCAGTGCTCGTCGCGCAACTCGCCGAAGCGAATGGATCCGGGGTACGGCGAACCCGGACCGAACTCGACTCCCGGGTACACACTCATGTCGATGTCGCGGGCGACCTCGAAACGATGAGGATCGGCGCACGATACTTCGGCCAGATCCTGGCGGTCCGTCTCCGGATCGTCGGTGGGCGTCCACTGCAGACACGTGCCGGGATCGGCCGCACCGAACGAGGACGCCGTCACGGGCCCGGCGGTGGCAGGGCCACTTGCCGTCGTATGGGTGATGATCTTCTCGGGCGTCGAGAATCCGTCGGAGAAGAAAACCGTCGCCCCAGCAGCCAGGACTGCTCCGACTGCAACCAGGGCAAGACCGCGTCGAGCGGTGGTTGCAGACAGTGTTCGACGAGACTTCTCGCTCGTCGGGGTGTCGGTTTCGTATCCGGGCATCACCCTCCATCATGCCCGAGTATCTTCGGTGCCCATGAACGACCCGACAGGTGACGATGACCTCAGCGAGCTGGCGGGGCGTCTGTTCACGATGGCGCGCACCGGTGATGCTCGGGCTCTGGCGAGTTATCTCGACGCGGGTGTGCCGGTGAATCTGCACAACGAGTCCGGGGACACGTTGATCATGCTCGCTGCGTACCACGGACATGCCGACGCGGTGCGGGTGCTGCTCGAACGCGGTGCAGATGCGAACAAGCCCAACGACAAGGGACAGACCCCACTCGCAGGGGCGGTATTCAAAGGCGAGGACGAGATCGTGCGCGTACTCGTCGACGGCGGAGCCGACCCCCATGGTGGCCATCCGACGGCGATCGATGCTGCAACGATGTTCGGACGCGAGGACTACCTGGGGTTGCTCGGCAAGTAAGGTTCCCTCTCGTGATCGACCTGAAATTCCTTCGCGAAAATCCCGATGCCGTGCGCGCCTCGCAGCGAACCCGAGGCGAGGACCCCGCTCTCGTCGACGCGCTTCTCGACGCCGACGCGTCCCGCCGTGCTGCGGTGCTGGCGGGCGATCAGCTGCGGGCCGAGCAGAAAGCACTGGGAAAGCGGGTCGGTAAAGCCTCCGCCGAGGACCGGCCCGCGCTGCTCGCCGGGGCGTCGGAACTCGCCGCCGAAGTCAAGGCAGCGCAGGCCGCCGAAGCCGAGGCCGACGCAGCCCTCGATACCGCTCACCGGGCGATCTCGAACATCGTGCAGGACGGCACACCTGCGGGCGGCGAAGACGACTTCGTGCTGCTCGAGACCGTCGGAGATCTCCCGGAGTTCGACTTCGAGCCCAAGGATCATCTCGAACTCGGCGAAGCGCTGAACCTGATCGACATGGAACGCGGAGCGAAGGTATCGGGCTCGCGCTTCTACTTCATGACCGGCTACGGGGCGCTGCTCCAGCAGGGGCTGCTGCAGCTCGCCGCGCAGAAAGCAGTCAAGAACGGCTTCACCATGATGATCCCGCCGGTGCTGGTGCGGCCCGAGATCATGTCCGGAACCGGCTTCCTCGGCGCACACGCGGACGAGATCTACCGACTCGAAGCCGACGACCTCTACCTCGTCGGAACCTCGGAAGTAGCGCTCGCCGGCTACCACTCGAACGAGATCATCGACCTCGCCGACGGCCCCAAGCGCTACGCGGGATGGTCCTCGTGCTTCCGCCGGGAAGCGGGCAGCTACGGCAAGGACACCCGCGGCATCATTCGAGTCCACCAATTCGACAAGATCGAAATGTTCTCCTACATCAAACCGGAGGACGCAGCGGCCGAGCACCAGAAGCTGCTGGAGTTCGAGAAGGAGATGCTCGCTGCCGTCGAGGTGCCCTACCGCGTCATCGACACCGCAGGCGGCGATCTCGGTTCCTCGGCCGCCCGCAAGTTCGACTGCGAGGCATGGGTGCCGACCCAGCAGGCCTACCGCGAACTCACCTCCACCTCCAACTGCACGACCTTCCAGGCCCGACGCCTCGGCGTGCGGTACCGCGACGAGAACGGCAAGCCGCAGACGGCCGCGACCCTCAACGGCACCCTCGCCACCACCCGTTGGATCGTGGCGATCCTGGAAAACCACCAGCAGGCCGACGGCACCGTCCGGGTCCCGGAGGCTCTCGTGCCGTTCGTCGGAACGGACGTACTGCGCTAGGTGTTCTTCCCGGGGGTCGTCGCCTGCGACATCAGGCGATATTGCCGATGCAGTAGCCCTCGCCGCCGATCGTCAGCACGAAGGTTCGGTTCTGGTAGTTGCCCGAGGCGTCGATGATGTCCGCGTTGACCTGCGTGTAGATGCCGTTCTGTGCGGTGACGAAAACGCTGTCGGGATCGAACGAGGTGATCGCGGGCAGGATGCCCGGGTTCTCTGCCAGCGGTGACGCGGTGGGGGATCCGGTGGCCGCGGGGTCCCATGTTCGTCGGGCTTCGCAGACGAGCGGGTAGTTCTGCTCGACGTCGTTGCGGTTGACCGGACTCCCGGCGACCCGTCCCAGATAGCGGTCGACGGTGTAGGCCGCATCTGCCGCGTCGAACACCTGAGGGCTGCCGGTGGGATAGACGGCGGGGCATGCATAGCCGGATGCGATCTCACTGCGTTTGATGCTGACCGTCGCAGTGGGCCCGGTCCACGTCACCGCGTACTGGCCGTCGAGGCCGGGGCCTGCAACGGCGGCAAGAATTGCGGCGGTGTCGGCGTACATCGCGGGAATCTTGGTGGGCGGAACCGTCCAACACCGTGCTGTGACGACACCTATTCCACCGCCGACGAGATCGCCCACGAACGGACGCAGCGCTGCCGCCGCGCCGGGGTTTCCCGGCACCTCGCCGACCGGAGGGCCGGGCGGGATCGGTGGGGGTGCGGGTGTGGTCGAGGTCGGTTCCGTGGTCTCCGGGACGGTCGTCGGCTGGGCGGTTTCACTCGTCGCGGCGGGTTGATCCGACGGAATCCCGACGGCGGAATCACAGGCTCCGACGAGGGCGAGCGATGCGATCAGCGGCAACGCGGTTCGGGCGACTCGCCAACGCCGGGCCGGGGCCGCACTGTTATTCACTGTTTCTCTCCCCCGTTGCAATTTCTCGGACCTTTTCTCCGGCCTCGTCCACCGACTACGCTAACGGACTGTGGAACCCGTCTACCGATCAGTCATCGGCATCGCTCGTACGATCTTCGCGTTCGAGGGCCTGAAGTTCGAGGTCGAGGGCGAGGAGAACATCCCTGCCAGCGGCGGAGCGGTCATCGCCGTCAACCACACCGGCTACATGGATTTCACCTACGCGGGACTGCCCCCGCGTCGCGTGAAGCGCTACATCCGCTTCATGGCCAAGAAGGAAGTGTTCGACAACAAGATCTCCGGCCCTATCATGCGTGCACTGCGGCATATTCCCGTCGATCGTGGTGCGGGAGCCGAGTCGTACAAGGCGGCCGTTCAGAGCCTGCGCAATGGTGAACTAGTGGGGGTCTACCCGGAGGCGACGATCAGTCGCAGCTTCGAGATCAAGGAGTTCAAGTCCGGTGCGGCGCGGATGGCCATCGAGGCCGGGGTGCCGATCATTCCGACGGTGATCTGGGGCGCGCAGCGGGTATGGACCAAGGGCCACCCGAAACGCTTGGGCCGCACCAACACCCCCATCTCGATCGCAGTGGGCGAGCCGATCCCAGCGGAGGGCCCGCCGAAGGAGCTCACCGAGAAGCTCCGCTCGGTGATGCAGAAGATGCTGCTGGAACTGCAGGAGAACTACCACCACGAGCCGGGGGCCTATTGGGTTCCGGCGCGTCTGGGTGGCAGTGCCCCCACCCTGGAGGAAGCAGACAAGCTCGACGCCCAAGACGCTGCGGCACGCGCAGCCAAGCGAGCGGAGTAGAGCGGACCGATGAATCTCCGCGGTGAACGGGTCGTGCTGCGACCGGTCACCGCCGAGGACGTCCCGGAACTACGCCGAATACTGCACACCCCCGAGGTGTACGCGCGGTGGGGCGACGAGGACACCGACGAGAACTGGCCGTTCGACAACCCCGAAGAGAACCGCTCGGTAGTCGAACTCGACGGCGCTACAGTGGGATTGATCCAGTACGGCGAAGAGACCGATCCGATGTACCGGCACGCCTCGATCGACATCTTTCTCGATCCGGCGGTTCATGGGCATGGTGTCGGGAAGGATGCCGTCGGCACACTGGTGCGTTATCTGACAGTCGATCTGGGGCATCACCGCCTCGTCATCGACCCGGCCTCGGACAATGCCGCAGCGATAGCCTGTTACAGCGCAGTCGGTTTCGAGCCGGTGGGGATCATGCGCAAGTACGAGAAGGGCCCGGCGGGCTGGCACGACAACCTGTTGATGGATCTCATCGCAGAGTAGTTATCGGTCTGTTCATCGGTGTTGTTCGGAGTCCGTCGGCCGGTCGACCAACGGTAGTGTCAGTTGGAACCGCGCACCGGAAGGCCCTGCAGCGCAGACGAGTTCACCGCCGTGCGCGCGAGCGAGCGTGCGTGCGATCGACAGGCCGAGTCCGACGCCGCCCGAGGCGCGGTCGCGCGCGGAGGTCAGCCGAACGAGCCGCTCGAAGATACGCTCGCGGTCGATCTCGGCAACGCCGGGACCTTCGTCGTCGACGGTGATCACGGCATGCGTATCGGTACCGACCGTCACCCGAACTGTCCCCTCGTCCGGGGTGAAACGGCAGGCGTTGTCGAGAACGTTCGAGAGGATCTGCTCGATGCGGCCTGCGTCCACCCGTGCCGGGACCGACTGCGGGGCATCGACTTCGAATTCGACATGTGGAGACAGCAGTTCCGCGCGTTCGACGGTGCGTCGAGTGATCTCCGAGAGGTCCGCGTCGGCCAGTTCCAGCTCGGAAGTATTCTCGGCGCGAACCGAATCGAGCATGTCGGCCACGAGGCGCGAGGCCCTCGATGATTCGGCGACCAGCAGTTCGCTCCACCTGCCGACTCGATCGGGACGGCGCTCGACATCGCGCAGCAGCGATTGCGTCAGTGCCGAGATCCCGGCGACCGGGGTGCGTAGTTCGTGCGCCGCGTCGGCCAGAAACCGGCGCATGTCCTCCTCGGCGAGGCGCGCCGCGTGCGCAGCCGCAGCTTCTCTGCTTTCGGCCTCCTCCAGGGCGTCGAGCATCTCGTCGACGGCGGAGGCCGTGCGGCCGAGGTCGGTCTTCGGTTTGGATGGCAGCAGCCGTCTTCCCCTGTCTCCATTGGTGATTCGACGAGCGACGGAGGTCATCGAGTCCAGCGGAGACAGTGCCCGCCGCACCGCGCCAGTGAGTGCAGCCGCGGCCAGCAGCAGCGTCACCGCGCCTGCGACGATCATCAGAATCCGCAGTTGCTGCCGAACATCGGCGATGGCGGTGGTGTCGCCGAGTAGCGACAGCGTCGAACCATCCGGCAGAGGTTCGGTGATCTCGAGCGAATCCGACGGTGGTGCTGGTGGAGTGGGAGGCCCCGGGCGAACGGGAGCGTTGGCCGGACCTGCCGGTGGCGCAGCAGGTCTGCTCGCCGGAGCCGAGGGCGGCTCGCCAGGTGCGCCGTAGACGGTGCCGTCGGCGGTGGTGACGCGAACCCGGATGGCATCTCCCTGCAACGCCTGCACCAGGTCCTCCGAGCCGACGCCACTGTTCACCAACTCGATCGCGCGAGCAGCCCGGTCGGTCAACCGCGCATCCAGATCGCGTCGAAGCTGTTGTCCCAGAACAACATCCACTGACACCCCGACGATGAGAAGCAGTACTGCGAACAATGCGATGACGGTGGTCACCACCCGCATGCGCAACGACGGGGTAGGTGTGTGGTTCGTTGGTCTGGTCATTGCGGTGCCCGCAATGCGTAACCGAGGCCGCGGACCGTATGGATCAACCGTGGCCCGTGAGCCTCCAGCTTGCGACGCAACGCACTGATATGGACCTCGACCAGGTTGGCGTCGTACGCGCCGTAACCCCAGACCGCCTCGAGGATGGAGGTTTTCGAGACCGTACGCCCGCGCTGCGCGACCAGAAACGTGGCCAGTCGTAGTTCGGTTGCCGTCAAGTCGAGGACATGCCCGGCGCGAGTGACAACGCCGGCCGGCTCGTCGACCAGCAGGTCGCCCACCTGCACGGCATCGGAGGATCGGCCGCGTCGCCGAAGCACCGACCGCGCCCGCGCGACCACCTCGTCGAGCTGAAAGGGTTTGACCACGTAGTCGTCGGCACCGTCGCCGAGCCCGCGGAGCCGATCCTCCAACTGGTCTTTGGCAGTGACCATGATCAGTCCCGCATCGCTGCTCTGGCGGACGACGCCGATGAGATCGAAGCCGTCCCGCGCGCCGGGCAGCATGATGTCGAGGATCACCACGTCCGGGCGGAAACCTGCCATCGTCGTCTCGAAGTCGGCACCGTCGGGCAAGGACGCGACGGTGAATCCCGCGTCCTCGAACGCGGCGACCAGGGCTTCCCGGATCGGCAGCGAGTCCTCCACCACCATCACCCGCGGAGCGGCACTGTAAGTCATGCCTCGATTGTCACCCAGCAGCTGAAGTGATCCTGAAGATGCGTCCAGCTTCAGGGTGACTTCAGCTAGAGGCGGCAGGGTCGGTGACAGAACGAAGCGAACGAACCACATCCGACCAAGGAGTGACTGTGAACGATCAGACCCAACCTATCCCGGCTGTACCGAACCCGGAAGATGGCCCGAACGAGGAGGCAGTTGCAACTGGATCGAACGAGCAGAAGCGATGGAAGGGGCGGGTTCCGCTGGTAGCAACAGCGGCCGCTGGCCTCGCAGTCGGAGCACTCGTAGCCTCGGCGGTCTTCGCAGCCACCGGGCCCGAGACGTCGCCTGCAGTGTCGACCGTTGCCTCGTCCTCGTCGCTGCAGCGCACCGACGGTGGTGGAGGGTTGGATATCCCCAGTACCGAGACCGCTCCGGAATCCACCGATGGATCGACCACTCCTACATCCGTTGATGCCGCAACCCCGCCGGCCCCCGGCGAGGGTGCGACTCCGCCTGCGCCGCCTGCGGGTGGTCCGGGCATGGGTGGACCGGGCGAGGGTGCGACTCCGCCTGCGCCGCCTGCGAGTGGTCCGGGCATGGGTGGTCCAGGAAAGGGTGGACCGGGTGCGATGTGTGCGCCGGGCGAGGGTGCGACGCCGCCTGCGCCTGGTGATGGTGCCGGCCCGCCTGCCCCGCCTGCGCCGGGCGAGGGTGCGACACCGCCTGCGCCTGGTGATGGTGCCGGCCCGCCTGCGCCTGCCGACGGCGCTACGCCTCCTGCGCCTGGTGATGGTGCTGCACTTCCCGCACCTCCTACTGGTTCTTCCGGTTCCTGACGACAATCTCTTCCGGCCCCGCACCGTGTTCTCGGTGCGGGGCTGGATTGCGTTTCGGGGGTCGTTGAGGTGTGGGCCGGGTTCAGGCGATGTGGGGGCCGGCTCGGGCGTGGGAGGGTCGGGGTTGTCGGTTGGGGTCGACGGTGGCGGGTGGGATGAACCAGGGGTGGTTGTCGTCGGCGATGAACACTTCCCAGTCCGAATGGTGGATGAGTCGGTGGTGGAAGCCGCAGAGTAGGACGAGGTTGTTCAGGTCGGTGGGGCCGCCGTCTGCCCAGTGTCGGATGTGG
>NZ_JBMIRQ010000043.1:0-37786 GCF_049195265.1 Rhodococcus sp. MALMAid1271 | reverse complement strand
GCTCATCCTCGACGAACCCACCGAAGGCATCCAACCCTCCGTCGTCGCCGAAATCGAAAAAACCATCCTCGAACTCACCCGACGCGGCGGCCTCGGAGTACTCCTGGTCGAACAACACATCGGCTTCGCACTCGAATCCGCACAGCACTACTACATCCTCGAAGCCGGCCGCATCACCACCACCGGCACCGGCGGATCACAATCCGAAGCCGACGTCCGCGCAGCCATGGCAATCTGAACTGGCCGAGTTGGGATCGGGATCGTCGAGAGTCGAGTCCGGGGGAGTCGTCGAGTTCGGGGCTTTAGTACCGAAGTCGATCCTGAACTACGCTGTGTGGTAACGGTTTACGTGGGTGCGCGGTGAGTAGAGCGCGGCTGTCGTAGTCACGTGCGCGCCGGATGTCGGTGCGGTTGACCGTGCTGGAACGGGTTTGTCCTTTTACAGTCGCCAACGACATTTCCACCGGCATCGCACCAGCCGCTAGGCCCAACCTCGTTCTCCAGGTGATTCGGGGAGCTGGGCGACATCGCCATTCGATTCGGTGGCCGACCACCGGGGTCCGTAGTACCGACATACGAACCCTCGAGTCTCGCTTGTAGTCACTTCACTGATCGTGCGGCATGTCCGCGGGCTTCAGACACCCTTACTCGGTGACCCCGATTCGGGATTGTTCAGGGCGCACCCGCGCAGAAAGCCCACGGCGAGCAGCGCAGCAGCTGCCCAGACGGCGGCCGCAACGAGCCCGTTGACGTGCATTCCGGTGACGAAGCGGTCAGCATCGTCGGGGGAGGCGGCGAGAGCGCCGAAGACGGCGATGCCCAGTGCGCCCGCTGCCTGGCGGGCGGTGTTGTTCGCGGCACTCGCCACGCCCGAGCGCGCAGGGTCCACGGCTCTTAATGCGGATGAAACGATCGGGGCGGCCAGCATGCCCATGCCGATTCCGATCCCGGCCAAGGACGGCAGCACCGTCAGGTATGGACTGTCCGGTGTGAGGCGAAGCAGGTTGATGCCGCCGAGAATGCCGCAGCCGAACCCGATCGACATGGGGGCGATCGGGCCCCATCGGCTGTTCATTCGACCCGCGATGGGGGACAGGACTGCGACGGGCAGGAACAACGGAAGCATGAACGCAGCAGCCATCAACGGCGAACGGTCCTGTACCCCTTGCAAGTACAGGGTGGAGACGAAGATGGTTCCGATACCGACGAAGTTCATCGCCGCGGCGAGGGCGTTCGCTGTTGCGAAGGCTCGACTACGCAACAGGGCCAGCGGCACCATCGCGTCGTCGCCTGCACGCCGCTCGGCGAGCGCGAACCCGGTCAGCGCCGCAGCAGCCACGACCACCGCAATCATGACACTCACGGTCACCCCGTGCGCTCCGGCTTCGATCACCGCGAACACCGTCGCCGACAGTACGACGGCTGCAGTGAGGACACCGGCGGCGTCGATTGGTCGATCTTCGCGTTCGATCGATTCAGTGACCACTACGGCCGCGGCGATGATTGCGAGCGCTACGACCGGGACGTTGATCCAGAACACCGATCGCCAGCCCATGGCTGTGACCAGGACTCCGCCGACGAAGGGCCCCGCAGGCAGTGCGAGAGCCGAGACACCGGCCCAGATGCCGACCGCGCGTGCCTGCTCGGCGCGATTGGGGAAGGTTCGGGTGAGCACGGCCAGAGTGCCGGGTAGCAGTGCTGCAGCTCCGACTCCTTGCAGGGCGCGGGCCGCGATCAGGACAGGTGCCGAGGAGGCGAGAGCGCACGCCACCGACGCTGCGCCGAAGATTGCGAGGCCATCCAGGACCAACCGTTTGTGCCCATATCTGTCGCCGAGGGTCCCGCCGGCCAGGAGCAGGCCGGCCAGCACGACAGCGTAACCGTCGACGACCCACTGAAGCCCGGACAGGCCCGTGTTCAGGCCTGTGCCGATGTGGGGGAGAGCGACGTTGACGATGGTGACGTCGAGTTGCACCAGGAACATTCCGGCACACATTGTGGCCAACACGATGTGGCGCTGTCGACCGCCGTGGTCGGCCGAGTCGGTGTCGCGTCGAAGGGTGGGGGACCGTCGAGGCATGCCGTGAGTAGTGGACATAGTTCCAAAGCCTGGTGGCGAATTACTTCACCGGACGATGAACTGACATCGGCGCAGACTGTATGTATGAGCACTTCGAGTCCCCGCACCCCGGCCACCAGCCGGTACGGCGACGCAGACGTCGCATCCGTTGCAGCCCTGATCGCCGATCCGGCCCGTGGACGGATCCTGATGGCCTTGGCGGATGGGCGTGCGCTGCCCGCCAGTGTGCTGGCCACGGAGGCCGGTATCAGTGCCCAATCGGCTTCCGGTCACCTCAAGAGGCTCGTCAACGGGAACTTGCTGCGGGTCGCCGCGGCCGGGAGACACCGCTACTACACCCTTGCCGGACCCGAGATCGCCGCCGCACTCGAATCCCTGGCGTTGATCGCCGAACCGTACGAAATCACCAGTCTGCGACAAGGCACCCGCGCCAACGCTCTGCGTCAGGGCCGAACTTGCTACGACCACATCGCCGGAAAGCTCGGTGTCACCATCACCGAGGCGTTGCTCGAATCGAAGGCACTGGTCCGCGCCGACGGCCGAGCTGACGCAGAGCGTGCCGACACCGACCCGTTGTCCGCAGGCACCGGCGACGACTGCCCCTACGAACTGGGCCCGCGAGCACACGATGTTCTCGACGCCATCGGCGTCGACATCGAGACCGCACGGCGGTCTCGGTCCCGGCGCCCGCTGCTGCGCGCATGCGTCGACTGGACTGAGCAACGTCACCACCTAGCAGGGGCCCTCGGGGCCGAGATTTGCCGGACCTTCGTCGACGCCCAGTGGATCACCCGCAAACCCCGTGAACGTGCGATTTCATTGACGCCTCGAGGGCACCGTGCACTGGAAGTGCGGCTCGGAGTAGTGAACCTCTGACCATTCCGCTACAGAACAGGATTCGAGTGATGGGACACCGACAATAGGTCTGTGCAGATTCCGGGGCGGCGATACCTCGCAAGACGGATCGTCCGAACTGAGTCACGCAGGACCTGGAAGGCAATTTCCCAGGGGGAGTTGTCGACCTGCACTATCGCTTCACCCTGGACGGCGCGTTGACCAATCGGTGGTGATCGAGCCACGAGCAAAA
Organism: Rhodococcus sp. MALMAid1271; assembly: GCF_049195265.1. Lineage (NCBI taxonomy): Bacteria > Bacillati > Actinomycetota > Actinomycetes > Mycobacteriales > Nocardiaceae > Rhodococcus > Rhodococcus sp. MALMAid1271. The sequence continues at coordinate 34,619 of NZ_JBMIRQ010000043.1, read as the reverse complement.
ATGGTTCAGTACCGGTGACGTACCAGGCGGCTTCGGCACGGCGTACGCCGAGGTAGCGCCGGAGGCCGGGAACCGCGTGGCACTCACTGCCTGGCGTCCAGGAGGACTTGCATCGTGGGCCGATCAGTGGGTGAAATCGTCGACGTTTCCTCAGTTGCCGGGCTTCTGGCAGCGGTCGAACCCGGAGCTTTCCGCTCGAACGCTACGCCGGATTCGCTGACGATCCAGTCGCGGAAGCGATTTCGGAATACTCCGACATGTTGGAACAGGCCCGTGTCGCTTTCGTCCACATCAACGGGGTGCAACCGAGCGGACCACATCGCGATGCCCGTGCGGTGATCGCTGGAACAGAACCTAGGCGATATCCGGTCGGTCGAAACGCTATCTCGCAGCGTGGATTACCCCGCCAGGGAACGCGTTTGATCCATCAGGTGCGGGGGAGCTCGATCGACAAGTCGTGCCGGAACAGGTTGCCGGGATCCCACGCCGCCTTGATCTCCTGCAACTTCGGGTAGTGGTCTCCGTAGTACAACGTGGACCACGGCACCCCCGAGGTGTTCCAGGCGGGATCCTTCAAGTCGGAGTCCGGATAGTTGATGTAAGCGCCGGCGTTGGCGTCGTTCGGTACCGGAACGCCGCCGGTCTCGGCGTAGATCTCGCGATACATGTTTCGGGACCACTCGACATGGGCGGCCTCGTCCGCGGGATTGCGCCAGGCGGCGACGAAAACGGCCTTCATGAACGAATTCCTGGTCGGCATTGCCGTCGCGTCGGCGGATCGGTCGTTGATTGCACCACCGGCAGGGAAGAGCTCGATACCTGAGTCCAGGCTCTGAAAACGCGGGTCCGACAGGTATCTGTACAGGGTGCGCAGCTGCTCGTCGGTGTGTACCCGACGCAAATTCGCACTCTTGTATTTACCCGAGAACGGTGCGCGGCCACGGGGTGCCGACAATTGAGTCGAAACATCCAGAAACGGCCCTTGCGAAGCGGGCACCGCGACCGGTGGTGGCCACACACCCTCACCCAGTGCGGCGACGAACTCGTCGAGCAACGCGCGCGAGTTGGGCAGATCTGCATCGAGCCGTGGCGTGAGTTGGCACAGGTGTGCACTGGCGAAGAACTGCGCGTAGAGGCTCGCGAATCTCGACCCCGGCTCGCTGTTGCGCTCGAAGAATCGCTGAAAATTGCCGACGAACCGCACGAAAGCCTCTTCGCTGACCACAGGCAGTACGACCTGTGTGCTGAGCAGGTTCGCCGGAGGGGTGGGTAGGGCCCGTGTGGGATCCGACCCGTCCGCGTCGTGCGTGCGGAGGAGGTACCGGGTCACGACGCCGAAGTTTCCTCCACCGCCGCCCGTGTGCGCCCACCACAGATCCGAATTCGGACCGTCGCGAGTTGCCAGGACCGACGACGAATGTCCGTCGGCGTCGACGACGACAACTTCCACACCGTAGATGTGGTCGACAACGGACCCGAACGCGCGCGACAGGGGACCGAAACCGCCTCCCGCGGCGTGGCCTCCCATACCAACGCCCAGGCAACTTCCGCCTGGAAGCGACACTCCCCAGCCTCGGTACAGCTGCTCGTACACCGTGCCCAAATCGGCTCCTGCACCCACAGAGAAGGCGTTGTTTTCTGCATCGAACTCGACGGTTGTGAGCCGACCGAGATCGATGATGGCCTGGGTGGAGGCGTTGTCGACGAAGTTCTCGACGCAGTGTCCACCCGATCGGACGGCGATACGCAGACCGCGCGCGACCGCCGTCCCGACCGCGGCCACGGTCTCTTCGGTGTCCACGGGCACGAAGAGAGTCTCGGGCTGCGCGAGGAATCGGGGGTTGTAACCGCGCTGCACCAACCGCACGAATTCCGGGTCCGGAGGGCTCAATTCCGTGAGGGCTGTGGACGCGACAAGCGGGTCGGCGGACGCTCTGAGGGGGCGAAGGTTCGTCAGCGCGCCACCGGCCAAGGCGGCAGCACCGAACAACAGATGGCGTCGCGTCAGTTTGGGCATCGCATGAGTGTACTTCCGACTCGTGCTCAATCGGCGGTTGCGCGTCGACTGCCGAACATCAGGTCGGCTGTCGCATGGCACCTGACGGTCTACACAGCAGGTAGTCGCGTGGGCAGTTGCATCCTGGGGAGGCCAACGCTTCCAGTTGGTGCCCGGTTTCGACTCTCGTCGACCTCGGGGGAACGGCACCTCGTACCGTTCGGATGCTGGGTAGGACATAGCGTCACTTGACGAGTGATGAGCCACCGGCAGTCACCCTCCACCATCGGATCGGTGCCGGGCCCAGATCGCATGCGGACGACGTCGTGCGCAATCGTGAATCGCAACCGAGGTGCATCCGTGAAGCACAATGATTTCGAGAATTATTCGCGTTCCTCCGCTGTTGAGGTTGTGCGACAGCACGTCGGAGGACGAGAGGCCCGGAGAACTGACATCACGGCAGATCCCAGCTGAGTCGGCCGCCGGCGAATCGTGCTCGCGCCCCGAGCAGCCGGGAGTTGCCGTCGTTGAGCGCGGTAGACTGATCCACCAGCAGTGCTGAGACCGAACGAAATTTCGCTCCGGCGGCATCTGCTTCTGTTCGATCGAAACGTGTTACGCATCCAGAGAATTGGCCTTCCCGTGTATCGACGACGAGAGCAACTCCGTCACGCTCGGCGATCGGCACGAATTCGGAAACGAACCGGTACGCGGGAACCGCGGCAACCGGACTCAGGGGACGGTTGTCGTCAGCTAATGCCTCATCCCATGCCTCGACCATCATCGCGCGCACGTTCGCCGATTCGGGGTACGTGAGGACGTCGAGACCAGGCAGCAGAACGCTTCTCGTCTCCGCATCCATGCCGCCTGCAAACTCGAACCAACCCCTGAGTTCTCCCACTGCATCGGGCTCGTCAGTCGTCGGCTGCACAGCCTCGCTGAGCGCCTGACGCAGAACGTCATCCGGCAATTCTCTTACTGCATAGACGATTTGATGCCACGCCACGTTGAACGGGACCGCTTCCGTAGGGCTGATGTTGTAAACAACCGGTTGCATTACTTCGGCTGCTTCCGCGATGGGGTCGGGCTCGTCGGTTACGAGCGGAGCTGCCTGCGAGCCGAAATTGGATAGGTCGATACCGTCGAGATGCCGAAGCTGTTCCCAGCCACTGGGGGTGCTGGAGGGCCACATGGTGACGTGGACTAGCGGCTCGGCTCCCGCCCGACCACGGGCCGCGACTCGAAGCCTAATGGGGCCGGACAACCCGCTGATTTCTCGTGATAGATCCTCGAATCTCATGCCGAAGAGGTCTCGTATCTCCAGCGATCCCGACACATCGATGTCCACTTCCTCGACGGTGTCCCAGCCGTCCAGCTCCGAGGCAGGTGGGGAACCGGCAAGAACGCGTGCACACACCGTCACTCGCCGAACCTCGTCACGGTTGTTGATGTCGAATCCTGCCGAGATAACGTTGGCACCCTCGACCGTCGGGGTGATCAATGCTCCACTTGCCACGGGTCCCGAGGGTGACTCGCGTGCCGTACTCGATATCGCGTCTTTCACTTGCACACGAAGGATCGGCATTCGAGTGGCGAACTCAGAACACTCCACCAGCCGACACTACTGCGCGATCCAATTGCCATGCGCCGAACGGCCGGTAGCCTGGTGCGGTAGAGCAAAGAACCGCTCGACATGCCCCCGTACGGGCCAATGCTCAGAAACAGAATTCGCCGGGGTTGGCGAGGATACTGGCAACGACTCCCGCCCCTACGATCGCCGCGACCACTACGAGCGCAGCCGTCACAAGTGACCGGGTTCGTATCGCCAGCACCAAGAAGGGAATCATCCATACCGAAGCCACGACGCTGACGTACACAATCCCGAACGTGGAAGGCCGCAACTGGCCACCGTCGCAGCTGGTGTCGGACACCAAGAACCTGCCGAACCTCGCATAGATGGAGGCGAAGGCGGTCCACGCGACGAGTGCGAGGCCGACGGCCAAGGTCCTCTTTACCTCCCGCCTGACCATATCGACGCAGTCTATTGTCGGGCCGGGAGTTATGCATGCCCTGTGAATAATCCAGGGTCCACTGGATAACGGCGGTATCAGGATGGGTCGCATTCGTCGATCGCCCCATGCTCGAATACAGTATTTTCTGAATACAGCGTTTGATGTATCGTTTCTCGGGTGGAGACCCTCGTTCATACCGATGCGCTTGCGCGGTTCGGTTATGCGCTTTCTGACGCCACTCGCACTCAGATTCTGTTGATTCTGCGCAAGGTGCCGCAGTATCCGTCCGATCTGGCCGAGTCGATTGGTGTGTCGCGACAGATCGTGTCCAATCATCTTGCGTGCCTGCGGGGTTGCGGTCTGGTGGTCGCAGTTCCAGAGGGACGTCGGAGCCGTTACGAGCTGGCCGACGAGCGTATCGGACATGCTTTGGACGATCTGTTGGGACTGGTTCTGGCAGTCGATCCGTCCTGCTGCGCCGAGCACGGATGTGCGTGCTGATGCCCTCCGAACTCGACCTTCCCAGTGCGCGTCCCATCCTCGACGATGATCGGCGTCGGCTGCTGTCGCGTCGCATTCGATGGTTCGTAGCGGCGACGATCGGCTATAACGTCGTCGAGGCGATCATCGCGCTCGCCGAGGGCTCTCGGGTTTCCTCTGCGGCGTTGATCGGTTTCGGATTGGATTCGGTGATCGAGGTGTCGTCCGCGGCTGCGGTGGCCTGGCAGTTCGCTGGAGTAGATCCCGAGGCTCGCGAGAAAGTCGCGTTGCGGGTCATCGCGTTCTCGTTCTTCGGTCTGGCGCTGTTCGTGAGCGTCGATGCGATCCGATCTTTGTTCGGTGGCGAAGAGACGCAGCATTCGACTGTCGGCATCGTGCTCGCCGGTGTCAGCCTCGCAGTGATGCCGGTGCTGTCGTGGGCGCAGCGCCGCGCCGGCCGCGAGCTGGGATCGTTGTCCGCAGTCGCTGATTCCAAGCAAACTCTGCTGTGCACATATCTGTCGGCGGTGCTGCTGGTGGGGCTGGTACTCAACAGCTCTCTTGGTTGGTCCTGGGCTGATCCGGTTGCGGCACTCGTCATCGCTGTGATCGCCGCTAAGGAAGGCATCAACGCATGGAGGGGTGATCCATGCTGCGCGACTCCGGCGACGACCGGAAGTGTTGCAGTGCAGGCTCATTGCGGGTGCTGCGACGGCGAATGACGCGCGATTTGTTCTAGTGAAGTTGTGGTCGGTTGATCGCGGGGTAGGTCGCCATCGGCACTGCTGCGCGGGCTGCGTGGAGATTCATGATCTGGGTCGAGTAGCCCAGAAGGTCCGCCAGCGAAGCGGGATCGATTTCTTTGGCGAGGTCGTGCAGTGCAGCGTTTCGGACGGCTTGGATGTCTATCCCGAGGCCGCGTATGCGCTGCATGAGTGCTTGTTCGGTGACGTGGTGCCCGGCGCGGGTGCCGGGGAACAGCCATGGGGTGCGGTGGTTCATCGTGTGATGGTTGCCGCGGGCGGCGAGGTGCTGGTGGAAGAGGGGGAGTAGGGGCTCGGGGATCGGCGCGGGGAGGGGTCCGATCCGGATTGTCGTCTGCTCGGGTGTTGCGTCGACATCGCCGACGGCGAGTTCGGAGATCCGGCGGACAGGGATTCCGTAGAGCAGCAGAATCAGTGCGGCGATTCTGGTGGACAGGTGGGTGTGTTGGGCTTCGACGACAGTCTTGATCAGCTCCAGGCGCTGCCGCGATGAGGCGATCGGGGTAGTCCGCGCGGTGCGGTGCGCAATCGTGAACGGGTGCCCGATTCCGGCTCGGGCGCGCCAGCGGATGAAGTTTCGGATGGCGCTGCGGGTTGTTGTTCCTTCGCTGAGATAGGCGTCGAGGTGGGCTTGTCGCAGCTTGGTGATCGTGGTGGCGTGTCCGTCGCGCAGCCAGCGCAGAAACTTTCCGGCTTCGGTGATTTCTTGTTTGGCACATCTGGTGGCGTTGTCCATGTTGCGGGTCGGGTCGGTGGATTCGCGTAGTCGTCGCAGGTGGTGCCATCGCGCGAATTGTTCGATGGGTGTGTGGATGGTCGGGATGGATTGCAATGTCGCGAGCCGCTGGTCGACCCAGGTCTCGAACCGGGCCAATCTGGGGTCACCGCGCCCGGGCATCATGCGGTGGTGGACCAGCATTTCGCGAAGGTGCTCGAGGCTTCGGGAGGGTGGCAGTGCGTCGAATGCTTCGTGGGTCAGGTCCAGTTCTCGGGCGCCGATTCGGTTCAGGAGCTCTTTGGTGATGGGATGGCGCATCCAGGTGATGATGCTTTCCGGGCGGGGGACCGCGGCGAGCTCGGTGACCAGGCGTTTGATCCGCATGTCCGGTGGTGTGTGCGGGGCGAGAATCCGTTCGAGGTCTCCGGTGACCACGCAGCGTGCGCACTGGCCACCACGCAGGCGTTCGCCTTCACGCCCGCACTTGTCGCATTCGAGGTTGGTAGTGATGCCGGCGCAATCGCGGCAGATGTCCTGTTCGGTGCTCGACCGTCCGGGCAGCAGGCGTTCGGCGCCACAGAATGCGCACTGGCCGTAGGTGCGGGCAGCGGTGGTGAAGCACGGGCCGCAGATCTGGCCCTCGGGCCAGTTCACCCGAATTCTGGGGACCATGTGGTGGCATCGGCTGCACTCGTGGTCGCCGACGCTGCGGGGTCGTCCGCGGCTGGCTCGTTCAGTCATCGGAGACGATCCGGGCCTTCACCGGCCGGTAAGCGTTCAGTAGCGGTACGTCGCTGGGTGAGTTTACGACCTTGGTGCGGGTGTGGCGTGCGTCTGTAGCGGTGTAGGTGATGAGGTCGCCGGCTTCGATGCCGAAGATGTCACAGAGTGCGACGAGGACTTCGAAGGAGATTCGTTCGGGTTGTTGTCCGACGATGCGGTAAATCTGGGATTCGGAGAGCGTGATGCCTCTCTCACGCAGTGGGCCGACCAGATCGCGGCTGTTCTTCATGCCGGCTCTGGCCATGAATTCCCTTACTCTCCAATGGTATTGGATTTGCCGTTTCATCATGCGTCCTTTCCGGTAGATCCGCTAATGTGCGCGTTGCTGCGAGCCAGGGTCGCGGTGAGGACGCGTTGGAGTTCGCGGGCGCGGTAGTCCGGTGCCGCTACGGTGTAGATGGATGTGGTCGCGGCGTGCTCGTGTCCTAATTGGAGCTGCACGAAGCTGACGTCGTATCCGTACTCGACTTGCAGGTTGGTGGCATAGGAGCGGCGAAACGAATGCAGGTCCAACCCAGCCGGGAAGCCCAGTTCGTCGACGAGGTTGCGCATGCGCTGCCACAGATTGCGCTCGGGTACCAGACCTCCCTTCTCGGTGGGGAACAGGTCATCGACGGGCCGGCCGTAGCGGGGAAGTCCGCGCACCGTCCAATCCATAAGTGCCTCAGCGGCCCAATCGAACACGGTCATTACGGTCCGCTGTTTGGCCGGCGATCCACGCATGGCCTTGCCATGGCGCACTCTCACCAGGCCCCATTCTCCGAAGAACGGAGCCTTGGCATTTCGCGAGAAGTCGACCAGTTGCAGGTGCCGGACCTCGTTTCGACGTAGTCCCCACCCATAGAGAGTCTTGAAGGCGACTGCATCCCGCCACGCCGCCAACGCTCCTTTGCGTCCGGCGTGCAGAATCCGCTCGGGCTCGAGGTCGGCCAGGTCGAAGAACTGCTGCAACTCGATGGGAGTGAAGGGGCGTTTGGTCGGTCGTGCATCGTTGGCCTGGACGTGACGTGCCTTGTTGAATTCGGTAATCACCTGGGAGAACACCGTTCCGAACAGCTTCCCGCAGTGCTCGTTCCAGTCGTAAGCCGGGTCGGTGGCGTAATCGAGGAACAGCTTCACATCGGTCTGGTAGGCCCGCACTGTGGTGTGGGCACGGTTGAGAACGCCACGTAGATGGCCGAAGAAGTCATCGGCGTCAGCCGGTGTCCACTGCCATGGGTAAGACCCCACGAAGTCGGCCATCCGCAACACGGACGCCACTCGGCGACGCACCGTACCGGTGGAGAAATTCTGCGCCAGCTGGGCGCGTCGCCATCCGGTGAGAACATCATCGAGAAACGCATCGGGATCTGAGCCCGTCACACTCGCCGGCAGGTATGCCAACCGACCCATCGGTGCGTCCACTCCAGCCTCCTCGTTGACTGCAAATTCTGCATTCCTACTGCGGATCTTGCAAGGCTTTGGGGGAAAAATCCAGGTCAGAGATACTCCGTCGGAACAAGAAAGCACCGGGCATCGCCGGGTGCATCGTGACAGTCAGGCAGCGCGATGAACTCAATATCCCTCGACAGCAATCGGTTTCACGCTTCGGCGATCGATATCAGGACAGGACGTATTCGCATAGGATGCTGATAACCAACTTACCAATTGACATAATGTTGATTATCGGCAAACTTTACGGCTTGCGGATTCTCGGACATCCGGCAGCTTCTCGCGGCGACGCCGTTCGGCCACGGCGCATTGTCGTTCAGCTTTCGACTCGGCGTGACGCAGTTCGGCGGTGCGACGTGATGCGGTTTCGGGTGGTGATCTGATGCGTGCGGCGGATGCGCCGTCCAGTACGCGAGAAATCCGTCATGACCAACACCGGCCTTACTTGATGGAATCGGCATACTTCACCCCTTTCCGTGCGCCCTCTCTTGCCTGCCAACTCATCGCTGTTTTGTCACTGTGACGTAATACCCGGGAGTGTATTGTCTCGAAATTCATCGTTGTATCGGTCGAATGCGCTGGCTCCCGCACACGTACTCTGGCTAGCCTTCGTGGATGGACGTCATTTCTGCAGCACCCCGTCGTCGGATCTCGAACCACCGAGCCGCAGCTGTACTGATTGCCCTCTGTGCAGCGTTCTACCTCGTCGGATGCTCCGATGCGTCGACCAGCGACGATGCTGCTTTCGAGGGTCTGACGCCGGGCCAGCGTGTATACGACCGAACGGACAACTCGCTGAATTCGTTGCAGGCAGCGGACATCGAACGTCTGTTGGACAACTTGAAATCCGAAACCGGCGCTGACGTGATCGCCTACGTGCGCGAACTCGACGCGGATTCCGATGACACGCTGGACCAAGTCGAGGAGCTGCAACAGAGGTGGGTATCCGCCACAGGCGTCGACCAGGACATTGCGGGCGCGATCCTGATCAACCGGGAGCCGGGAAAGTTGGACGAAGCTCGTGCGGGCATCTTCCTCGGCACCACCTACGACGACGGCAACGTCCCTCGTGATGAACAAGAGGCCATCGTCGAGCAGGCGTTGATTCCGCCGCTGCGAGACGGTGACGTCGCGGGCAGTCTGACTGCAGGGATAGACCGCTTGGGGTCCGATATCCGCAATGGTCGGCCCGTCACCGCACTCGACCGGTTCGCTGAAGGCTCCGGCTCGACCTGGCTGCCGTGGGCCGGATCGGGGATCGCCCTTCTCGGGCTCCTCGTGGTGGCATCGGTGTTTCGAGGACGAGCGAAACCCACTGTCTCCCAACAATCGCCGACCACGGTCCGGCCGGACCAGGCAACCGATGCAGCGTACGCCACTGCCCTGGTGCACCGCAGCGCGCAGCCTAGCGGCGTACCAGGGACGGTACTGGCGCTGGCCGCCGCCGAGGCACTCACGTTCGAGCAGGACAAGAAGCCAGGAAGGTTCGACAAGGGCACAGTCAGCATCAGGCTTCTCGATCGGACCCGCGCCCGCGGCGAGGTGCAACAGACGGTCTGGTCGATGCTCGCCGCACGTGCCGTGGGTGATGTCGTACCCGGCGAGGAGTTGAAGAAGATCTCGCGGGGCCCCGGCGCGACGAAAGAACTCGTGGAGGCCCGACTGCGGTCGAGCGGATTCGTCGCCGACGGCACTGCCCAGCGGCGGGCAGTGCTTGCAGGTCTGGGTGTGCTCGGCGGCGCCGCCGCCATCGGCGGAATCGCGGTCGCCACCTCAGGTGCCCCGACTCTGTGGTTCGCGGTGGTCCTGTCAGCAGTTCTCTTCGTTGCTGGATTGTCGACAGCGATCGCGTACTCACGGTTCTCGGTCGCAGGCTTGGACGCCGCTCGGCCCTGGGAGGCGTACCGCGACGGTGTGAAGCAGGCGGCCAAGGACGCAGACGAGTCGGTGGACCTCAATGCCGCCCTGCCGGACATCATCGCCCTCGGCTTGGCCCCGTCTTTCCGGAAACAACTCGACGCCGCAACCGATCCGGCGAGTGACTCGCCGCTGGAAGTGTTCACCTCACCCGCGGGTGCCAACTACGCCGCAGGCGGCCCGGTAGTACTCCCCTGGGCTGCGTTCTCCGGTGTGTTCGTCTCCAGCAGTAGTGGATCTGTTGCGTCAGGTGGCGGTGCCGGAGGAGGAGGCGGCGCGGCAGGCAGCACCTGAACCTACGTGGACGGCCGCTCGGACTGGGCGGCAGCCCATCGATCGAATCTGTGATTGAGTCGACAGGTGACCTCTACGCGCGCCATCGGATTCGACTCGGTCAAGGTGTTCGGTGAACTGATTTCGCTGAACGAGATCGTGGTTTCCATCGGCGTCCTGATCGCTACGGTGCTCCTTGCTCTGCTGTCGCGTCGGGGCCTGCTCAAATATGCCGAACGTGAGAGCAACGCGCACCGAAGCACCTGGTACACCGTGTCGAGGATCCTTGCTTACACGATCGTCGGGATCGGCCTCCTGCTTTCGGTCTCGGCGCTCGGCGTGCCCCTGAGCCGGTTCGCCTGGCTGGCCGGCGCTCTGGGTGTCGGGCTCGGTTTCGGATTGCAGACGATCTTCAGCAACTTCATTTCCGGACTCATCCTGCTGTTCGACAGAACGATCGAGGTCGGTGACTTCGTCGAACTCGAATCGGGCGTCACCGGAGAAGTACGGGACATCAGAATCCGGGCAACCCGAATCGTCACGAACGACAACATCGACATCATCGTGCCCAACTCCGAATTCGTCACCGGCCAGGTGGTGAACTGGACGCACCGTGACGTCTCACGACGCCTGCGGGTGGCGTTCGGCGTTGCCTACGGCACCGACAAGAACATCGTGAAGCTCGCCGCGCTGGAAGCGGCGGCCGAGCTGCCGTTCACACTGACACTCGACGGCCCACATCGGCCGCAGGTCTGGTTGACCGAGTTCGGGGAAAGCTCGCTCAACTACGAATTGGTGGTGTGGCTGAACGGGGAAGCCACGGTGCGCCCAGCCGCCGTCACCGCTGCATACAACTGGGCCCTGCACTCCGCGCTACAACGGCACGAGATCGAGATACCGTTTCCACAGCAAGATGTGCATGTCCGCAGCCTTTTCGGTATGACCGGACAGGACGCTCGAGACGCGCTCGGTCTCGAGGATGGAGGTATCGCAGACGACTCCGAAACGAACGCGCCGGAGTCCGACGCCGACAACGACGCCGTCGACGACGTCAAGGGTGCCGGCCGCGACATGCCCGGAGCGGCCGAGGATCTTGCGGAATAACCGAATCCTTCGGTGACCGAAGAACTCCGTAGTCTGCACACGTGCAGCTGCCTCCCGGCTCATGGCTCGATCTCGGGTCGGCGGGGCTCGTGGGCCTCGGGTTCCAGTGTCCCACCGGCGTGCCCCGAGGCCGTGTTCCCCACCTGGTCTGCCAGCTCCAATCCGGCGCCCGCGTAGACATTGAATGCGATGTCCACTCCGTGTTCCTTGGACCACTGAACCTCGTCGTCGTAGCGAGCTACGGCCGCCACGGTGCCGCTGAAACCGGATTCTCGAAGGCACGCGAGCGCCGTGACGTTGGCACCGTGGCGCGGCATCGCGAGGACGGCGATGCGCACAGATTCGGAGTGGCGGAGCCGATGCCAGAAATCCAGGTCCGTGGCATCGCCTTCGATGACGCGGTAACCACGGTCGGCGAGCCGCTCGATCCGCGGGCCGTCGTAGTCCACGCCGACAACGCGGAGCCGATAGTGATCGGTGAGGCGCTCGTAGGCCGCGAAGCCCACCCGGCCCATGCCGATCACCACCACCTCGGCATCACTTGCATCACCCGGGCGTTCCTCCGGGTGCAGCTCGGTTTCGTCCTGCGCGGGCAGCCGCGCCGCGATCTTCTCCACCATCAGATGGCCGCGACCGTTGACCAACGCCGACACCACGAAGCTCAGCGCGACGGCAATCGACATCTCCACCAACCAGGCCGGCGCGAGCAGGTCGGAGGCCACCCCGACCGAGACGACGATCAAACCGAACTCGGAATAGTTCATCAGACTCAGCCCGGCCAGGACGGACGTGCGATATCGCAGTTTCATCATCGTGAACAGGCCGAGGTACAAAGCGCTCTTGATCGGCAACAGCAACACCATCAGCAGGGCGATGCCGATACTGGGCAGATCCGGCAGACCGGAGAGGCCGATGGAGACGAAGAACCCCACCAGCAGCAATTCTTTGATGTGGAAGAGCGACCTGGACAACTCGGACGAGGCCGGGTGAGACGCCAAGAGAATGCCGATGACCAATGCTCCGAGATCGCCCTTGAGCCCGAGTGAGGAGAACAGCACGTATCCGGGCACCAACGCCATGACGATGCCGAACAGGGACTGCATCTCCCCGTGGCCCAGTCCGCTCCAGATTCTGCGAAGGACTCGGGTGAGCGGCCAGAGCAACACCAATCCCAGCGCCCAGATCGACGGCAGCTTGCCGCTGGTGACGGTGAGAAACACGACGGCAATGATGTCCTGCATCACCAGAACGCCGATTGCCACGCGCCCGTACAGAGCGTGCGACTCCCCCCGTTCCTCCAACACCTTGACCACGAAGACGGTGCTCGAGAACGACATCGCGAAGGCAAGCAAAGCGATTGTCGTCGCAGACTGGCCCGACAGCATCGACATTCCCGCGACCGCGGCCAACCACAGCACACCCGTCCCCACTGCCACGCTGACCACCATGTGTGCCGAGGTGGTCAACCACACCTCACGTCGCAGAAGGATTCGCACATCGAGCTTTAGGCCGATCGCGAAGAGCAGCAATGTGACGCCCAGGTCCGCCATCAGCTCGAGCTGGGGCACCTCACCGACGTCGAGGGCATTGATGACGAAGCCGGCAGCCAGAAATCCGACCAGTGGGGGCAGTCGAACGACCATGGCGAGTCCGCCCAGTCCGAAGGCAATGACGAGGTAGATCGCGGCAACTGTCATGCATGGGCCCTTTGCTGGTGAGTCGACAGCGGATCTCCAACGCATCGACCACGTCGGCACATGGTCGGAGTGAACCAAGGTATCCCGGCATTCCGAATATTTCTCAGCGGAGGGCGTGCCCACAGGCCCACCGCTCGGGTCAGCGGAGCCGTTCCGCGTCGCGCGCCTTGTCCAACAGCTCGACACACAAGCGATGCAGTTCCGCGGTGTCGGCACCTTCCGTCACCGCCGTGCTGACGTCCTCGGCGGCGCACCGGACCTCGAACGCTCGGTCTGCCGCCGCCGACGCTTCCTCGGCGGTCAGGACGATCGCGTCCTCGGGAACCGATGTTCCTTTCATCGCGCTGCGCTGTTCGTACGCGCGCTGACGACACGATTGCCGACAGTAACGCCGCTTGCGTCCGGTCCCCGTGTCGGCGACAGGTCTGCCGCACCATGTGCAGGTCTGGTCGCGGCGGGTTCTGACGGACATGGTCGTTCAGCCTACTGGTGCCTGGGAGGTAAGATGCCTTCATCAGCTACACAGATGGCACCGCGTCGGGTCGCAATGTCGGCCCGGGAACGAACCGGCGTGTGGCGACGTTGTAGATCAGTGGGTAGACGGTGTAGCTCGGTGTCGACGGATGGCATCGACGTGCGTACCTACTATCGATGGAGAGGACTTCACCATGGCAGATCGTGTACTTCGAGGTAGCCGACTGGGAGCAGTGAGCTACGAGACCGATCGTGATCACGACCTGGCACCTCGTCGCGTTGCTCGCTATCGCTGCGACAACGGCGAGGAGTTCGACGTTCCGTTCGCGGACGACGCCGAGATCCCGGGAACGTGGGCCTGCCGTAACGGCCTCGAGGGCTCGCTGATCGAGGGCACGGCACCGGAAGCCAAGAAGGTCAAGCCTCCGCGCACGCACTGGGACATGTTGCTCGAACGGCGTTCGGTCGACGAGCTCGAAGAACTCCTCAAAGAACGCTTGGACTTGCTGAAGGTCAAGCGCCGCGGCGCCTGACATGCCGCCACTGCACCGTCGAATTGGAAACAGTCCGGCGGTGCAGTTTTTTATTGCAATTCGAACTCTGCGTATGTTCCAGTCGGCGTCGGTGTGTTTATCGTCGCGGTTTCCTCGGTTCCAATACGGTTGAGTAGCGTCAAAACCGTACGAGGTGTCATCATCGAGTATCCGTCGTCACTCAGGTGGACAAGAGGACACTATCGCCGTAACAATTCTCGGCGAATTCCGATGAAACTCACCACTGGAGTCGAAAAATCAGGGGGCAGTATCACGTGAGCCAGCATTCTCATCAGCTCTCCGACGGCACCCTCCGTACGGCTGTCTCCGAGGCTGTCTCCGAGGCGGAATCCGAAGATCGGCGAGCAGTCGGCGAGCAGAAGCTTACCGAGTTACGGACCGAGTTGGACGGGATTGACGAGGTGCTACGCACTGCAATCCGCGATCGGATAGATGTATGTGTACGGGTTGCACACATAAAACGCGAATACGATATTCCGATGATGCAGCCGGGCCGCGTCGGCTTGGTTACCGCGCGTGCCCGAGAATTCGCGTCGGCAAACGGCCTGTCCCCCGACTTTCTCGAAGCGCTTTACCGATCGCTGATCGCGGAGGCCTGTCGTGTCGAGGACTTGATCATCGATTCTCCGACGGCTCGACCTGGCCTCGAAAGTGAACGGTAGAGGCAACTCGATGACGATCAACACGCTCTTGGTGGACAATTACGATTCCTTCACCTACAACCTTTTCAGCCTGCTGGCCGAAGTGAACGGCCGACCGCCGACGGTGGTCAAGAACGACGTCGCGTGGAGTTCGCTGGATTTCGACGAATACGACAATGTCGTCATCTCCCCCGGTCCCGGACGCCCCGACCTGGAGCAGGACTTCGGCATCAGCAGTCGAGTGATCATGGAGTCCGCGCTGCCGATTCTCGGCGTGTGTCTGGGGCATCAAGGCTTGTGCCATCTGTTCGGTGGAAGCGTCGACCTCGCGCCGACGCCGATGCACGGCAGGATCACCGACATCTCGCACACCGGCGTCGATCTGTTCGATGGGATTCCTTCGCCGTACTCGGTGGTGCGGTACCACTCACTGGTCGTCACACAGACGCCCGCCGACTTCGAAGAAATCGCGTGGACACCCGACGGCCTGGTTATGGCAGTTCGGCACCGCAGCAAGCCGATGTGGGGAGTGCAGTTCCATCCTGAATCCATCAGCACCGAATACGGACGCGAACTTCTCACCAACTTTCGCGACCTGACACTCGCTCAGTCGAGCGCGTCCAGCGCCGCAGGCACGCAGGACTCGATGTTCACCATCGAAACGCGCACTCTCGATGAGGCATTCGATTCCGAGCAGGTCTTCGAGACGCTCTTCGCCGACGGAACAAAGAGTTTTTGGCTGGACGGCAGCGCCGCACTCGAGCCGGAATGCAGGTTCACCGTCATGGGCGACTGCTCCGGCCCGCACGCCGAATACGTGACCTACTCTGTCGCGGAGACCACGGTGACCGTACAGGGCGCCGACGGTGCAACACAGCACATCCACTCCACATTCTTCGACTACATCGACGCCCAGCTGCGGGAGCGGGCCACTCCCCCGCGGCACGATCTACCGTTCGCCTTCGGCCTCGGCTACGTCGGGTATCTGGGCTACGAGCTCAAGGCGGACACCGGCGGACAACTGGTGCACACCGCTGCCACTCCTGATGCCTCCATGGTGTTCGCCGACCGGGCGCTCGTCTTCGACCATCAGGCAGGCACCCTGTACCTGATGGGGCTGGCGACCACCCCGGGCGATCCGGTGTTGGCGCAGTGGTTCGACTCCGTCACCGATACCCTGCGGGCACTGTCCGCGCAGTCCCCGCCAGCAACCCGGTCCGCTGCAGATGGGTCCGGTGCTCCCCTGCTCGGCGCCGATCGATCACTCGAACCTCGACTACGACACGACCGCGCCCACTACCTCGATCTGATCTCGCAGTGCCTTGCCGAAATTCGCTCCGGTGAAACCTACGAGGTCTGCTTGACCAACACCGCGACGGTGTCCGGTTCGATCGATGCTGCGGCCACGTACTCGTACATGCGCGAGATCAATCCCACTCCGTACAGTGCTCTGCTCAACTTTCCCGAAGTTTCCGTGCTGAGCGCGTCTCCTGAACGTTTCTTGCGCATCGACGCCGACCGCATAGTCGAATCCAAGCCGATCAAGGGAACGCGTCCGCGAGGTGCCACTGCAGAAGAGGACAACGCGCTCAAGGCCGATCTCGTCGCCAACGAGAAGGACAAGGCCGAGAATTTGATGATCGTGGACTTGGTCCGCAACGACCTGGCCCAGGTGTGCATCCCGGGTTCGGTGCACGTGCCCAAGTTGTTCGATGTCGAGACCTACGCGCCCGTGCATCAGTTGGTGTCGACGGTGCGCGGACGCCTACGCGACGACGCGTCGGCGGCGGACTGCATTCGCGCCGCATTCCCGGGCGGGTCCATGACCGGCGCTCCGAAGATTCGGACCATGGCGATCATCGACAAGCTCGAAGACGGTCCACGCGGGGTCTACTCGGGTGCTATCGGCTACTTCTCGATCACGGGCACTGCGGACTTCTCGATCGTCATCCGCACGATTGTGGCGACCGCACACGAAGTGACGTATGGGGTCGGCGGCGCGATCGTCGCACTCTCGGACCCGGGCGAGGAATTCGAAGAGACGATGGTCAAGGCGGTCTCCATGCGCCGGGCGCTCAACGGACGAACGAGAAACAGCGGATAGAGCGAACGAGAACGGCGGGTAGGGCACGTGCCCTACCCGCCGTTCTCGTACGCCCGTTCGACGCCGATGTGCTGTTATGCAGTGGTGAAGTACTCGAAGACCGCAGGCTGAGCTTCCGGGTTTCCGTTCGCGGTGCCGATGACAGCGCCGGCGACGGTACCGATCACAGTTCCGATGATGCAGCCGGAAATGAAGTTCGGGAAGATCGACACGCAGCCGATGGCGAACCCGAGGCCGGCTCCGATCGCCGTGCCGACTCCGCCGCCGTTGTTCCAGCCGATGGCCAGCTGGTTGACCATGTTGTCGAATGCCTGCTGCTTCGTGCGCGGGCCTGCAACGTCAGCCACGGGAACCGTCTGCGGCGTCAGCGTCAGTTCGCGACCCTCGGCCCCGATCAGGGGAGCAATCGAGTAGACGGTGCCGTTGATGGAGTATTCGAGTGGGACCGAGGCAATGGTGGTGCCGGCCTGATCGATGACAGACACCGTCTCGCTGGTGGCATCGACGCGGAACAGTCCGGCGTCGAGGAGGGTGGTGACGGTTCCATCCGGGTTGACCGCCGTCTGGTAGTTGACCGAATCCGCTGACGGATCTGCTACTGCGTGGCCCGCTCCGGTGGCTACCGCAGCGGTCAACGCCACCGCGACCGTTGCTGTTCTGATCAGTTTCACTTCTGTCCCCTGGTAGTAGTAATTCGCATTCGATCGCTTTGGTACCGAACGCCGATGGTATTCGCAAGAGTGCTCTTCGAAGTGACGAACACGCCAAACGTTATTCAGGTGTATTACCCAGATGGAAATTGACGACCGGCCCGATCACATCGGCCGCATCGGCATTGGTCATCTCGTTGTGGAAAACCTCGACGTCGTGGATGACGATATCCCCTGTCACGTACGGTCGCCATTCCTGTGGAGATCTGACAATTCCGTCGCTCGCGCCCTTCGTTGCAGAAAAGAACAAGACGTCGCCGTCGAAGACATCCGGAACGAACTCGGCCATGATCCGGGTCGAGTTCTCGAATCCCGCATTGATCCTTCGCAGGTGATCGGCAGTGACGCCGGTCGTCTGACCCAACGACTCGTCGAGCAGTTCGACGCCCCGCTCGTACGTCAGCGGCTCGGCCGGCGACTGAGAAGTCAGGTCCAGCCCCAAACCTGCGAGTAGGTTCTCGACGCTCAACGCACCCTCGGGTGTGTCGTCGTGGCCGTCGACGTAGCTGTCCAGTAGAGCCAGGGTACGAACCTCGCTGCCGGTGCTACGCAATTCCACGGCGATCGCATGGGCCAGCGAGCCGCCGAGCGACCATCCGAGGAGATGGTACGGACCCACCGGTTGGACGGCGCGAATTTCATCGGCGTACCGATGTGCGAGGTCGCGTATCGAGCCGAAGGTCGACCCTTCGACGATGCTCGGCAGCTGAAGGCCGTAAACCGGGCGATCGTCGGTCAATTTCGAGACGATACCGGCGTATCCCCACGAGAGTCCGATCCCGGGGTGGACACAGAAGATCGGTGCCTTCGACCCTGTACTGCGTAGTGGAATCACCACGCCGAACACCGAATCGAGGTCTGCACCGGAAGCGCCGGCGTCGGACGCGACCCTCGCGGCCAACCCCGCCGGTGTCGGGTCGACGAACAACGCTTGCAGTGGCACTCGAACTCCGATGGCATCTTCGATGGCGGGCACGATCTTGGTCGCAACCAAGGACGTGCCGCCGAGCTCGAAGAAGTTGTCGTCCATACCGACTCGGTCGACCCCGAGAACGTGGGCGAACGCATCGGCGATTGCGGCCTCCACGTCGGTGCTCGGTGCCCGGTACGGAGTTGTCGACACCGTCAGCTCCGGTACCGGAAGTGCCCGACGGTCGAGCTTGCCCACAGGAGTCAGCGGAATATCGTCGAGTTCGACGATCGACGACGGAACCATATGGCGTGGAAGCATTTTCGCAACTCGGTCGCGTAGTGCCTCGGGGTCGATCGTCTCGCCGTCTGCCGCGAGGACATACGAGACGAGCACAGTGTCGCCGGACGCCGCAGTGTGTCCGATCGTCGCGGCGAATCCCACCTGATCCTGCTCGGTCAGGGCCGAATCGATCTCACCGAGTTCGATTCGGAAACCGCGTACCTTCACCTGGAAGTCGCTGCGTCCGACGAACTCGACGTCACCGCCACGGCCCCACCGCACGACATCGCCCGTCCGGTACATCCGATCCCCCGGTGTACCGAAGGGATCGGCGACGAAACGTTCGGAGGTCAGAGCGAACCGATCGAGATAGCCGCGCGCGGTACCGGGACCGGCAATGTAGAGCTCGCCCGGTACCCCCGGTGCAACCGGCCGGAGCCGCGAATCGAGAACCATGTATCGGAATCCGATTGCAGGGCGGCCGACGTCGACCGTGCCACCCGGTACGAGCGGTCCACCGACGCTGGCCTGGATCGTGGTCTCCGTCGGGCCGTAGCCGTTGAACATCTTGCGTCCCTGTGCCCACCTGGCCACCAGCTCCGGAGTGCACGCTTCACCACCGACGGCCAATACGCGGACGGTACCGAGCCGCGTCTCGTCGATCGAAGACAGCGCCGCAGGCGTCAGGAACGCGTGCGTGACATGTTCGGCTTCGAGGAGATCGGCCAGCTCGCCTCCGCCGAAGACACCGGGCGGCACGATCACGACCGTGGCACCGACTCCGAACGCCATGGTCAGTTCGTAGATCGACGCGTCGAAACTCGGTGACGCGATGTGTGAAACTCGTGAATCCCTGGTGGGACGGAACCGCTCGATGACCTCGGCCTGGAGGTTGGCCAGGCCGCGATGACGCACCGCGACACCCTTCGGCCGCCCGGTCGAACCCGAGGTGTAGATCAGGTACGCCGGATGGTCGATGTGGAGGGTGGCCGTGCGCTCCGCGTCGGTCACGGCCGCGGCCGGATACCGAGCCAACTCGGCAGAAATTTCCGGATCGTCCAGAACCAGCCACGGAACCGTGTCAGGTAGCGCATCCTTGCTGTCGATATCGGTCAGCCCCATGGCGGCGTGGGAATCTTCGAGCATGTGCGCGATGCGATCCGCCGGGTAGTTCGGATCGACCGGCAGATACGCGGCACCGGTCTTGGCCACCGCCCATACCGACAACACCGACTCGATCGAACGAGGTAGGGCCAACGCAACGAAAGTCTCGGGCCCGACGCCGTAGTCGATGAGCATCCGAGCGATGCGGTTGGACCAGCTGTCGAGATCGGCGTAGGACAAACTCACGCCGCGGTAGGTGACGGCGACCGCGAACGGGTCGAGACCGACCGACTCTGCCAGGAGCTCCGGCCACGTACGAACCGCGACATCTGGGGTCCCGCGCGCCGGTGACAACGCCCGCCGCTCATCGCTGTCCAGGATGTCGATGTCGCCGACCACCGCGCGGCGGTCGCGACCCACGGCGGCCAGGACGCGGATCAGTCTCGACGCGATCGCCTCGACACTGGCTGCATCGAACAGAGACGTGGCGTAATCGAATGCCGCTTCCAAGCCGCTCGGACGACCGCCGTCGTCGAACTTTTCGGAGAGCAGCAGTTGAAGGTCCTGCTTGGCGACGGGAACGTCGAAATCGAAGCCTTCCACGCGTAGGCCCGGTAGCTCGACCGAGGCCTTCTCGTTGTTCTGGAACGACAGCGCCACCTGAGACAGCGGGGCGTAAGCCGTCGAGCGAGTCGGGTTGAGGACCTCGACGATTCTCTCGAACGGCATCTCGGTGTGGTCGAACGCTTCGAGATCGTGGGCCTTGACCTGGTTCAGCAGATCCTCGAACGTCGCGAACTCGTCGACTCGGCTCCGCAGCACGAGCGTGTTGACGAACATTCCGACGAGGTCGTCCAAAGCAGCGTCCCCGCGTCCGGCGACCGGAGTGGTGATCGCGATGTCGTCGGTACCGCTCAACCGAGCCAGCACCACCGCGAACGCCGCGTGCAGAACCATGAACATACTGACGTTCTGTTCACGCGTGATCTCGACGAGGTTCCGATGGATCTCGGCATCGACATCGAAGCGAACACGGCCACCGCGGAAATCCTGGGTGGTCGGTCGCGGTCGGTCGGTCGGCAGCGGCAATACGTCGGGCAGACCGGCGAGAGCTGTGGACCAATGCTCGAGCTGCGCCGCTGCCACGCTCGACGAGTCCTGTTCGTCTCCGAGCAGGTGACGCTGCCAGATCGTGTAATCGGCGTACTGAACCGGCAGCGGCGCCCAATCCGGAGCGTGGCCTGCGCTACGAGCGGAGTATGCGAGAACGACATCGCGCGCCAGCGGTGCCATCGATGCACCGTCGGCCGCGATGTGGTGCACCACCATGGCGAGCACGAAAACCGGCTCGTCCGCCGAGTCGTCGCCGGTGCCGAGCACCTGGAACAGCTCGACATGTACCGGGATCTCGGAGGTCACGTCGAACCCACGCCCGGCCAGCAGTGCCACGCGGTCGGTGAGCACCCCGGAGTCGATCTGTTCGGGTTCGACCGCTGGGGCGACATCTGCCGCCGGATGGACACGTTGCTCCGGGAACTCGGGTCCGTCGGGGAACGTCGTGCGCAGCGACTCGTGGCGTTCGAGAACATCGATCACTGCAGCGGCCAATGCCGCCGTGTCCAGCTTCCCGGTCAGTTTGACGACCAATGGCACGTTGTACGCGGCCGAAGAGGTATCGAACTGGTTGATGAACCACATACGTTGCTGAGCGAGCGAGAGCGGAATGTGGTCCGGACGCACAGCGGCGACCAACGCCGGACGTCGTGTTCGAGTGTCCGCGCTGCCGACCACAGTCGCCAGTCCCGACACCGTGGGCGTCTCGAAGATCGTGCGAACACCGATGGCGGTGTCGAATTCTGCGTTGACCCGAGCGATCACCCGGGTTGCGCTGAGCGAGTCGCCGCCGAGCTCGAAGAAGCTGTCGTCGGCCCCGACTCGATCGACCTCCAGAATTTCCGCGAACACGGCAGCGACGGTGATTTCGGCCGGGCTACTCGGTTCGCGTGAGGAGGTGGCCGACCCGAACTCGGGTACCGGCAGTGCGGCCCGATCGAGCTTGCCCACGGGAGTCAACGGAATCGACTCGAGTACCACGATGGCGCTGGGCACCATGTGGGACGGCAATGCTGCAGCGAGATGATCGCGCAGGACCGCGGTGTCGAAGGTGTCTGCCGGATTGTCCCCGGTGAGGCGGATGTACGACACGAGAACCGTCGCCCCGGTCGGGCCAGGAGTGCCGAAGGTCGCCGCGAAGTCGACCACTGGATGCGCCGAGAGGGCTGCGTCGATCTCGCCGAGTTCGATGCGGAATCCGCGCACCTTGACCTGGGAGTCACTCCGGCCGACGTATTCGATGGTCAGGTCCGACGTCCATCGAACGACGTCCCCGGTTCGGTACATCCGCGCACCGGGCGTACCGAACGGATCTGCGACGAATCGCTCGGCCGTCAGGCCCATCCGATCGTGGTAACCGCGCGCCAGTCCGACGCCCGCGAGATACAGCTCTCCTGCCACTCCGACAGGAACGGGCTGCAATCGCGAATCCAGAACCACCTCGTACACGCCGCGCACCGGTCCGCCGATGGACACCGGCTCGCCGGCAACCATCGGTGCACTGATGTTGGACATGATCGTCGCTTCGGTCGGCCCGTAACCGTTGAACAGGTTGCGGCCGGGTGCCCACCTGCCGACCAACTCGGTGGGAACGGCCTCGCCGCCGACGACGACATCGGCGAACGTCTCGAGACCGTTCGGGTCGACCGACGCCAGTGCAGACGGGGTGATGAATCCGTGCGTGACGGCTTCCGATGCCAGCAGCGATGCGAGTTCCTCGCCGCCGTAGATCGATGGCGGCACGATCACCATCGTGGCACCGACACCGAACGCCAGCAGGTACTCGAGCACCGAAGCATCGAAGCTCGGCGACGACACGTGCAGCGTCCGGGAATCCTTCGTGACCCCGTAGCGCTCGCGCTGTTCGGTCGCGAAGTTGTCGAGGCCGGAATGAGTGACCACGACCCCCTTCGGAACTCCGGTCGAACCGGAGGTGTAGATCGTGTACGCGGCACTGCCTTCGGTGACGCGACCGTGGCGTTCGTCTGCGGAGATCGGACCGTCGTCGACGGCGTTGGCACCGTCCGTGGCGAGATCGTCCAGAACGATCCACGGCACGGTGGACGGCAGTTCGTCGAGGTGGGCTCGGGTGGTGACACCGAAACCTGCGCCCGAGTCCGCGAGCATGTGCTCGATGCGATCGGCCGGGTAGTTCGGATCGACCGGGACGAAGGCGGCACCGGACTTCGCGACCGCCCACACCGTCAGTACCGACTCGATGGACCGGGCGATACCGAGCGCAACGAAGGTCTCGGTGCGCACGCCGTGGCTCAGCAGAATCCTGGCGAGCCGGTTCGACCGTCGATCCAGCTCCCGATAGGTCAATTCACCGTCGACACTGCGCAACGCGATGGCGTCCGGGTCGATGGCCGCGGCATCGGAGAATATCTCCGGAAGCAGCCGCGTCGACCTGCCTTCGATGCCCCGTACCGGTGCCAGGGCTGCACGTTCGGCGTCTGCGAGCAGTCCGACTCGAGCCAAGGGCCGTTGTTCGTCCGCCAGCAATGCCGTCAGCACTCGCTCGACTCGGTCCACGATGGCGTCGACTTCCTCGATCCCGAACAGTTCGGGCAGGTACTTGGCCTTGAGGTTGAGGCGCTCGTCGACCGACGAGACCAGGGTGAACGGGTAGTGCGCGGCATCCGTTCCGAGAATGTCCGTCACCTGCATGCCTGCGAAATCAGTGGCAGCCGAGGCTCCGGCGCGATCGACCGGATACGACTCGAAGACGGTCAGTGTGTCGAATGCAACGCCGGCACCGGCCGCACGCTGGATGTCGGTCAGGCCGAGGTAGTGGTGATCGAGCAGTGCGGCCTGCTCCCCCTGCACACGGTCGACGAGAGCGCCCAAGGTCTCGTTCGGATCGAGAGTGACCCGAACAGGCAACGTGTTGATGAACAGGCCGATCATCGCCTCGATGCCGGGGACCTCCGGCGGACGGCCGGACACGGTGGCACCGAACACGACATCGTCTCTGCCGGTGAGTGTCGCGAGTACGACGCCCCATGCGGTCTGAACGAGCGTGTTCAGAGTCGACCCGCGACGAGACGCGAAATCACGCAAGGCTGCAGTGGTTTCGATCGACAGCGAGCGCTCGGTTTCGAGTGAGACCGTGGACAACTGTCGACCCCGGTCACCGGTGACCAGCAGCGTCGGCTCCTCGACCCCCGCCATCGCGCTGACCCACTGCGAGGTGGAGATCGCGACGTCTCGTTGCCGCATCCAGGTCAGGTAATCCCGGTAGGCGGGAATCCGCGGCAGCATCGAGTCGTCGGCCTCGGTCACGTACAGCGTGATGAGTTCCTTCACCACCAGCGGCGTCGACCATCCGTCCAACAGGATGTGGTGGTTGGTCAGCAGCAGCCGCCAATGATCGTCGGCGAGGGTGATCAGCGTGAACCGCAGCAGCGGGGCGCAGTCCATGTCGAACCGCACGCTGCGATCGGCCTCGAGGACACCCTGCAATGCAGACTCGACATCGGCCTCGCCGCGTAGATCTACCTCGGCCCACGGCACGGTGACCGAGCTCTGCACGATCTGCAGAGACTCTCCGGTGCTGTTGTGTACGAAGGCCGCTCGCAGATTCGGGTGACGCGCGACGAGCTTGTCGACGGCGGCGTGCATGCGTGCCGGATCGACGACGCCGCGCAGCTCGAGGCCCAGTTGAACCATGTAGGCGTCGATTCCCGCGCTGTCGCTGCCGACTTCACCCGCGAGGCGCGCGTGGAACAACAAGCCTGCCTGCAGCGGCGACATCGACCACACGTCGTCGAGATCCGGGAATCGCTTCTCGAGCACCTCGATGGAGCGCTGATCGATGTCGACCAGATCCAGATCGGACGGGGTGAATCCACCCGCGTCCTCGGACGAGGAGTGCTCGGTTATCGAGGTCAAGGCCCGGGTCCACAGTTCGATCAACCGATCGACGTCCTCGGCCGTGAGAACGCCCGAGGGGAACGCGAACGTGGCGTCCAACTGCGGTCCGTCCGGTGTCGACGTCGTGACGGCATTGATGTCCAACGCAGCAGGTACGGGCATGTCCGGGTTCTGTGCGTCGCCCAGTTCTGCGTCCGCCACAGGAATCCAGCCGACATCGGCCATGCCTTCGGTCGATCCGGTCGAGAAGCGTCCGAGATAGTTGAAGCTCACCTGTGGTGCGGCGTAACCGGACAGAGCCTCGCTGCCCGCGGAGTCGAGGTACCGCAGCATGCCGTATCCGATTCCGTGATCCGGGATTTCGAGCATCTGCTCCTTGACGGCCTTGATCAGTGCGCCGGCGGAATCGCCACCAGCCAACGCGTCGGCGATGTCCACGGAGCCGAGATCGAGGCGCACCGGGAAGATCGTGGTGAACCAGCCGACGGTCCTGCCCAGATCCGCTCCTGGCACCACTGCGTCCTCACGCCCATGGCCTTCCAACGTGATCAACGCTGTACGCACCTCGTCGCCGCGTTCGCGACGCCACGCGGTCAGAGCCAGAGCCAGTCCGGCCAGCAGTCCGTCGTTGACGCTGCCACGGAACACCTCGGGGACAGTGGTGAGTAGACGCTCGGTCACCTCGACCGGGAGCGACACCTTGATGCGTTGCACCGTTGCGTCGACGTCGACGTGCTTGTCCAGTGGACGCGATCCGATGGTCGGATCCACACCGTCGAGAATCCGCTGCCACAGCCCCAGTTCCGCCGAGCGGCGCGCGGTGACGTCGGTCAATCCGGTCGACCACCGCCGCATCGATGTACCGATCGGTGCCAGCGCAGGCGTGTCGCCTGCAACAATCTGGCTCCATGCCGTCGCCAGATCCGGAACGATGATTCGCCAGGACACACCGTCGATGACGAGGTGATGCGCGACGACGAGTAGTCGGCCGGACCCGTTCGGGCCTTGGAACCACACCATCTGGATCATGACGCCGTCGGCGGGAACCAGTCGGTCTGCAGCGGCGTCGAGTTCTGTTGCCGCGCAAGACGAGAACTCGGGACCGTCGACCGTCTCCACCGGTACCGCATGGATGACGGATGCAGCGGACACGGTGCCGGCCGGAGATACTTCCTCGTGCCAGATTCCGTCTGCGTCGACGAACAGTGACGACCGAAGCATGTCGTGGCGATCGAGTACGGCCTGAACGGTGCGCTCGAGCGTGTCTCGATCGATATCGACGGGAAGCTGAAGCAATGCCGTCTGGGTGTACCGACCGAAGTTCTTGCTGCGGTCCAACATCCAATGAACGACCGGAGTCAGCGGGAGCGGTCCTACTCCCCCGCCCTCGAGCTCCTCGAGCACCACCGCGTCGCCACCGAGAACAGCGACTTCGGCCAACGCCGCCACGGTCTTGCGCTCGAAGATGTCGCGCGGCGCCAGCACGAGGCCTGCTGCCTTGGCTCGCGAGACCAGCTGGATGGACATGATGCTGTCGCCGCCGAGAGCGAAGAACGAGTCGTCGACGCCGACCGTGTCGAGGCCGAGGACATCTGCGAACAGTCCAGCGAGTATGGATTCGACTTCGGTTGCCGGCAAACGACTTTCGGTCACGTTGGCGGAGAAGTCCGGAGCGGGCAATGCGCGCCTGTCGAGCTTTCCGTTGGCGGTGAGCGGCAACTCGTCCAGCACGATCAGGGCTGCGGGCACCATGTAGGAGGTCAGTGTGGTGCCGACGAAGTCGAGAACGGCGGAGTGATCGATCGTCCGTCCGGCCTCGGCAACGACGTAGCCGATCAGTCGATCGCCGAAGCCGTCGTCGCGCACCGAGACCACGGCGGCCGCGACGCCGTCGAAGGCAAGCAGGGCGCTTTCGATCTCGCCGAGTTCGATGCGGAATCCGTGCAACTGGACCTGCATATCGCTGCGACCCAGGTACTCGAGTGCGCCGTCCCGGTTCCATCGGGCGGTGTCTCCGGTGCGGTACATCCGTGCACCAGGCGCACCGGACGGATCTGCCACGAAACGGGTGGCAGACAGCCCTGCGCGGCCGAGGTAGCCCCGAGACAGCTGTGCCCCGGAGACGTACATTTCACCCGTGACACCCGGCGGCACAGGATTGAGACGGGTGTCGAGGACAGCGACGCTCAACGCCGGGATGGCCTGACCGATGACGCTGGCCGACGCCGAGGCCGCGAACGCTTCCGTCAGAGCCAAATGGCTCACGTGGACCGTCGTCTCGGTGATGCCGTACATGTTGACCAGGGTGGGCGCGGATTCGTCGTGCCGGGAGTACCAACGTCCCAACTGCCCGAGATCGAGCGCCTCGCCGCCGAAGATCACGTAGCGCAGCGATAGTTCTGTGGCGTCGTCCGAGGATCCGGCGGCCGCGGTCGCGGCCCTGTCGGCCTCCGCGAACTGGTAGAAGGCCGTCGGCGTCTGGTTGAGTACCGTGACCTTTTCACGAATGACCAACTCGCGGAACAGCTCCGGAGAACGTGCGGTGTAGTAGTCGACGACGACGAGAGTGCCGCCGTGCAGCAGTGGGCCCCACAACTCCCAGACCGAGAAGTCGAAGGCGTAGGAGTGGAACATCGTCCAGACGTCACGATCGTCGAAATCGAACAGACCGGCAGTGTTGGCGAACAGGGTGGCCACATTGCGGTGCGCGATCTGCACGCCCTTGGGGCGGCCGGTACTACCCGAGGTGTAGATGACGTACGCGATCGAATCCGCGCTGGTTCGCCCGACCCGATCGGCATCGGTCACTGGTGCGCCGGAGACGCGGCCGAGTTCGTCGATCAACTCCGGCGAATCGACCAACAGCACGTCGACGTCAGTGGCAGGCACCGCTGAGCTGTCGGCGACGGTGGAGATCACGCAGACAGGTGCGGCGTCTTCGAGCATGAACGCCAGCCGGTCGGCTGGGTACGAGACGTCGACCGGCAGATAACCGCCACCGGACTTGATCACCGCGAGCAGAGCGACGATCAGCTCTTCGTTGCGCGGCATTGCTACCGCCACCAGCGATTCCGACGTCACCCCTCGGCCCACCAGGACCCGTGCGAGTCGGCTCGACCGTTCGTCCAATTCGGAATAGGTCATCGAGCGATCGCCGAAGACGACTGCACGCGATTGCGGGAATTGTGCTGCAGCGGAAGCGAACCGGTCGGCCAGAGTGGCGTCGGTCGCCGCACGGCCTGCATGGTTCCACTCGTGCGCCATTGCGTCGAGTTCACCGTCGAGCAGCAGATCGATGTCTCCGACGGCACGGTTGGGATCGGCCGCCACCGAGGCCAACACCGAGCTGAAGCGCGCGGAGAACTCCTGCACCGAGGATTCCTCGAACAAATCCACCGCGTACGTGATCGCGGCCGTCATGCCGGACGGCACCCCGGACTCGTCGAACTGTTCCGCAACGGTCAGCTGCAGATCGAACTTGGCCACGTGCGCGTCGATATCGACGGCTTCGACGGTCAGGTCGGGCAGTTCGAGCGTCGCGGCGGTGTTGTTCTGGAATTCGAGCAAGACCTGGAACAGCGGTGAATGGTCGGTCGAGCGGGCGGGGTCGAGAACGTCGACCAGCCGCTCGAACGGAACGTCGGTGTTGTCGAACGCGGCAAGATCGGCTGCGCGTGTCGACCGAAGCAACTCGACGAACGAGAGCTTCGGTGCCACTTCGGTGCGCAGCACCAGCGTTCCGACGAACATGCCGACGAGGTCGTCGAGCGCCGCCTCGCCTCGTCCGGCGATCGGCGTGCCGATCGCGATGTCCTCGGTGCCACTGAGACGGGCCATCAAGATCGACCACGCCGCGTGCACCGCCATGAAGGCAGTGGCTTCGTTGGTGCGGGCGATGTCGATCAGTGCTGCATGTACCGTGCGATCGATCTCGAACCGCACACTGTTGCCCCGCAGTGACTGACGAGCCGGGCGTGCATGGTCCAGCGGCAGTGGGAGTACCTCGGGCAGGTCTGCAAGCGTGGTTTTCCAGAAGTTCAACTGCTGCGCAGCCAGCGAGGCCGGATCGGACTCGTCGCCCAGCACCTGCCGTTGCCACACCGCGAAGTCGGCGTACTGAATCTCCAGTGGCGACCACACCGGCTCGGTAGCAGCCGCGCGGGAACCGTAGGCCACCATCACATCTCGCGCCAGCGGTGCCATGGAGGCTCCGTCGGCGGCGATGTGGTGCACCACGATCGAGAGCACGAACTCGTCCGGTGCCAGCCGGTACAGGACCGCACGGAACGGTAGCTCGGTCGAGACGTCGAAGCCCGTTGCAGCAGCAGCCGAGATGGCCGAGACGACGTCGGCAGGATCCAGGTCGACCACGTCGAGATCGGAGTTCACCTGCTCGAAGTCGAGGATCTGCTGTTCGGGCTTGTCGTCACGGGTGGGGAAGATCGTGCGCAACGACTCGTGTCGCCTCGAGACGTCGCCGACAGCCGCACTCATCGCGGCGATATCGAGGCGTCCCGTCAGGCGGATCGCGAGCGGAATGTTGTAAGCCGCAGACGCCACATCGAATTGGTTGATGAACCACATTCGTTGCTGCGCCAGCGACAACGGAATCGAGTCCGGTCGCGCCTGTGCGATCAAAGCGGGACGGCGACCGGCACCGACTGTGGCGCTGTGGATGCGAATGGCAAGCGACTCGACGGTCGGTGCCTCGAACAGAGCACGCACGCTGATCGTGGTGTCGAGTGCCGAGTTGACTCGGGCGGTGAGTCTGGTGGCGCTGAGAGAGTCGCCGCCGAGGTCGAAGAAGCTCGTATCGATCCCGACTCCGTCGATTCCGAGTACCTCACCGAAGATGTCGGCGATGGTCTGCTCGGTCTCGTTGCGCGGCGCACGCGAATCGCTTCCGAGATGGAGATCGGGCGCAGGCAGCGCGGTACGGTCCAACTTGCCTGCCGGCGTCAGCGGAATCGACTCCAGCGCGACGAATGTAGTCGGGATCATGTGGGTGGGAAGAGAATTCGAGACATGCGTCCGCAATGCCGCGGTATCGATCCGACGACCGGGCCGCGGTAGAACGTAGGCGACCAGAATCGTGTTGCCCGTAGGGCCGTCGACACCGATCGTGGTGGCGAACTCGACCGAGGGATCGTCGGTGAGGACCGAATCGATCTCGCCCAGTTCGATACGGAAGCCACGCACCTTGACCTGGAAATCGCTGCGGCCGACGTACTCGAGCGTGCCCGCTTCGGTCCACCGCACCACATCTCCGGTGCGGTACATCCGTGCACCCGGCTCGCCGAAAGGATCTGCGAGGAATCGCTCTGCCGTCAGACCGAATCGGCGATGGTATCCACGCGCCAGAGCAGGCCCGGCGAGATACAGCTCACCTGCAACTCCGGTCGGGACCGGATGAAGCCGTGCATCGAGGACCACTTCGCTGAAACCGATTGTCGGCGAACCGATATCGATCGGCGAGTCGACGTTCAGCTGATCGCTGATTGACGAGAAGATGGTCGCTTCGGTGGGACCGTAGGCATTGAACATGCTACGGCCCGGCGCCCAGCGGGCCACCAGCTCGGGCGGACACACGTCGCCACCGGTGGCGACGACGCGCAGCTCGGTCAGGCCTTCCGGATCGACCGACGCCAGCGCGGCGGGTGTGACAAATGCATG
Source organism: Rhodococcus sp. MALMAid1271 (assembly GCF_049195265.1). NCBI lineage: Bacteria > Bacillati > Actinomycetota > Actinomycetes > Mycobacteriales > Nocardiaceae > Rhodococcus > Rhodococcus sp. MALMAid1271. The sequence goes on along the minus strand of NZ_JBMIRQ010000043.1, from coordinate 4,003 downwards.
AGTCACGTGTTGTTCGGAGAGCAACGCAGACAGTTCGGTGCCACCGTAGACCGAGGTCGGTGCGATGACCATCGTCGCAGCGCCGGAGAACACCATGATCAGTTCCAGGATGGACGCATCGAAGCTCGGCGATGCGAACGCGAGTACTCGTGCATCCTCGGAAACCGAGAAACGGGTGCGCTCCTCCTCGGCAAGGTTTGCCAGCCCGCGATGGGTGACGCTGACACCCTTGGGTACCCCGGTCGAACCCGAGGTGTAGATCAGGTACGCGACCTGATCGAGGTGCAACGGACGGATGCGGTCCTCGTTGTGGACCGCCGCGGTCGAGTACGCGGCAAGCTCTGTGTTCGTCTCGTCGTCGTCGAGGACGGTCCATCGGGCGGAGCCGAGATCCTCGACAGCGGCCAGGTGTTCGGACACTGTCAGGCCGATGTGCGCGTGCGAGTCGACGAGCATGTGCTCGACGCGATCGCGCGGGTAACTCGGATCGATCGGTAGGAACGCCGCTCCGGTCTTGGCGACCGCCCAGATACCGAGTACGGATTCGATCGAGCGCGGCAGGGCCAGCGCAACGACTGTTTCCGGGCCGGCACCACGAGTGATCAGGGCGCGCGCAAGAGCGGACGACCGTGCATCGAGCTCGGCGTAATCGACGCTGCCGACCTCGCTCCACAGTGCAGTTCCACCGATGTTCGACGCTGCTGCGTCGGTGAAGATATCGGGCAGCAGCCGAGCATGCGGTGCGGCCGGGCCGCGAACCGGGGCCAATCGACCCAATTCGTCCTCGGACAGGAGCGAGAGCGATCCGACACGTCGATCCGTGTCGGTGGCGATTGCGTCGAGTACACGGACGATTCTGTCGACCGTCGCTCGAACGACCGTGTGCTCGAACAGTTCCGGAAGATACTTCGCCTCGATGTGCAGCCGGTCGTCGACCATGGCGACAAGAGTCAGCGGATACTGTGCGGTATCGCTGCCATCGCGCACGTCGTGCACCCGCATGCCTGCGAGGTCCGTCTCGGCCGACAATCCCGCGCGGTCCATCGGGTACGACTCGAACACGGTCAGAGTGTCGAACGCCACGGCGGGCCCCACCGCGCGCTGGATGTCGGTGAGACCGAGGTAATGGTGATCGAGCAGCGCGGCTTGCTCGGACTGCACGCGGTCGAGGTATTCGCCGAGTGTCTCGACCGGGTCGAGCACGATCCGGACGGGAAGGGTGTTGATGAACAGCCCGACCATCGACTCGATGTCGGAGACCTCGGGCGGTCGTCCGGACACGGTGGCACCGAACACGACGTCGGAGCGGCCGGTCAGGGTGCCGAGGACCAACGCCCACGCAGCCTGCACCATCGAGTTGATCGTCACTCCGCGGGCACGAGCGACGGCCCGCAGACGGTCCGTTCGAGAGGCGTCCAAGGACACCAGAGCGCGGCCGGCCAGCGTCGACTCCTGCCGCCGACTTTCCACCGGGGTCAGCAGGGTCGGCTCGGTGAGTCCGCTCAGGGCGTTCACCCACGCCTCGCGTGCCGACGAGCGATCGCGCTTGGCCAACCAGGCCAGGTAGTCGCGGTAGGCGGGGACACGAGGGAGCAGGGTTTCGTCGCCGTCCACCACGTAGAGGGTCAGCAGGTCCTTGAGGAGCAGTGGCGTCGACCAACCGTCGAGCAGGATGTGGTGGTTGGTCATCACCAAACGCCACTGACCCGGAGCCACTGCTATCAGCATGAAGCGCAGCAGAGGTGCCTGAGCCATGTTGAACCGGGTGGCCCGGTCCTCGTGTTCGATGCGCTCGAGTTCTGCGGCCCGAGCGTCGTCGTCGAGGTTCGACAGGTCGATCGAGGACCACGGAACGTCGACGTCGTGGTGGACGATCTGGATGGACTCGCCGTCGCTGTTGTGTACGAACGCGGTGCGTAGGTTGGCGTGTCGGCGCAACAACGCCTGTGCGGAGCGCCGGAATCTCGCTTCGACCACCTCGCCGCGCAGTTCCAAGACCAACTGAACGATGTAGGCGTCGACAGACTGATCGGACAACTCCGCGTGGAAGAGCAGACCGGCCTGCAGGGGTGTCATCGACCAGATGTCGTCCAGCCCCGGGTATACCCGTTCCAGATCGTCGATCGAACTCTGATCGAGGCGCACCAGGTCCAGGTCGGAGGGGGTGAAGCCACCCGCCTCCGGTCGTTGCGCCAGTCGGGTCAGAGCGGTGAGAGCCTGACGCCACAGCTCGGCGAGCTCACTGACCTCGTCCGCCTCGAGCACGCCGCTGGGGAATGCAAAGGTCGCCTCCAACCGGGGGCCCGTCGGCGTCGCAGTCGTGACGGCGTTGATGTCGAGTGCGGCAGCGACCGGCAGATCCTCGTCCTGCGAATCGCCGACACCGGAATCGTCCACCGGCAGCCAGCCGTGTCCGCGAAGCTCGTCCGGAATGTCGGTGCTGTAGCGCCCGAGGTAGTTGAAACTGATCTGGGGAGCCGGGAAACCCCGAAGAGCGGCGGCGCCGTCCTCGTCCAGGTAGCGCAGCATGCCGTAGCCGATGCCGTGATCGGGAACTGCCAACAGCTGCTCTTTGACCGATTTGATCAGCCGTGCTGCATCGTCGCCGCCTGCAAGAGCGTCGTCCAGGTCGATGCCGTCGAGTGTCAGCCTGAGTGGGTAGATCGTGGTGAACCACCCGATGGTGCGGCTGAGATCGGCACCAGGAACGACGTGGTCCTCTCGGCCGTGGCCCTCGAGGGAGATCAGAGCATCGCCGACGACGACCCCGCGATCGCGCCGCCACACCGCGGTGGCAAGGGCGAGAGCGGCGAGCAGGCCGTCGTTGACACTGCCGTGGAATGCGTCGGGCAGGGCCGTGAGCAGTCCTTCGGTGACGTCGGTCGGCAGCGCAAGCTCGACCTTGTCCACCGTCCGATAGACGTCGATATCGCGGTCGAGTGCCCGAGATCCGATGAGCGGATCGGGTTTCGACACCACGTCACGCCAGAACGGCAGTTCGTCACCGCGGGTTGTGGTGACCTCACGCAGCCCGTGAGACCAACGGCGCATGGAGGTACCGACGGGGGCCAGTTCCGGAGTGCTTCCGTTGCTGATCTGGGCCCAGGCCGACGCGAGGTCCGGTACCAGAATTCGCCAGGAGACACCGTCGATCACCAGGTGGTGGGCTACCACCAGCAGCCGGCTTCCCTCGGAGCCCGCGTCGAACCACACCATCTGGATCATCACGCCGGAATCGGGTGCCAAACGGCTCACTGCGGCCTGAGCCTCGGCTCGGGCCTGCTCCGAGAACTGCTCTCCCCGAACGGTTGTCGACGAAACGCGGCGTACGACCGAGTGTGCCGTCACCGAACCGACGGGAAGAACCTCCATGCTGGGAAGCTCGCCACGGTGAAGTACCCCGCGCAGCATGTCGTGGTGATCGAGGACGGTCTGGACCGTAGCTTCGAGGACCTCGAGCTCGATATCGACGGGGAGGGTCAACACAGCGGTTTGTGTGTGCTGATCGAGCACATCCGTGCGATCGAGCATCCATGCCACGATCGGCGTGAGCGGGACATCACCCACACCGCCACCTGGCAGCTCTTCGAGAACGAGCGCAGCGGTGCTCTCTCCTGCTGCAACCACTTCTGCGAGCGCGGCAACAGTCTTGTGCTCGAACACATCTCGTGGCGACAGCGCCAAACCGGCAGCTTTCGCACGGGAGACGAGCTGAATGGACATGATGCTGTCGCCGCCCAGCGCGAAGAACGAATCGTCGACGCCGACGCGGTCGAGCCGGAGGACCTCGGCGAACAGCCCGGCCAGCGTCTTCTCGATTGCATTGTCTGCGTCGCGGCTGGAACTGACCTGTGCGGACCAATCAGGTTCGGGTAGTGCGCGTCGGTCGAGTTTGCCTGCAGGAGTCAACGGAATCGACTCGAGCATCACCACTGCCGAGGGCACCATGTGCGCCGGCAACACCGAACCGGCATGCTCACGCAACGCCGCCGCATCCACACTG